>CAZZVA010000224.1:0-4797 GCA_964657345.1 uncultured Acetobacteraceae bacterium | reverse complement strand
GCGATGACATATTCCGCATAGCCGCCGTCGTAGGTGATGCCGGGGATGCTGGCATTCTGGCAGGCGACCAGGTCACCGCGCCGGCACGGCTCGCAGATGCCGCAGTGGCCGCCATACCAGCCCAGGCCGACCCGCTGCCCGATTTTCCAGGGCTTCACGCCGTCGCCGATGGCGTCGATCAGGCCGATGATCTCGTGGCCCGGAACGCGGGGATACTGCATCGGGAAGATGCCTTCCTTGGTGATGGAATCGCTGTGGCACACGCCGCAGGCCTGTACCTGGATGCGGACATGCTGCGCAGGTGGCCTGGGGATGGGCCGGGTGATCAGCTCAAACGGGGCGCCGGCTTTCGGTACCTGCGCGACGCGCATGGTGGCGCCGGACTGCAGGGTATCGCCAGGCTGCGATGCTTCTTGAGTACTCATGATGTTGTCCTTCTTCGAAACGGAGTGGGAGCAGATGGTAGGCCCAATCTCTCAGATGCCGCCGAAGGTTACAGGATGCGAAGAGACGGATGGAACCGGATAAATGCGTCGTAGTATCCTGTTAGCGGGCACCCGTAGCTCAGCTGGATAGAGCATTCGCCTCCGAAGCGAAGGGTCAGAAGTTCGAATCTTCTCGGGTGCACCATCTTCCCTCTCCAGACTGCCTTCTCATCCAGCCGGCGTTTCCAGCAGGGATGCCACCTTGACCACGCTTTCGTGGGACCACGCTGTGTTGGCGATCCATCCGAGCACCACGACGACAACTCCGCAGCCAGTCATGATCCACCAGATGGGATGCGTTGCCTGTGTGAAGTTCGACTGGCTCGCGCGGCCTGCGTTGACGACTGTCCCTGCGACTGCCACGCCGAGCGCAGCTCCTACCTGGCGCGAGGTGGAGGCGATCGCAGCAGCGACTCCGGCCTGCGCCAGGGGCATGCCGGCGACGGCATTGGTGGTGATAGCGGGATTGACCATGCCGAGCCCTACGCCGAACAGTGCATAAGCGAGGAGCAGCACGAACAATGGCGTCGTGATGGTGAG
The DNA here is from genome assembly GCA_964657345.1 of uncultured Acetobacteraceae bacterium. GTDB lineage: Bacteria > Acidobacteriota > Terriglobia > Terriglobales > Acidobacteriaceae. Next base: position 3,772 of record CAZZVA010000224.1, on the reverse strand, counting down.
ACTGGTGAGGAGAAGCGTGCTGAGCACGAAGCCGGCTCCTGACGCGAGCAAAGATGGGCGTGTGCCGTAGCTGGCGACCAGCTTTCCCGAGAGCGGCGAACATATCATCATCGTTGCGGCTAACGGCAGTGTGCAGAGGCCGGTGTGGAAAGCGGAGAAGCCGCGCCCTCGCTGCAGATACAGCGCATTCAGAAACAGGAAGCCGGCAAAAGAAGCGAAGGCACACACGCCAAGAAGCGTTGCGCTGGTGAACGGCACGCTGTGGAAGAAGCGCAGGTCAACCAATGGTTCTTTTTGTCGGGGCTCGTGCCAGAGGAAGACAATCAGCGACGCTGCCGACGCAATGAGGATGCCGATGATAAGCGGGGAAGACCACCCGTGGTGTCTCCCATCAATGACAGCATAGGTGAGGGTGGTGAGGCCGGCGAACACCAGCACTTGTCCGACGGGATCGAACGCACGTGTCTTCGCGGCTTTGGATTCCGGTACGAACAGCGCGGCCAGCACAACGGCGAGGATGCCGAGCGGCAGGTTGATCCAGAAGATCGACCGCCAGCCGACCAACTGTGTCAGTGCTCCGCCGAGCAGCGGGCCGAGTGCGAACGACACGCCTCCGACGGCGCCCCAGATGCCGACTGCGCGTGCCCGTTCCTTCGGATCCTTGAAAACATTCGCAACGATCGACAGGGCGACCGGGTTGAGCATGGAAGCACCGAGACCCTGCACCGCGCGATAGGCGATTAACTGGCCGATACTATGCGCCATGCTGCAGAGAAGCGATCCCGCGATGAACAGAGTGAGGCCGATCTGAAAGACACGCCGGCGTCCGAAGCGATCGGACATCGCACCCGACAGCATCAGCAGGCTCGCGACGACCAGCGTATACGCGTCCATGATCCATTGCAGGCCGGCCAGGCTTGCATGCAGGTCCTTCTGAATCGCTGGAAGCGCCACGTTGACGATGGTGACGTCCATGCCGACCAGCAGCAGGCTCATGCAGCAGATGGCGAGGATCACATCCGGATGAACAGACCGGCGCGTCTCGGCGGCCCGGTGTGCCGCGAGGGGCGCCCTCGTTTCAGGCGACATGGATGATTTCTCCGACACGAGGAGGCGGCATGTTCAGACCGGCATGGACAAGGTGATTTCCGATGATTGCGATACGGCTATCGTCGCATGACTGCTTCGGAAGATCGCAATGCCGTTTAGCAGTGACGAAAGGGTGGTCCTTTCTTGAATCATTCTCAGAAATGAGCCGATGAAGGCATTGTCCGGGACGCAGAGTATGCGGCAACACAGGCCGCCCGATAAACCGAGTCTCGAGGCGATCTATGGGTCGGACAATTCCGTGAAAAATTTAACGCTTTCAGTGTCTCTACAATTCGCTGCGTCCCTGCTGCTTTCTGCAGCGATTCTTCCTGCGCATGGACAGCAGACGATCTTCAACGTGCCCAGTGCCGACATCATGGATGCGGGCAAAACCTACTTCGAATGGGACGCGACCGTCGGGGATACGTCTCCCTCTGCCTCTCTCACCTCGCGCATGGTGCGCGGCATCGGTCGCAATATGGAAGCCGGGATCAATGTGCCTTCTGTCAGCGCGCCGACGGCATCGATGCTGGCGATTGTGCCCACGCTCAAGTGGAAGCTCTACGACACCCGCAGTCATGACTTCACGCTGATCGCCGGGAACGAAGTATTCGTTCCCGTGATGCGACGTACCTATACCCTGGGTGATTCGTTCTATGTGGAAGGGGCGAAGAGCTTTCACAGTGGCACGCGCGTCAGCACCGGGGTGTACGACTTCACCGCCGGAGTGATGGATCATGCAAACCGCGCGGGCCTCATGGCAGCCGTAGAGCAGACGATCAATGCGCGAATGGGTGTGGCGGCTGACTGGTATAGCGGCAACAACACCATGGGCTATGTCACCCCCGGCCTGAATTACAAACTCTCAAACTCGGTAACGGCGCTGGCGGGCTATCAGCTTGGCAACCACGATCTTACCCAGGGCAACCATTCCCTGCTGTTGATCCTGGGCTGGATCCCGACCTGGAGCCACGCTCGAAAATAACAGTGAGGCGGACTTGCCAGGATTCTCCGCAGCCTTCAGCTCTTCCATGGCATCCAATCACTGAGGATGACTATGGAAAAGGCAACATTTGGCGCTGGTTGTTTCTGGGGAGTGGAGGCACGCTTCGGACAGATACCCGGGGTGACGGAGACTGCTGTCGGCTACGAAGGCGGCCAGCTGGAACGGCCCACGTACAAGGACGTATGCACTGACCGCACCGGTCATGCAGAGGTAGTGGAACTGGACTTTGATCCGTCGAAAGTAAGCTACGAGACGATTGTGAAGGCGTTTTTTGAATTGCACGATCCCACCACGCTCAACCGGCAGGGACCCGATCACGGCCACCAGTATCGCAGCGCAATCTTCTTCCACTCACCCGAGCAGGAGCAGACGGCCCGCAAGGTGATCGAGGAGCTGACTGCCGCCAAGCGCTTCGGCCGTCCCATTGTGACGGAAGTGGTTCCAGCCCAGACCTTCTGGCGGGCGGAAGAGTATCACCAGAAATATTTGGAAAAGCGCGGCGCTGTCAGCTGCCATATTTAAATTCAATGCACTCTGAAGGCCGCTTGATCAGCGGCCTTTCGTCTTCCTGAGCGCGCTGCCGAAGCGCGGTGCCTGTTTTTTGGGGCCGGACTTGATGCCTGGCCTAACACGCTTCTTCGCAGGTTTCTTTTTGGGGGGCGGCAGTACCGTCGACTCCATTTTCTGCAGCCGCTTTTTCGGACGATTCACAAGTGAAGCCGGCTTCGGCGGCGGCGCCCCGGGTTCAGCAGTCTTTCGCTTCGAGGCCTTGGTCAGCAGAAAGATCTCCCGTTCCGTCAGTTCGCGGAATTCTCCCGGCTCGACATCGAGAACCAGCGGCCCGTAGCCGACGCGCCGAATTTTTTCGACATGATGGCCGATCTCTTCAAACAGCTTGCGGATCTGCCGGTTGCGACCCTCGGTCAGGATGACTTCGTACCACGGATTTTCGGCCTCGCGCACCAGTGTCACCTTTACCGGCTCGGACAGCACCCGCCCTTCGCGTGTGCCCGGCTTGCCGCGCTCGATCATGATGCCGCGCCGGATCTGCTCCAGCTTGTTCTCTGCCGGAATACCAGCGACCTTCACCAGGTAGGTCTTCTCTACCTTGGCCGAGGCGCGCGTCAGGCCATTGGTCAGCTCGCCGTCGTTGGTGACCAGCAGCAGGCCTTCGCTCTCAAAGTCCAGCCGTCCAACCGGGAAAACCCGCACGCCGGAGCGCTCAAAATACTGCGCGACGGTGGCGCGATGCTGCGGATCGGAGACGGTCGTCACAATGCCTTTCGGCTTGTTGAGCATGAAGTAACGATGCTTCTCCGGGCCGTGCAGCAGCCGATTGTCGACGCGGATATGGTCTTTGTCTGGATCGGCCTTGGTGCCCAGCTCCTTGATGACCTTGCCGTTCAGTTGCACGCGGCCATCCAGGATCAGTTCTTCAGCCTTGCGGCGTGACGCCACGCCGGCTGCTGCGATGATCTTCTGCAGCCGCTGCAGCTTTTCTTCGTTGGCCATCAGTGCTCCTCGGGAACGGTTTGGGGCTGTGTGGGTTCGAGGATCGTGTCGCCCGTTTGTGATTCCTCTTCCGCCGGATGATCAGGAGACGCCGCCTCTTCTGCTGGCACCGATGAGTTGTCAGGGGAAGCCGGTTCGATCCCGGCTTTCTCGTGCATGGAATCG
>CAZZVA010000223.1:0-4860 GCA_964657345.1 uncultured Acetobacteraceae bacterium | reverse complement strand
GACGATCTTCTGCGCCAGTGTCTGCCAGCGCAGCTTCTGCACGAAAACGCGCTGCACAGAGATGCAGCTCTGCCCGGCATAGCTGAAGCCGCCGGCAACGATTTTCTGTGCGGCCAGGTCGAGGTCTGCATCGTCATGAACCATCACGGCGGCATTGCCGCCCAACTCCAGCGTTACCCTCTTCTTGCCTGCCTGGGCTTTCAAGTGCCAGCCGATGGCAGCGCTGCCTGTAAACGACAACATGCGCGGACGAGGATCGGCGACCAGGGTCGCTGCCACTTCATTGGAGCAGGGTAATACACTGATGGCTCCGGCGGGCCACCCGGCTTCCACCACCATCCTGCCCAGACGAAGCGCCGTGAACGGCGTCTGGGGTGCCGGCTTGATCAGGATGGGATTGCCGGAAGCGATGGCAGGCGCTACTTTATGCGCAACCAGGTTCAGCGGAAAGTTGAAAGGGGTAATGCCGAGGATGGTGCCGATCGGCAGTCTCCGCGTCATGCTCATCCTGCGTCCGTTTATGGTCTGGCTGTCTGCCCAAGGCAGCGCGGCAAGGTCAAGCGGCTGCACAACTCCGCCGATCCGCTTTGCCTCTTCCGCTGCGATGCGGAAGGTATCGATAGCACGGCTGACTTCGCGCGTGGCATCTGCCAGCGGTTTGCCGGCTTCGAGCGCGATCCCTCTCGCCATGTCGATGCTCTCGCTGCGCAACCGATCGGCGACCGCGTTGCAGATGGCTGCACGCTGACCGGAGGAGAGGGAACGGGTGGTTGAAAATGCCTGTTCTGCCGCCGCCAGTGCTTCTTCCGCGTCTCCATGGCTTGCCTGGCATGCTGCAGCGATGGTGTGCCCATCGAAGGGGCTGTGAATGTCAACAGTGTCGTGATTTTGCCGGTCTTCTCCCGCCAACAGAAAGGCGGTCGCGCCTGTTCCACCCGGTTGCGCTGCATCCATGCTGTGTTTCCTGGCCATGCCACCATTTCTACCTGCATCCTGCTGTACGCGCCAGTCGCGAAATGGGATCGCGTGTGCATCAGTCTCTCCTGTCAATGAAATGTGCCGGGTGCCTGGAGAATTCCTTTATTGGACAGTGCGGACCAAATCGAAACGTGGCATGCCGAGAAGATCGAGAAAACTGTTCTGCCCGGAAGATGCGAATGTAGGTTGGCAACAGGAGATTTCATCCATGACGCGAACCTTTCCGGTGACTCTTTCCGCAACAGAAGCAGTTGCTCTTACCCTGCGCGTCGCACTGGAACATCATGAGGGGGGCCGCCTGCGCGAGGCTGCGGCGCTCTACCAGGAAGTGCAGTCGATGGATGCGCACAACCCGGACGCTGTTTTTCTCCTGGGTCTGATCGCTCTAACGGTTCGCAATGACGCTGCCGCCCATCGGCTTCTGCAGGTGGCATCGCAGCGGCTGCCAAAATCCGCGCAGGTGCATCACGCGCTCGGCGAAGCGTTGCACCGCCTCGGCCGGCTCGGAGCAGCGCTGGAAAGCTACTGGCGCGCCCTTGGCCTCGATGCCTGCAATGCTGCTGCGTATGTGAAAGTTGCGGAAGTCCTGATCGCCATGAAGCCATCCGGTGGCAACGACCCTCTTGCGGCGGCGTGCCTGCGCAAGGCGCTGCATTTTGATCCCTCCTCGGTCGCCGCGCATGCGGGAGCCGGTCAGATTCACTTGCGGGCCGGACACCCGGAGGCGGCTGAGGCGGCGTATCGTGCTGCCATCGCTCTCGATCCGCAAAATGCCTCCAGCTTCAACTCGCTTGGACTGGCCCTTTTTCAGCAGAAGCGATTTGCGGCTGCCGGCGATGCGTATCGGCGCGCGCTGACGCTGCAGCCGCGGTCACCCGAGGTGTTTCTGAATATGGGGAACGCGATCAGAGAGCTGGGAGACAGCACTCGCGCGGAGGAATGCTATCGACGCGCTATCCTGCTGCGACCACGGTTCTCTGCCGCACTGCAGAGCCTGGCGAGCCTGCTTCGCGCCAAGGGAGAAAACAGACTTGCGGCGGCATGCTATCGGCAACTGCTGGGAATGCATGCGGACTTTCAAAGCTGGTGCGATCTTGGCGCATCCCTGGCAGAGGCAGGGGAATGGCACGAGGCTCGCGATGCATACGAAGAGGCACTCAAGTTATCGCCATTGCATGGCGAAGCCTCCCGAGCGATAGCCCGGCTGCCTCAGATCGTTTCCCAGGGCACGCTTTCGCCGGAGAGCCTCGCGGTCACGAACTTCAGCCCAGTACAATAGGGGGAGATTTCAGGAAACGAATTGACTTCATGACACTAATAGACACCACCACTCCTTTTTTCACACAGGCTGCTGCGACCGCCGGACTTAAAATCATCTCCGCCGATCAGGGTGCGGATTCAGCAGGTCGACCCACCTACCGTTATCGTTTCGGGACCAGTAGCGAGGCCGCCGGGAAGCCTGCACTGCTGATGGAATTGAGCGAGGCCTTTCAGATAGGCGCTCCCGAGATGCAGGAAGGTCTGGTCAGCCATCTTGCCGAGGCTGCGAGGCGGCTCAGAAATCCTCGTCCGGAGGCCTATGTGACGCTGGCGGGATTGCCGATCTCCATTCGCGATTTTCGCTGGCCGCTGCATCTGTCCACTTCGGGCGCGGATACCTTTCTGGTGCACGGCACCGTCGCGCTTGAGGACGGTAAGGAATCCGCACTCCACGCCAAAATCTCGGCTGCAGTGACAGTTACATTTGCCGAGATTGTTGCCGCACCCGAGCAGCCTTTCGCGGAGGGCTTTATCTACAATGCCATCCGGAAGACGCTTGACCAGGGACAGCTCGAGATGCTGAAGTCCGGCAATCGCCAGCCGGTTCCGGTGACTACGCGCTATTACAGCCGGTGGCAGAAGAAATTCATTTTTGCGGACACCACGGCTGAGCAGCGTCGTGAATTCGTGGCCTTGAAAGCGTTCTGGCTTTCCGGCGTGCTCGGAAACAATGAGCCTGTATGGATGACCGACCCGCGGGACGCGCAGTATCTGAACACGACTGTGGACGAGATGCGAGCCGACATCCAGGCCCAGGCGGGGGAAGGCTGGCTGACCCTCTCGGATGGGAATGACTTTGCAGCAGCCACGCCCAGGCTCATGGAGAAATCCGCCCACTATCACGCGAAACTGGATGCTGCATTGGCTGCGACCAAGCCTGCATTCAATGAAGAGATGCGCGCCGGTCATACAAACATGTAGTTGACGTCACCCGCCGAAAGAACATCACAGTCTGACGCGTGCTGCCCGCGCTCAGTTTCGGCTGGTTTCCTTTTGTGCCAGCGCCTTTCTGCGTGCTGCGATCATGGCAGCCTGTTCTTTCGCCGGTAGATTGAGCGCATCGCGTGTGCGTTTTGGAAGTCGCGCATGCACGCCCTGGTGTGCGGATTTCAATAGTCGTTCCAATTCCGTCTTGCGGAACACCTGCCAGTGTTGCAGCGCCACCCAGTAGTTGCGGGCCAAGTAAGGCGCAGGGATCACGCCTTCCTGTTCCAACAGCAGCGGATAGGCTTCCGGGCCGGCATACAGAGACAGGACGGGGTCCGGCAGGGCAGGGTCTTTCGGCTCATCCAGATTGATCAGGGCGAACATCTTGCCGCCGATCGCCTTGTCGCCTACCCAGTACACCAGGTTCGCACCCCACTGCATAGTCTCGACCACACTTGGCAGTCGCAGCAGGAAGGCGCGCGTCAGTTCAGCATTCACAGGATCGTCCAGAGGCCCTGCTACGAAGCGATCGCAGCGCCGCAGCGGCCACAGAAGTGGAGGCCCCCGTGTGTCGAGGCGCCGCATGCCGGACAGTACACGGTAGGCGCTGGCAGGGTCCCGACGCCGGCGGCAACGGCCTGACCCGTGATCACGGCAGCCAGATAATTCGACAGCTCGGCGTTGTACCGCCGCACCCGTCCCGGCATGAAGAAGGCTTCGACCAGCGCAATCAGCCAGGGGATGCCGGTCACACCGAAGACCAGGTACAGCACGCCCAGGCCGGTACGGCCCAGGTAGAAGTGATGGATTCCAATGCCGCCAAGGAAGACAGCGAGCAGGACGCCGGCAACCTCGCTTTTCTGCTCAGCGTTATAGCTGACGTAAAAGCTGTTGCGCTGCTGGTCGGTCATCGCCGGCAGATGCATCAGGATTGGACTGCTCATTGGCTTCCCCCTTGCTTGATGTCCTTCGATGAGGTGGTCAAAGGATCCATCGAGTCTAGTCATAGATACGCGCCGAGGTGTCGCTTCGTTCCACTGCCTGATATCCGCGAAAGGAGCAGCTTAACCCAACTGTGTCAGTAACTGCTCCAGCTTTGCATCGAGTGTGTCGACTTTCTCTTTCAGACTGCCGAGCTGCTCTTCCAATGCGGCTATCCGGCTCTTCGAGTCCGGACCGCCCGCGACATTGGGATCGCCGGCAGAAGGCATTGACGGTGTTCCGCTCAGCAGATGTCCATAGCGAACCTCTTTTGTCCCTGGCTGGCGAGGCACTACCACTACCAGCGGCGGGTCCCGCTCCATCATCTTCTGTAAAGCCGACTGCACGTCCGCGATCTCTTCCATCGCGTGCAGCCGCTCTGTCCGGCCTCGCAGTTCGCCCGGCGTCTGTGGCCCGCGGAGCAGCAGCTCGCACAGGATGGCCTCTTCCCGGCGGCCCAGGTTCAACACCTCGGAGAGACGATGCTCATACTTGGTCGCTCGCGAATCCCGAAGGAAGGCCACCATGCCCTTGGTGCCGAGCGAGCCTCCCGCGTTTCGCACGGTCCCTTCATCCAGAACCATCACCGGGTCGCGATTCGATTTCTGATTGCACGCGTTTACCAGCGAATTGAGCGACAAAGGATAGTATTCG
>CAZZVA010000222.1:0-4880 GCA_964657345.1 uncultured Acetobacteraceae bacterium | reverse complement strand
TGGGTCTACGACGGGCAGGATACGGGCTTCCCTTCCGAAGACGTCGTCAACGCAAGTCTCGGCACCTATGAGCAGCTGATGCAGGTGAAAGGTGAGAGCCGCCTCCTCAATGCCAACGTGAGCGTGAACGTGAACTATGACGATGCTTACAAGAGCAGCCCCCAATTCGACCTCGACTTTATCGCGCGCGAGCCCAACGGAGCCGTGTGGAAAAGCCGTGCCTGGGACGGCGAAGATTCGTACATCGTGGGAATGGCGAAGTATGTGTCCGGGGGCTGGGCAACCCGCCGCATCGATGCGATGATGAAGCGCTACAAGCTGCGAGACGCTATGCTCATCGATGCTCTCTCCTGGTTTACGATTCGCAATGATTGGGATCCTAAGCATCCTGCCAGCGGGTATAGAAATCTCGTGGATGGCAAATGGGTCGTGATCGAAGAATTCCGTAAGCGCGGCGTACATGTTTGCTCTGAGCAGTTCCGATATCCGATGGTGGGCAAACTGGCGCTTTCCGTGGATGGACCAGAGCCGAAACCATCACCACTTGGCGGTGAACAGATTCCTTTGACGGCGATCGTTTACCGTAAGTCTGCTATCTTCGGCAGCGCTGGAGGCGGAGGCCTGCACGTTCAGCAAAACCTCTTCTGGAACAGCCGCCCGGGCGTCTGGTATGAGCACCGTACAGATCGAAAAAGTATCACGGACTATTACTATCTCGTGGTGCTTCCGTATAACAAGGTACACAAGCTTGGAGTTACGTCTTACACACGAGCAGGATCGCACCGCACATTGCACCTTGACTCACAATCGAAGATCACCGCGGACATGAGTGGCAGCTACTACGAGGTGGTTTGGAATTCATTGACGATTGCGACGAACGAATCGACTACATGCCCGGTCGACGATAATCGGCTGGCCTTCTATTCGCGAGCCGGGGGTGACCTTGAGTATCCCCTGCCGGCTCACTGGGATTCTGACGCGGTCACTGCCCGGTCTCTCAGCACCGACAAGTCTGTTTCATTTCCAATCCACATCGAGGCGGGGAGGATCCGGGTGAAGGCTCCGGCGCAGGTGCCGGTCATGGTCTATCGTGCGCAGCGATTTGTTCCGGCGATCGAGGATCGCGAGACTGCGGCTGGACTGAAAGGATAATGCGCGCCGAGTGTGTCGAGCGCACAGGAGTAAGGACTGACGTCATAACACTTTGTTTTTAGAACGTCCCTTTTTCCTGGGTTGTTTCTTTGTCGCGATTCTGGAAGCATCCTTTGCATCTTTCAGGCGATGTTCTTCGACCCTGTCTACGCTCGTAGAAGCCGTACCGATCGTCGATTGTCGGACCACCAGGGTTGGCGCGAGCAGTATGGTTCTGGGCTTGTCCACCTTCTTTCCGATCAGGTCAAGCGCCAGTTGGGCGGCTGCATCCCCAAGCTGCCCGGTCGACTGATCGACGGAAGTCAGCGGGATCTGCAGATATTTCGAATAACGTACATTGTCGAAGCCGACAAAGGCGATATCGCCGGGAATCGAAAGTCCTGCATCCAGCGTGGCGCGCATGGCGCCGATCGCAACAACGTCATTGTGGCAGAAGACGCCGTTAGGCCTCGAACGCCGCTTGAGCAGTGCCTGCATCATGTCATAACCGGCATCGTCACCAAGGTCCTCCACCTGCGGATTGGAGACGACAAATTCATCGCGCAGCGGGATGTCCCGATCGCGAAGGGCCATGCGGAAGCCGCGGAAGCGGTCGGCGGCTGAACTCAGATCCGGGCTGCCGATATACGCCAGGCGTTTACGACCGATGGCAATCAAATGCTCGGTGGCCACTCTTCCTCCGGCATAATCGTCGGTTCCCACAAAGTTCGCTCGCAGGTGCGGGAATGGGCGATCCAGCAGAACAAAGGGCGTGCCTTGATTGTGGACGCTCATGAAACCCTCTAAGACTGGCTGGCAGGAGGCGATGAGTAAGACGTCCACGCCGCGCGCCAGCATCATGCGAATTTCCGATTGCTCGACCTCAGCATTCTTTTCCGAGGAAGCCAGGATCAGGCCGTAGGACTGGCGGCGGAGAGCACTTCCAACGGAACGCGCCAACTCGGCAAAGTATGGATTCAGCAAGTCCGGCACGATCAGCCCGGCAATGAAGGACTGCCCGGTGACCAGGCTGCGCGCCACCATATTCGGCTGATAGTCCAGTTCCTTCATGCGCGCGAGGACCCGCTCCCGCGTCGCCTCACTGATGTCAGTATTGCCGCGCATGGCTTTCGATACGGTGATGACGGAGACGTTCAAATCGCGCGCAATGTCTTTGAGACGAACTGCCATTCGTTCTCCACGAAAGAATTCGCGTTGCCTGCCAAGCAGGACACCCGGTTATATGCAGAACGAGCATACCTTACTGTAGTGGTTAACGGTAACGCTACTTAATGCAGGCGCTCTACCCATCGTCATGTAATCTTCCCTTATATAAAGGCCGGAAGAAGCTCGTTCTTCCGCGTCCTCTGGTAAAGTTAGCGCTAACGCATTCCATAGGAATTCCACTGTTCGCAATCAAGCGGAACAGGTCTCATAGCAAGAGGTGAATGAATTAGTGCCTGAAAGCGTTCACATGCCGCCCGTAGTCGGCTTCTGGGGAGCCGCTTCCGCCAATCTGCTGAACATGGTCGGGGTGGGGCCCTTTCTGACTATACCGCTCGCACTGGCGGCCATGGGCGGACCCCAAGCCATGCTGGGGTGGATTCTCGGCGCCTTCATCTCGCTCTGTGATGGGATGGTCTGGTCGGAGCTTGGCTCGGCGATGCCATTTTCCGGCGGCCCCTATTATTACCTGCTCCGCGCTTTCGGGCCGCGCAGCTTCGGACGCTTGTTCAGTTTTCTCTTTCTGTGGCAGGCAATCGTCCTCGGACCCATCTCTATCGCAGGCGGCGCTGTGGGTTTTGCCCAGTACGCCAGCTTTCTTGTGCCCAGGATGCATCACGCCGGCGTGGTCTCGATGGCGGCTGCTGTCTGCCTGGCAAACACGTTCCTTCTTTACAGGAGCATCCGCAGTATCTCGTTTCTCTCCATTGGCATCGCCATCATCGTCCTGGGGACGACGGCCTGGATCATCATTACCGGGTTAATGCATTTTCATCCGGCAATGGCCTTCGACTTCCCTCCGAACGCGTTCCATCTCAATCGTGGCTTCTTTATGGGACTTGGGTCCGCTACCCTCATCGCTGCTTACGACTATGGCGGTTATTACAACGTCTGCCTGATTGGCGATGAGGTCCATACACCTCACAAGACAATTCCGCGCTCCATTCTCGGTTCGATCATCGTGGTTGCGGCGATTTACCTCGTCATGAACATTTCCATCCTCGGCGTAGTGCCATGGCGAGAGGGCATGCAATCGCACGCCATCGTTGCAGATTTCATGGTCCGCATTTATGGAAAGGCAGGCGGAACGTCGATAGCGATCCTGATTTCGATTGCCTCCTTCGGTTCTGTCTTCGCGATTCTGCTGGGTTACTCCCGCATTCCGTACGCAGCCGCGGTCGAGGGCCAGTTTTTCTCGGTATTCGCGCGCCTGCATCCGAAGGGCGGCTTCCCGTACATCTCCGTACTGACAGTCGGATTTTTCTCGGCGGCCGCTTGTCTCTTCAGTCTGGAAAGCCTCATTACTGCTCTCATTGTCACGCAAACCCTTCTACAGTTCGCAGCACAATGCGTCGCGGTCATCCTGCTTCGCAAACAGCAGCGGGCCGCCTTGGAACTACAACCTGACGTATACCGGATGCCGCTCTTCCCCTTGCCCGCATTGATAGCGCTGGCAGGCTGGGCTTACATCGTGTTATCCAGCGGAGTTCGCTACATGGCCGTCGCAGGCATTTTTCTTCTCGCAGGCGTGGGCGTTTTTCTTTTCCGCGCAAAACATCAGTCCGAATGGCCGTTCAGGGCGTTGCCGGCATGATCAAGCGTTGGGATGCTGCCACTGTCGGTCAAATTTATATCGACCATGTTTTCTCCGGGTTGCGCGACTGGCCGCAGCCTGGCGAAGAGGTTTTCACGCGCAACTATATCCGGGAACTCGGCGGTGGCGCGGCGATCACGGCTTGCGGCCTGGGTCTGCTGCAACGCAGAACAGCCGTGTTCGGTGTCGTGGGGGAAGTAGAAGGAAACTGGATCAGGAAACGTCTCGACGAATTTGCCGTGGACACCAGCAACCTCAGGCAGATGGAGGGAAGTTCCGGCGTGACCGTAAGTGTCTCGGTCGGGGACGAGCGTTCCTTTTACAGCTATGCGGGCACCAATGATTATCTCGACGACTATCTTTTGTCACCTGCGATCCTGGAACAGTTGCAGCAGGCGGCTCATGTGCATTTCGCCTTTCCGCTGGGCCGGAAACAGGCGCAACTGGTTCTTCCAGCCTTGAAGGATGCCGGTTGTTCCATTTCACTCGACATTGGATGGCAGCCGGAATGGTACCTGACACCGGAGAATCTTCAGACGTGTCGCGAGATCGATTACTTTCTTCCCAATCGCAAGGAGGCCCAGTACCTCACCGGCAAACACCTTCCTGAAGAGGTCCTTCTCGGACTGGAAGAACTGGGCTTCACCCATGTGGTGGTGAAGATGGGTTCAGAGGGCGCGGCGATGCACACCAACGGAAACATGCTGCAGGTGGCGTCTCCTCGCGTCACGGTCGTGGACACAACCGGGGCCGGCGACGCCTTCGACGCGGGCCTGATCGATGCCCTGCTGGACGGCGCGAGCCCGCTGCAAATTCTCAACCGGGCCGCAGCCTGCGGCGCGCTATCGACACGCATGCCCGGAGCCCTGAGGGCGCTGGCCACACGTTCCGATTTAAAGGAGATCCATGAGCAATCGTAAAGTCGCCCTGA
>CAZZVA010000221.1:0-4974 GCA_964657345.1 uncultured Acetobacteraceae bacterium | reverse complement strand
GGTCTACAGCTTTCGACGAGCGGGGCTTTTCGTTTCGATGAACAGGCACTGCAGCGACCCGACCTGATGCTGGCGAGTCCCTTGAAGCGGCATGCCCGCGTCGTCAACATGTCCCGGCTCGGCAATGCTCTGACGGAACTGGGAACGGCCGGGGATCGGGACAATCCGCCGGTGCATGCGCTGTTCGTGTACAACTCCAATCCTGCGGCGATTGCGCCGAATCAGAATGCCGTGCTTCGCGGGATGGCGCGGCCTGATCTGTTTACGGTGGTGCACGAGCAGTTTTTTACGGACACGGCGGACTACGCGGACATCCTGCTCCCGGCTACGACATTTCTGGAACATACGGATATCCAGGGCGCGTACGGCCACTATTATGTGCAGTTATCGCAGCAGGCGATTGAGCCGCCCGGTGAAGCGCGGTCCAATGTGTGGCTCTTCGGCCAGCTGGGCCAGCGGATGGGATTTACGGAAGCCTGCTTCCGCGACACAGCAGACGAGATGGTGGAGCAGGCGCTGGGGGAGAAGCTGGATCCCGCCATGGCTGGCATCACGATTGCTGATCTCAAGCAGCATGGTCGCGCCCGTCTTCAATTGCCTGCAGAGCCGGATGGCGGGTTTCTTCCGTTTGCCGACGGGATCTTTCCGACAATGTCGGGCAAGATCGAGTTTTATTCGGAAGCTCTTGCGTCGCAGGGGCTCGATCCGCTGCCGGGGTTTGTGCCGTCGCGGGAGTCGCGGCACCAGCCTGCCGTTGCGGGGGCGGCTACGTATCCTTTGGAGTTTCTGCCGCGCAAGGCGGACAACTATATGAACTCCACGTTTGCGAACCTGCCATGGCACCAGAAGATGGAGTCGGCCCATGCAGGCGTGCTTGAGGTGCATCCGGACGATGCGGCACTGCGCAACATTGTCGATGGCGACCAGGTGACGGTGTTCAACCAGCGGGGGGCGATCGAACTTCGCGCGCTGGTGGGACGGTCGGTGCCGGCTGGTGTGGTAGCAGGGCGGCTGTCGTGGAACAAACTGCCTCCGGGCGGCGGCAATGTGAATGCGCTCACATCGGAGACGTTGACGGACATCGGCCGTGGAGCGACCTTTTACTCGACGCTGGTCGAGGTGAGGAAAGTGAATGGTTCGCAGGCGTAGCTATGCCACTTGAAGCTGGATACCAGTGCGCGGGATGTGGAGAGTGGAACGAGACGTCGGTTGACGAATCGGCTGGCAGCCGTCAGCAATACGTGGAGGATTGCCAGGTGTGCTGCAAGCCCAACCTGCTGGATGTCCGGTGGGATGTTTCCGCGGCGGAGTACAGCATTCATGCAGAACTGGAAAGCTGAGGAGGTCTTCCGTGCTCAGCTTCTTTCCTGCCAATCGATTGGCCCGGATGAGATTCAGTCGGCGCCGGGTTGGGAAGTAACCCGCGCGTCCCATATAATCGGCTTTTCCACCAGAATGTCGGATTTTTCTTTTGCAGTGAGGGCGTGCTTATCTTTTCCGTAAAATCCTGGAGCGGTAGCTCCCAGAGCAAGCAGAACAAATTGGTACGCCCGTATTGGCAGCGGATGTTCAGTTACGTAGCGTTGATGCTCCTTTGCTGCTTTGCCTTCCAGGCAATAGCCCAGCAGCCGGGGGAAGTGATTTCGGAAGTCCGGGTGATCGGTAACCGGAAGATCCCGAAGGAGACTGTGCTGGCCCGCCTGTTTTCGAGGATCGGCGACACGTACGATGCTGCCTCGGTCGAGCGGGACTTTAATTCGCTCTGGAACACCGGATATTTCGAGGACGTCCGTATTGAGCGGGAGGACAGTCCGAAGGGTGTCATCCTGGATATTTTCGTACGGGAAAAGCCGACGATCCGGGAGATCAATTACAAGGGCAACAATGCCATCTCGCAGTCGGACATCCTGGACCGCTTCAAGAAGGAGAAGGTCGGGCTGACTGTGGAGAGCCAGTACGATCCCACGCGCCTGGCCCGCGCCGAGACTGTTTTGAAGGAGCTGCTCGCCGAACACGGCCACCAGTTCGCCACGATCAAGGAAGACGTCAAGACGATTCCGCCGGCATCGGTGCAGGTGAACTTCATCATCAAGGAAGGCCCGACGGTGAAGGTCGGCAATATCGAGTTCACCGGCAACGAGAATGTGAGTGCCCGCCAGCTGCGTGCGGCGATGAAGAATCTCAAGCCCATCGGCATTCCGGACTCCATTTTCCTCGAGAACATTTTTGCCAAGACCTACGACGCGAGCAAGCTGGAAGAGGACTCGGAACGGGTCCGGGTGGCGTTGCAGAACAAGGGATATTTCCGGGCGATTGTCGGCGAGCCGGCAACGCATATCCGCAATGAGAACGGGCTGTCGCTGATCACCTTCCGGGCAAAGACGGGTAAGCGGATCGACATCCGTCTGCCGATCGAAGAGGGTGAACGCTACAAACTCGGCGGCATCAACTTCACCGGCAACAAGGCAGTCCAGAACGTGAAGGCACTGCGGGCGCAGTTCGCCACCAAGGACGGCGAGTATTTTAATTACACAGCAGTCGGCAAGGGCCTGACGAACCTGCAGAAGGCATATGGCCAGCTCGGCTACATCAATTTCCAGGCGATTCCGACACCGCGCGTTGACCAGGCCAAGAAGCTGGTGTTTCTCGACATCGACATCGATGAAGGCAAGCCGTACACCGTCTCACGCATCGAGTTCACCGGAAATACGGTCACGCGCGACCGCGTCATCCGCCGTGAACTGCTGCTGGAAGAAGGTTCCGTCTACAACAGCGTGCAGTGGGAAAACTCGCTGCTGCGTTTGAACCAGCTGGACTACTTCGACCCGCTCCGCGTGGAACAGGATTCGACGACCACGCAGGATCCAGAGAATGCGACGGTTTCGCTGCTGCTGAAGGTGCATGAGAAGGGCAAGAATGCGATCGGTTTGAACGGCGGCGTCAGCGGGCTGTCGGGGTCCTTCCTAGGCCTCAACTACCAGACCAACAACTTTCTCGGACTGGGCGAAACGCTGAGCGTGCAGGCCAATATCGGCAACCTGTCGCGGAACCTGTCCTTTGGATTCACGGAGCCCTACCTGCGCAACAAGCCGGTCACTCTCGGCTTCCAGGTGTTCTCGAGCAAGTACGACTACAACTCATCGAAGAATTATCAGATTTCGACGGGTGGCGGGAACCTGCCGGCGGCTCAGCAGTCGCTGGTGCAGAACTACAACCAGTCGACGACCGGTACAACGTTCTCTATCAGTTATCCGATCCGGCGTTCGTTCAAACGCATCGGCGCCACCTACAGCTTCAACAACCAATCGATTCAGACGTTCAGTCCGGCCTCGCAAAATCTCTTCCAGACGCTTGCGTTCCGCAGCGGCATCCAGGGTCAGAACGCCTTGACGGGTATCTATTCGAGCGCGCTGTCGCTGACGTACGACTACAACAAGATCGGTAATCCGTACCGGGCGCGTGAGGGCGAACAGTTCTCCGCGGCCTTCGAAATCGCCGGGCTGGGCGGCAATGTGCGGTACTTCCGGCCGGTGCTGGTGTACAAGCACTTCAACGCGATGCGCGGTCTGCGGCCAGACAAGGAAGGCCGCAACGTGCTGGCCTATCGTCTGCAGTTGTCCTATGTGCAGGGCTTTCTGGGCGATGTCGCTCCGCCGTTCAACCGTATTTACTCTGGTGGTGAGAGCGAGCTGCGCGGCTTTGATATTCGGGCGGCTACGCCGTATGCCTTCATCCCGACACGCGTCAATTTCCAGCTGACGAATCCGGATGGGTCGTCCGTCCCGCGCGATCCTACCAATCCGAGCCTGGGTGTGATCACCGTGCCGTTGCCGATTTATGGCATCGTCTCGGTTGGCGGCGACACCAGCTTCCTGAATAACATTGAGTACCGGATTCCGATTGCCGGTCCGGTCGACTTCAAGTTCTTCAACGACTTCGGTATCGACACGGCGCTGCGGAAGTCGCAGTTGCGTGAAAGCCCGGAGGGTGCGGATCAGTTAAGTGCGCCGCTCTACGGATGTCCTGAATACCTCAACGGTGCGTGCGCCGGCGGGGTCCAGGTACCTCAGTTCAGCGATCGCCTGATCCATCCGATCTACGGCACCAACTTTGTCCCGAGAGATTCACTTGGCGCATCCGTGGGCGGCATGCTGCCGATCATTCATGCGCCGGTGCAGATCTACTACGCATATAACCCGGTGCGTTTGAATCGGAGCATCCTGCCGGATTTTCTAATTACGCGGAGCTATTTCCCGGCAGGCGGGGCGGGTGACTACAGCTATGCGCAGGCGCGCCAGTTGTATGACTCCAGCTACCAGCTGCGTGAGCCGACCAAGACTTTCCGGCTCTCGGTCAGTACTACTTTCTAACCCGTGCTGTTCGAGGAGAGGGTTCGACGTTTAAGGGTCGGGCCCGTTCTTCGAAGGACAAAAAGCCATATTTTCGGTTCGTTTACGATGCGATTCAGCCGTGAAAAGACGGTTCTGACGACTGTCTCCAGTGCACAAGATGGCCTGCTCGCTCTATAATTCCATCAGTCCTGATAAGTCCTGTGGCTCCCCTGTGTGCACATTCCTGCAAATGGCAGGTAGATGGCTCCGTTGGAAAGAGTGCGCTGGGAGTAGACCGGGGAGCGAAAGCTCGCAACTGCCTGTACGCAGGCGATCTGACAACACGACGAAAATGAAGGAGTTTCCTATCAACATGAAGCGCTCAGTATCCGCTCTTTGCCTGTTTGCGTCTGCCTTCGGGGCGACCGCGCTGGCACAAACCGCCGAAACACCTTCGGCTCCCGCACCTGCCATGGCCGCGACTGCTGCCCCCGCCGGTCCGTCCAAGGTTGCGGTCGTGATGTTCGAAGCTGCCGTTGCGCAAACCAACGAGGGTCAGCGCAACATTGGCCAGATCCGCCAGAAGTTCGATCCGAAGCAGGCGGAACTGAAGACGAAGAATGACGAAATCGAATCTCTCAAG
>CAZZVA010000220.1:0-5018 GCA_964657345.1 uncultured Acetobacteraceae bacterium | reverse complement strand
GAAGACGAGATCGTGCTCGAACTCATCCGTCACCTGGATTGTCCAGTCATCCTGGTCATCAACAAGATCGACCTGATCGAGCGTGAGAAGCTGCTGCCCTTGATCAAACAGCTATCAGCACTGCATACATTTGCCGCCGTGGTGCCGCTCTCGGCACGCAAGAAAGATGGTCTTGACCGCCTGCTGGAAGCCATCATCCATCTGCTGCCAAAAGGGCAGCGCTACTTTCCGAAAGATCAGTTCACCGACCAGCCGGAGCGCTTCCTGGTCGCAGAGTTGATTCGCGAACGCATCCTGATGGAGACGGGTGAAGAGGTGCCGTACGCATCGGCAGTCGTAATTGAGCGGTATGAAGAACCGGCGCCGCAGGCACGTCCTCGCAAGGACGGAAAGCTGCCGGTCACCAAGATCTCCGCTGCCATCTACTGCGAGCGCGATGGCCAGAAAGCCATCCTAATCGGAAAGGGCGGCGCCAAACTGAAAAGTATCGGGGCCTCCGCTCGTAAGGAAATCGAATCTCTGCTGGGCACGCGGGTTTTTCTGGAACTCTACATTATTGTTCAGGAAAACTGGCGCGACTCACAAGGCTTCATCAGCACCTTGGATTGGCGGCGCCAGCTGGAAGGGATGGCCGAGGAAGCTTCCCGGCACACAGACGAAGAGCCGCTCATAGACACGAACAAGCGCCGCAAATAGGATGGCAGGTCTGCAGGTATCGGACATACCCCTCTCCCCACAAGGCAAGTCTTTAATTCGTCTCGACCTGAGGAGAGACGCTTTTGTCATCTCGACCGGCGCGAAGCGAAGGAGAGATCTCGCCCTCCGCATCATTCCATATCGGACATTACGTCGGACCGCCTACCGCTAGGAGTCCCGCACGGAAATCCCCAGCGCCTTCATCTTGCGATACAGATGGCTCCGTTCCAGCCCCAGTGATTCAGCAGCGCGGCTCATGTTGCCATGGCACTCATCCACTTTCTTCAGGATGTAATCGCGCTCATAGGCATCCCGTGCCTGCTGCAGGGTGCCATAGGATTCCGTCGCTTTTCCCGCATCGCGATGAACGAGCATCGGCAGGTGCCGCCGCTCAATGCGGGTAGCCTGCGGATTCAGCAGCATCACGCGTTCGATAATATTGCGTAATTCGCGGACGTTGCCCGGCCAGTGATACTGCTTCAGCAGGTTGACTGCTTCATCATGGATCTCGATGCGCGGCCGCCCGTACTCGCGACCCAGCTCCTTGAGAAACTCCCGTGCGAGTGACGGAATATCCTCCTTGCGATCGCGCAGGGGCGGAGTAAAAAACGGTATGACATTCAAACGATAGAAAAGGTCTTCTCTGAAGTTGCCGCGTGCGATCTCTTCTTCGAGATCCTTGTTGGTCGAAGCGATAATGCGTACATCCACGTTGACAGGATGGGTCGCTCCCACGGGTGTGAAGCGCTGTTCGTCGATGGCAAGCAGAACCTTGGCCTGGGTCTTCAGACTCATATCGCCAACTTCATCCAGAAAAAGGGTGCCGCCATTGGCGCGCTCAAAGGTGCCGCGCTTCTCGTGAGGTCCCCCGTTCACGGCGCCGTGCCGGTAGCCAAACAGCTCGGTCTCTATGTGATCCTCGGGAATCGCCGCACAATTCAGATGCACAAAAATGTTGTCCTTGCGCAGGCTGTGGGCGTGGATCGCTCTCGCAATCAGTTCCTTGCCAGACCCGGATTCTCCAAAAATCAAAACGCGCCCATTGGTAGGCGCCATCAGGCGTATCTGCTGGCGCAGCGCCTTTACCGGCACGCTTTCGCCCGTTACCGACGTCTCGGGTGACAGCTGACGCTTGAATTCATCATTCTGTGCGCGGAGCCGGCGCGCCTCCATCGCGTTATGCAGCAGGATGAGCGTGCGGTCGATAGAAAGCGGCTTCTCGAGGAAGTCGTACGCTCCAAGCTTGGTAGCACGGACAGCCGTTTCAATGGTGCCGTGTCCCGAGATGATGATGACTTCCGGGCGATTTTCCAGCTGGAGCGTCTGCATCTCCTTGAGGACATCCAGTCCGTCGCCGTCCGGCAGCCAGATGTCCAGCAGCATCAGGTCATAAGAAGCATCGCGAAGCAGCAGAATGGTTTCCGCAGCAGTGCCGGCAGTCGTGATCGTGAAGCCTTCCTCGGCAAGGATCTCGGCCAGCGAGTCGCGGATCTCGGTTTCGTCGTCGACAATGAGGATGTGATTCATGAAGAGGTGCCGCTCGGCGGAGAGGCAGCGGAGACACCTACCAGCGTGGTGCCATTGCGCTCCAATGCGCTGCCGGTGCGCACGTCGGAAACAACAGCACCTGTCTCCATCTCGGTTGCGGATGCCAATGGCAACTCGATGATAAACCTGGCGCCGGCAGGATGGTTTTGCTCAGCCCGGATGACGCCGTGATGCTCCTGGACGATCTTGGCCGTGATGGCAAGTCCCAGACCGGTGCCGCGCTGCTTGGTGGAAAAATAGGGAAGGAACAGGCGCTCGCGATCTTCTTCGGTTAACCCGGGGCCAGTGTCGGCGACGGTGATCTCGGCCATCAGTCCATCGGCAAGCTGGCAGGTGGTAATCGTTAACTCGCGCAGCAGGCTGGTCTGCATGGCCTCCGCCGCGTTGTCGATCAGGTTCACCATGGCGCGGGTCAGGCCGCCTGGGTCTGCCGCAACCACAATAGTATGCAAAGCCAGCTTCTCTATCAGCTTGACTCCGTCCAGACGTCCGGCAAAGGAGTCGATCGCTGACCGGACGACATCATTGAGCAAGACTGGCCGGATCTGGGGAACGGGGAACTGGGCAAGTGCGGCAAACTCGTCCACCAGCGCCCGCATGGTCTCAACGGAATTTAAAATGACCTCGCTGCAGCGGCGAATCACTGCAGGCGAATCCGGGGCGTTGCGTTCCAGGTGCCGCTGGATGCGTCCTGCGGAGAGTGCAATCGGTGTCAACGGGTTCTTGATCTCGTGTGCAACGCGTTGCGCTGCCTCCTTCCAGGCGACCTGGCGCTGCGCGCGCAGACTCTCCGTCACATCTTCCAGCACCATGATGTAGCCGCGCCTCTGCTGTTCCACTTCCAGCAGGGCAACCGTGACGGAGAGGTGAAGCGACTGACTGGTGCCGCTGCGAAACTCGAAGTCACCGGCACCGATGCCGGTGCGCTGGCAGCGACGAACCATGCGCCAGAGGTCGTCCCGCTGGTCGACGGGAAACAGTGTTTCGAGCGGCGGATGCAACTTGTCTTCAGCCATGCTCTGCAGACCCAGCAGGTTGGTAGCTGCCCAGTTGGTCTGCTGCATGCGCAGCTCTTCGTTCAAAAGGATGACGCCGGTCGGGATGGTCTGCAGAATGGTTTCCAGTTCGCGGCGACGCTCCTGCAGGGCCCGGTTCGCATTCGACAGCTGTGCTGTCGAAGTCTCGGCCACTTCCCGTGTAGCCTCGAGGTCGCCGGCCATTGCATTGAAGGACCGCACCAGCTCGCCCAGCTCTTCCACGGTGCCGGTGCCGATGCGATGACTGTACTGCCCGCGGGCTATCGCATCCATGGCTTCCGCGATCGCTTCCACCGGCCGGGTGATGCGCTTGGCCAGGAACAGGGCAAGCCAGCTGGAGGTAAAAAAGACGAGTGCAGTGATGAGGAAAATCACACGAAGGTAAAGACCGCGTATGTCGTTGCGACCGCGACGCAGACTCCAGTAATCGCGCGCTCCCGTGCGGATGCTGGCAACCGTCTGGCTGAAGCCGGAAGGCATGGGAAAGCCGCAGACGATTGTGTATTCGTTAGCCACAGGTGCCGCAGCCAGAACGAAATCGTTGCTGCCGATGGTCAGAATGGGCTCGTCTGTTTTTCGCGAGACATCTAGGGCCGCGACTGAGAGTGGCCCATCGATATGTTGAACCTCGGCATCCCTCGACTGCGCGCCATCGACGCTCCACGTATAAAGTGGGGTGCCGGCACTGACCGCAGGCTGGTGAAAGCTGGCGCGGAGATCGCTGGCCTGGTAGACGAAAACAAAGCCGCCTTCCAGCGTGATGCGGTGCTCCGCGATCCCCGCCTGAATCGCGGCATAGTCCTGCCTGGCAAGGTCACGCTGAATAGCGGGAGAAGCAGCAAGCGAGGCGGCTTCGGCGCGGGCGTTGGCCACCGCGTACTGGGTAAGCTGCAGCGCGACCCGGGTCGAGTCTTCTCGCAATTGGGATACCGGCTGCGAGAACCAGCGATCGATCGTGCGATTCATCAGCAAATAACTGAAAAGAAAAAGGAAAAATGCAGGCGCAAAGGAGAGCAGCAGGGCTCCGACAAGCATGCGCGTGCGGATGCGCGAACCGAGTACGGTGCGTTCGCCATAGAGCTTTAGGATGTTGCGGAAAAGTAGAACAAGCAAAAAAAGCAGTACCAGGAAGACAAGGACGGAAAGACCGGTGAAGAGGACGAGCTGGGCGGAGCTGCGCGGGAAAAGAAATGACAGGTTGAAGGCATTGAGCGCGAGGAAGAGCAGGAGCAGTGCGCCAAGAGCCGCAGCCAGCAGGCCGACAGTTAGCGGCCGATATCCGGCTGCTCCTGGATTGCCTCCTCGCGTCGAAGCTGGCCTGGCTTCCTTCTCCGCCATCCGTTACTCCTCCAAAACCCTGATTATAGGACCCTGCT
Organism: uncultured Acetobacteraceae bacterium; assembly: GCA_964657345.1. GTDB lineage: Bacteria > Acidobacteriota > Terriglobia > Terriglobales > Acidobacteriaceae. The sequence goes on along the minus strand of CAZZVA010000220.1, from coordinate 361 downwards.
GACTGCTTTTTGCGGCCGATAGAGGATGCAGGCTGAACGTCCCCCGGTCATGTGGAGAATGTGCTGTCACGCGCAAGACCGATTGGCCTTTGCTTGAACACGTCTCGCCAAGGCTGCAGGACTATGGCATCCTATGGCTGCCATGAAAATCAATATTTCGACACAACGTGTTTTCCTGCCCCTGGCGCTAGCCGCCTTTTTGGCGGCCGGGTGCAATAGCAGCAAGCCTGCCGACCAGGCGGCGCAATCGGCGCCAGCCCCAGCCCCGGCGCCAGCTGCCGGTACGATGAGCGCAACACCTCCCGCGGGACGTCAGATGGCGCCGGCGCCAGCACCTGCGGCGCCGATGGCTGCGGCACCC
>CAZZVA010000219.1:0-5052 GCA_964657345.1 uncultured Acetobacteraceae bacterium | reverse complement strand
CGACAGTGCCAAACCAACTCCTCTTCTCGACGGACCGGTTGCCATCCTCATCGGCAATGAAGGAGCCGGCCTGTCGCAGGTATGGATCCAAGCGGCGGACTCCTGCATCACGATTCCCTGCCCCGGCCCGACGGAGAGCCTCAATGCTGCAGTGGCTGGCAGTGTGCTGCTCTACGAAGCAGCCCGGCAGAGAGCCCTCAGGCAGCCGAAGGATGGAGGGCCGGCATGAGTCTCTTCGGACCGGTGCCGGATTCTGAAACGACCAGCAGCCATGCGGGACCCGCTCCGCTCGCCGAACGCATGCGGCCACAGACACTCGAGGATTACGTCGGGCAGGAGCATTTGCTGGCACCCGGAAAGCCGCTGCGTGTGCAAATCGAGCGGGATGATGCTGCTTCCATGATCTTCTGGGGGCCGCCCGGCGTGGGAAAGACAACACTCGCGAAAATAATCGCGCGCACAACCCAGGCGAGCTTTATCGAATTCTCTGCAGTGCTCTCGGGCATCAAGGAAATCAAGCAGGTGATGGTCGAGGCAGAGAAGGCGGCGCAGTTTGGCTCGCGCACGATTTTGTTTGTGGACGAAATTCATCGTTTCAACAAGGCGCAGCAAGATGCGTTTCTGCCGTATGTGGAACGCGGGACGGTGCGCTTGATCGGCGCGACGACAGAGAACCCGTCCTTTGAAATCATCGCTGCCCTGCTTTCGAGGTGCCGCGTTTACACCTTGAAGGCTCTGAGTGATGCCGAGCTGATGCAAATGCTGGCGCGGGCCTTGAGGGATGAGACTAGCGGTCTTGGACAGCTTGGCCTCGAAGCGGATGAGGAGGCACTGGCGTTGATCGCGTCTTACTCCAGCGGCGATGGACGCGGTGCTTTGAACGCTCTGGAAGTGGCGGCGAACCTCGCCGTGGGCACATCTGAGCGAAGAGTTACCCGCGCGATTGCGACGGAAGCTCTGCAGCAGCGAGTACTGCTGTACGACAAGTCCGGTGAAGAACATTACAACCTGATCTCGGCGCTGCATAAATCGATTCGCAACAGTGATGCGGATGCTTCGCTCTACTGGCTCGGCCGCATGCTCAGAGCCGGCGAAGATCCGATGTACGTGGCACGCCGGCTGGTCAGAATGGCTGTTGAAGACATCGGCCTCGCTGCTCCGGAAGCCTTGAACCTGACGCTGTCTGCGCGCGATGCGATGCATTTTCTGGGATCGCCCGAGGGAGACCTTGCTCTTGCCCAGGCGGCTGTGTATCTCGCACTTGCTCCCAAATCGAACGCAGTCTATACCGCCTGGGCTGCGGTTGCCGAGGACATTGAAACCACCAGGGCCGAACCCGTGCCGCTGCACCTGCGCAATGCACCGACGGGATTGATGAAGTCGCTCGATTACGGCAAAGGTTACAAATACGCTCACGATGAAGAAGGGCGGGTAGCCGACATGAGCTGCCTGCCTGAAACTCTAGCGGCGCGCAAGTATTATCATCCGACCCTGGAAGGTCGCGAGAAGATATTGGCTCAGAGGATGAATGAAGTGAGACAACTGCTCGAGAAGAAGCGGCTTTGACCCAAGATCGCTACTGGACGGCGTAGCCGACTGCCTTCCACTCTCCATTTGTGAAGGACAGGACCATGCTTTCGAGCATCTGGTGTTTGACGCCAAAGTAGGTCTCCCATACGAACGCCACATACTGCCCGGCAGGTAGACCCGGCAGCTGCTCCCGGTACTCTGTTGTGGACAGGGTTCGCTCGACCATGGGATCGATGGGCTTGCGAATTTCGTTGAGGCGCTTCTCCCATGCGACCAGCGGAACATGTTCTTTCAGAAAGGGGGCGGCCTGCTTCCAGCTGTCTGCGTAGTTTTCTTCGTCGACAAGCTTGAGCCAGTCGACAGCGACCTGCTTCGCGGCGTCGATCTGCGCCGCGTGGGCTGTATTTGCGGATTCCTGCTTGCGCTGTTGTTTGTCCTGGGGAAACGCGGAGGCAACCGGCAACACCAGCAGGCATGCCAGCATTGCCTGGAGTGCCGTTCTATTGCGCAACGGGCTTTGCCCCTGATAGGAGTGCATTGCCGGTAAGCGCAGCCTTGGAGCCTGACACCCTGTCGACCGCTTCGAAGAGAATGCTGCTGGTCAGGACTTCAGGCAGCAGCTGTGGCGGGGCTTCCGGGTTTGAGGAATAGACCACGTAGGCCGGCACACCGCTGCGGCCAAGCTTTGCGAGAGCCTGGGCGATATCGTCATCATGATGCGTCCAGTCCGCGCGAATTAAGGCGATATTGCTTGCTTTGAGACGCTGTTGAACTTCAGGTCGATCCAGTACGACCCTTTCGTTTACCTGGCAGCTGAGACACCAGCTTGCTGTGAAATCGACCAGCACAGCCTGTCCCCGGGCCTGGGACCTGGCGACACTATCCGGTGTGAATGGCTGCCAGGCGCTCTGGGGAGCGGAAGTCGCAACAGAAGGGCTGCCGGACGTCCGACTGACGGACGGGTAGGCATGCACCGTATAAAGGGGCACAAAGACCGCCACCCCGATGATCAAAGCAGCGATCCAGCCGGGTAATTGCCTGGCGGGCCAGCGACCCAGCACCCATCCAGCCACCCCGAGCAGCAGGAAGGCGAGCAGCAGGCCGACCAGTGCCGTATCCCCGGCGGAGGTGGCAAAGAGCCACACCAGCCAGATCACCGTGCCGAAGATCGGCACTGCTGTGGCCTGCTTCAGGACTTCCATCCAGGCACCCGGCCGCGGGAGCAGGCGCGTCCAGGCTGGCTGGAATGCGAGCAAAAGGTAAGGCGATGCCAGGCCGACACCGAGTGCCGTAAATACTAGGAAGCTGACCCAGGCAGGCTGCGCGAGCGCATAGCCGATGGCGGCCCCCATGAATGGGGCAGTGCATGGTGTGGCAACGACCATGGCCAATACGCCGGTAAAGAAGCTGCCTGCATATCCCGGCTTTTGGGCCAGAGAGCCGCCGGTGGAAGTCAGACGCAGACCTACTTCGAACATCCCGGCAAGGGACAGGCCCAGGAAGAAGAGAAGCAGTGCCATAACAGCAAGAAAGCCCGGCGACTGGAACTGAAATCCCCAGCCAAGCTTGCTGCCACCGGCTTTCAAGGCCAACAGCACACCGACGACTGCCCAGAAGCTGACCAGGATGCCCAGGGTGTATACCAGCCCATGAAGCCTCATCTCGCGACGCTCTTCGCGCGAGGATTGAACCAGCGACAGGGCCTTGATGAAGAGGACCGGAAAGACGCAGGGCATCAGGTTCAGGATGACACCGCCGAGCAGGGCAAGGCCGAGTGCGCGGATCAATCCTGAGGAGGCCTTCGTTTCTGGCTGTAGGCCGGACCTTGCGTATAGGAGTCCGCCCCGATGAGCATGAACCTCGTTCGCGGTCCCGTCCGCAAACACGATCACACCATTCAGGACATCGGGAGCATTTTTAAGACCACCGTCTTTCTTCATGCTCAAAAGCACTCCGGAATCAATGGAGGAGGCTTTCTGCACGCTGGTGTTGTCGATCTGATCCTTATCAAACGGAAAGAACTGAGCGCCGTCGGGATTGCGGCCAGTACTGACAGACAGCTGGATCTGGTCTTCCTGGATAGAGAAAGCAGCATTCTCGTTCGCCGGAAGCGGCTTCGGCAGCTTTTTGTTCCAAGCTTGGATGAGCGCTAGGCCAGCAGGATCAGCGGTCGGACTCTTGGCCGTGGGAAGATGAAGCGCCAGCGATGCCTTGCCGGGGATGCAGGATTCGCGGCAGACCAGCCAGTCCACCTTAGCGGCAAGCAGCAGGGGCGTTCCCGTCTTGAGAGCGGGGCTGACCTCCATATCCATAGGAAACAGGACTTCATCCGGGTAGCCGAAGTCTGTGAGTGGACCGTAAGGAAGACGGTGCGGCGCTGGATACTGGATCGGTCCTGCAGTAATCCCTTTCGTTAGCGTCCATTTGATCGACGGTGGCTCCCCGGAGTCCCCTGCATTGACCCAGTAAACGTGCCAGCCCGGCTCCATCTTGAAGTGCAGGCCCGTCTGGAATCCTGCTCCAGGCGCGACGGTCTGCGCGGAAGAGACAAGCGATACCGTCAGATGCGGGCCGGTTGCCGAAGTGCCGTCTGCGGCTACGGTGGCCGATGTCAGATCGGCGCGCGCCTGTTGACAGCAGAGTGTCGATGCGAGACCGAGCAGGAATGCCAGGGAGAAGACGAGCGCCTTGACAGTTCCTTGCGACAGACCGGTCCTCACGTTTGCACGTGAAGCGTGGTTGCCTAAGTTCGCTTGGAGGATGGCAGGCATTCTTTCTGAAGTCTAGACCATGATTACCTGGTTCAAAACCACCCAATGCAAACTACTGCATGGCGGCGTGATCTTTCATGATGCAGCGATCCATGACAACCTTCACACCGTCCTTTTCGGCCCACTCTGCTGCTTCTTCGTGGCAGACGCCTTCCTGGAGCCACAGGTAGGGGATCTTCAAGCGCATGACATCCTTCACAATTTCCGGGACAAAGACCGAGGCTCGAAAGACGTCGACCAGGTCGATCTTTCGGCTGGAGCAGGCTGCATCCAGTGAGGCATATGGCTCTTCGCCAAGAATCGCGTGCTTGGCCTCCGGGTTGATAGGCACGATGCGGTAGCCGTGCTGCTGCATGTACTTCGAGACGGAGTAGCTCGGACGCTCGGGCTTATCAGAGAGCCCAATCACCGCGATAGTCTTGGTGTTGTCGAGGATGGTCTTGATCGTTTCAGCTTCGTTCATGGCTCGCCTTTACGTTCTGTCGTTTGGATGTCCCTTCGAAGCAAAAGTCTTCACAACTCGTCAAACTTAGCGTCGGGTGGTTGATCGCGAAGCCATGACCTCAGGCGCTGAAGCCTCATTTCAGATACTTCACCGGCACGGCTGAAGCCGTGCCCTTCGCGAAGCCGCAGACCTCAGTAGTCTCTAATTAAACGTCCAGGTCGTCCGCATCTTCGACGCTGAGCGGCACACCACCGCGTCGCCGCAGCAGCAAATAGCCTCGGATAAACGGTTCCAGGTCGCCGTCCA
>CAZZVA010000218.1:0-5063 GCA_964657345.1 uncultured Acetobacteraceae bacterium | reverse complement strand
CTCTTGGCGGCAACACTTGCCGATCCAAACCTCGGACAGCCGGTCAGTCTCTCTTCGTCGTTTGACGCGGTCGGTGTCTACACCAACGGCTCAACCTTCAACCCCGATGGCGGCATCGACGGCGGTGGCACAGCCTACTCTGCCAGCCTGCTCGACGACGTCTCCGGTCCGTCTTCGCTGGTCGTGAATGGCAACAGATTCACTCTTGCCCCACCCAATACCAACAACGCAGTTTATGGAAACGGCACAGCCATCCCGCTGCCCGTGGGCCGCTACAACTCTCTTCACCTCCTGGGCACCGGCGTCTACGGCTCCCAGACCGCGCAGCCAGTCATCATTCGCTATACCGACGGCTCGGTCACTACATTCATCCAAAGCTTCAGCGACTGGTTCTCCCCGCAACACTTCCCACGCGAAGCCGAAGCAGTGCAAATGGCCTATCGCAATGCCAACAACGGCACACAGGGCAACGGACCTCTCAACCTCTACGAGTATTCCTTCCCCATCAATCCGGGCAAGACCGTCGAGAGTCTCACCCTGCCCAACAATCGCCACGTAGTCGCCCTGGCCGTCACCCTTGCGAACGACTGGCCATAGTCGCCACCGTCCTGCAGCTACTTCTCCTCCTAAAACCAAGATAAGTGGCTGCAGGAATTCGTCCTGGTTTCATGCCGCGAAGCAATCGTCAATCCCATCCAGAGAACCGCCCTCTCAGTACTAAGAAGTTAGCTGGACAACCATCGCTACGACAATGTTCAATGAAAGTCGCTACATAGAAACGGGGAGTCAACTGCATGGCCGGGCAGGCACCAAGCCGAAGAGAGTTGCTGCAGGCGTTGACCATCGCCGCCTACGCAGGCATGTTCTCCGGCTTCTCACGCTGGCGCTATGCCCTGGGTGAAGAAGCAGGAGTCCACCCTACCCAGAATGCGGTCATGCCCAAAGCGCAGACCAGCTACACTCCACAGTTCTTCTCGGCAGAGGAGTATCGTTCGATCGAAGTGCTCGCCGACTTGATTCTTCCCTCAACCAGGGACACTTCGCAACAGCTCCAGCCAGGTGCGGCCGAAGCCGGTGTCGCTGAATTTATCGACTTCATGGTCTTCAGCGATCCGTCACTCCAGCTGCCCTTCCGCAACGGTCTCACCTGGTTAAACCATGCCAGCAAGCCGGCTTCCGGATTTGCAGCCCTGCCCGCGGAACAACAGAATGGCTTGCTCGAGCGTCTCGCTTATAAAGCCAGGCACCGCAAAGGCGAAGAAGCGGGGCAGCAATTTTTCGGTCTAATTCGGAAATACACCGTCATGGGCTTCTACACATCTCAGGTTGGCCTGGTGGCCCTCGACTTTCCCGGCCTGCAATTCTATGGCTCCTCACCAGCATGTACGCATGCTGACAATCCTGAACACGTTGGGCTGTAGGAAGGGGTCTCTTGGATAGCTACGATGTGATCGTGATTGGGACGGGCGCCGGTGGCGGAATGGCCATCAAGACACTCTGCGAAGCTGGCCTGAAAGTCTGTGCGCTGAATGCGGGACGGCAGCTCGATCCGGCAAAGGACTTCCGCCAGCACAAGCAGCCCTACGAAATGAAGTTTCGCGGCTTCGACTCACCGGCCCGACAGAAAATCCAGGTCGGCTACATGGACAGTGAGTATGTCGCCTCGGACGCATGGGAACATGAGATCGCCTACGCTACCGCACCGGGAACCAAATGGACGTGGCCACGGTGCAACAGCGTCGGCGGGAAAACGAACTTCTGGGGTCGCTCCGCCGCGCGCATGGGCGACATCGACTTCAAGGCCGCGTCTCGCGATGGCTACGACGTCGACTGGCCAGTCACCTACGCGGAAATCGACCCTTATTACACGCGGGTGGAAGAGTTGATCGGCGTGGCGAGCACCATACAGAATCGACCCTCCAATCCCGATGGGCATTACCTTCCGCCGATGAATTTTCGCTGCATGGACCACATCCTCCACGCAGGTGCGAAAAAGTCCGGCATACCCTACCTCCCAGACCGCATCGCGCAATTAACCCAATCCTACAACGGGCATCACGGCTGTCACTACTGCGGCAACTGCACCGATGGTTGCGATGTAGGCGCATTCTTTTCTTCCCCTTATTTCCTGCTGCCCAAAGCTCACCAGACCGGCAATCTGGACCTACGCACCAACGCTGTGGCCAGGCAGATCCTGGTCGATCCGGAAGGCCGCGCCAAAGGCGTTGCCTATGTCGAACGAGAAACCCGCCGCGAAGTAGAGGTCTTTGCGAAAGCCATCGTGGTCGCTGCCTCCTGCGTAAGCACTGCGCAGATTTTGCTGAATTCCCGTTCCCCGCAATGGCCGAACGGGATAGCCAACTCCAGCGGACAGGTAGGCAGGAATCTTTGCGATCATCTGTACGGCACGGCGGGTTACGGCTACCTGCCGCAGTTGCTCGGCCAGCCAAGTTTTCCTGACAACGTTTCAAGCGCTACCGTTGCCTGGCTGCCGCGGTGGCAGAACCTGGAAAATCCGCGGCAGGAGAGATTCCTTCGCGGCTATTCGTTTTATCCAGGCGGCGGCTGTGATGTATTTCCTTCTTACTTCGATGACATCGAGGGATTTGGAGCTACTTACAAGGCGGAGATCAAGCGCCGTTATCCGACTCCAGTCTCCTTGCTAACCCAGGCGCCATCGCAGCGGTCCGACCAAAATTTCGTTGACATCGATCCCGAGAAGCGCGACATTTTCGGCACCCCTCAAGTGCGGATCCACTTCGCATGGGACGACAACACCCTGAAAATGTGGGAGCACTCCCGCCAGGCCTGCGAAGAGATCTTTCACAACATGAGCGGCGTGTACCAAGGCCACGGCGAGCCCGAATCACCGGGTTGGAGCCTGCATGAAACGGGCACCTGCCGCATGGGGAACGACCCCAAGAAATTCGTTACCAATCGATTTGGCCAGACCCACGACGTGCCCAATCTCTATTGCGCCGACGCCAGCGTCTTTCTCAATTGCACCGACAAGACAACCACCCTTTCGATTCTCGCTTTCTCGCTGAGAACCTCCGAGTACATCCTCTCGCAGTTAAAGGACGGACAACACACTTCGCAAGCGCCGGCCCAGGGATGAAGATCACACGACGACAATTCGGGATAGCCTCGATGTCGCTCATGACGCATACAGTCGTCGGTGCCGCCGATGTGCCGAAGGCTCGTTTTCCCGTCAGCCCACGCGATCGGATTGCGGTCGCAACCTATCCATTCAGGAAATCGATCCTCGCCCCCAACAACAGCGAGCGGGATCCCTCAATCAAAGGAATGGATCTAGCCGCCTTCGCGCACTTCATCAAAAATGAATTTCAGGTGAGCGGCATTGAGCCGTTGGATTCGCACTTCCCCTCAAAGCAGCGCGCCGATATCCTAAAGTTGCGCGCGGCCTTCGATGCAGCCTCGGTGCGGACCGTAAATATTCCGGTCGATGAGGATGTCGAACTCTGCTCCGAGGACAAGGCGAAACGCCTGGCCGGAGAAGCAAGCTACCGTCGCTGGATCGACATCGCGGTGCTTCTGGGTTCGCCAAGCATTCGCATCTGGATTCCCAAATGTTCCGACCCAGCCGACTTACCAAAAGCGGTGAAAGCACTGCAGCCGACCATCGCCTACGCATCTACTCAGAACATCGTTGTCAACCTCGAGAACGATGATCCGGTCACTTCCTCGGCGGCACGCGTATTGGCAGCCATCAACCTGGCCCGTAATCCATACTTTCGCGCATTGCCGGACTTCGGCAACGGACTGATGGGTGGCGACGAGCAATTCAACGCACACGCTGTAAAAAGCATGTTTGCCAAGGCCTGGAATATCGCCCACGTGAAGGACGCTGAGCTTGTGCAAGGCAAGCACAAAACCGCGTCTCTCAAAGAACTTTTCGGCATCGCCAAAGCTGCCGGATACCGCGGCTACTACTCCATGGAATCGGACTCCGGAGCAGATCCCATTCCAGATACGCATCATCTCGTCGAGCAAAGCCTTAAGCTGATGTAACTACCCGCCAGCCCATCAATGCGCAGCCAGCAGCCGCACTGTATTCCTCCCCGGCTGAAGCGTCGTTTCCAGCCAGCCCTTCGCAGGAGGCACTGAAGTCTTTCTTCCATTGATTTCAAGGACGCTCGACCCCGGTTGATCGCGGAGACGGAGCTTTGCCTGCGCCTTCGGTGGGATGGTGCAGACAATCTCCGGTCTGCCGTCAGCATCGAGCTTCCAGTCCATCTCAACCGGACCGAATTCCGTAACGCAAACACCTTTCGCCCATGCCAAACCGGAAAAGCGCGGCTCGATCAGAATCTTGCGATCTTCGACAGGGCCTTCGCGACGTGCACCCAGTACATAAGCAGTCAGGAAGTAGCCGGGGTGAAGACCATAGATATGGATCTTCGACCCGCCGCCATCCTCCAGTTCTTCCCATGTGGTCTGCCACTCTGAGTCGAGCTGATTTTTCCATGCAGCTTTCATCAGCTTCAGCGCTTGCTGTTCCTGCCCGGCGTCATCCATCGCATAAATCATGCGGAAGAGATAGTAGTAAGACATAGGTCCGCGAACTTCACCCAGGTGATTCAAAATCCATTTCCTGACCGACGCCAGCCGTTCCGGCGGCACGACGCCGGAGTAGACAGCAAACAGATTTGCCTGCGCGGTAGGATGAAAGCGCCCGTCAACTATTTTCTCTGCAAATGGCTTACCCATCTGCGGACGGACCTCTGAGCCCGGCCCAAACAGCGCCCCATCATAAGCACCCTCACCGTTGTTCCAAAGAGATTGGTTGAAGTCCTGCCGCAGGCGATCCGCTTCGTGGGCGAGCGCAGCCGCATCTCCCCGCTTGCCAATGATCGCCGCGACTATCGTGGCGTCAACCAACGCCCGATACACCATCGCGTTAAGGCCCGCACCCTCGCATATCTCATAACGCAGCGAATTATCCCAGACCTCCCATTCTCGAGCTAACACCAGGCCACGAGTAGTCCGTCTCCTTCGATACCAGTCCAGCAGCCGAGTTAGGGTTGGCCATAACTAGATCG
>CAZZVA010000217.1:0-5118 GCA_964657345.1 uncultured Acetobacteraceae bacterium | reverse complement strand
ACTCTCTGTTCTTGCCTGTCTTGGCGTGGCGCTTGCACCAGGCGCCGTCTCTTCACAAACAACCAGCCCGGTTGCGTATGTGTACGTTTCCACGGTGAATGGAACGCTGCCTTCGAGCGGTGCTGGCACCGGCACCATCTATGCATTCAGCGCGGCGTCGAATGGCAAGCTGACGCCGGTCGCCGGCTCGCCCTTTGCCGATAGTGCGACCAGCATGGCAGTGAACGGGAAGTATCTGTTTGCGGTAAACCAGAACTTCGTCAACCTGGATGCTTACCTGATCGGGTCGAATGGCTCACTGAAGAAGACGGCCACGACGAACGATGTGAAGGCCACGAATGATCCGGGATGTGTGAATGTCCAGTCGGTGCTGCTGGATCATTCCGGGGCCAATCTATACGTGGCTGCCGGCGACCAGGAGTGTGACCAATCGCCGAGTGAGCAGGCGTTCTCCGTAGTGAAGGCCAGTGGCGCTTTGACGTATCTCGATACGATCGGACCGAATGCAGGCCAGCCGTTCACTACGACGTTCACGGCGAATAATGTGTATGGCTACGGAGCCGATTGCGACAACTATGGCGGCACCAATTTCCTGGTAGTGAAGCGGGGGACGAATGGATCGCTGAGCCCGATCAGTGCGACGACCCCGGCACCAGTCGATCAATCTGGTTATTCGTTCTGCCCGTCGGTGCCGCAGGCGGACCCGGCAAATCACCTGGCGGTGGCGGAGAGCGGCTTCAACCTGAACTCTGACCAGTACACGGGCGCCAACGATCAGATTGCCAGTTACACGGTCGATGGTTCCGGCAACCTGACGACGACGAGTACGTACAAAAACATGCCGTCGACTGCAGTGGCTACGATCCAGAACATGAGCATGTCGCCTTCAGGGAAGCTGCTGGCGGTGGGTGGTACGAAGGGTTTGCAGATTTTCCACTTCAATGGTGCCTCGCCGGTGACGGTAGATACCGGGTTGCTGACGAGCAGTTCGATCAGCCAGTTGTACTGGGATACTGCGAACCATCTTTACGCGATCAGCAAGACGGCGCAGAAGCTGTATGTCTACACGGTGACGGCTACGAGTGCCGTGGCGGCGCCGGGTTCTCCGTATACAGTCAAGAACGCGTCGAACCTCATCGTTCAGCCGAAGTAAGCGTCTTGTTTCAAACGACAACGGCGAACCTGGCTGACAGGTTCGCCGTTCGCTTTGGTGAACGTGCGGTTAGTGTGAGCCGGTGACGGGTGTGCCCGGGGTGAGCGCGACGCCGCGAAGAACTTCGGCGTACCCGGCGGAGCGGACGGGCAGGAAGGTTTCTGCTGCGGCTCCACTGGCGGCGAGGTTGCTCTTGCGGTCGATGATGGCTACCAGTTTGTTGGGGTCGGCACCGGTATCACCGTTGCCGCTGGTGGTGGAAGTCACGGCATAGACGACGACAAGGTCGCCGAAGACGTAACCGGTAATGTTGCGTAGACCGTCAGTGGTTGGCGCCCAGGGTAGATTGGTGGCGGCGTTGTTACCTGCCGGGTAGCCGGCGGGTGCATAGGGTGTACCAAGCTGCAGGCCCTTTTGCAGGGTGTAGGCGAGCGTCCACTTGTTCTGGGTGGAGTCGAAGGTCCACTTCTGAAGGCCCGCGGTGGTCTGGGCTGCGGCGTGGGTATAGAGGTCGGCGCCTCCAGCGTAGCCGTCGCCTTCATCGGCGACATAGAGTGTTTTGTCGTCGGCGAACCAGAGTCCGAATGGATAGGAAACACCGGATGTGCTCTTAGCGATGAGCGTGGGGAAGCCGGCCAGGATACACATGTTGCTGGGCAGACCGGTGGTCTGGAGGGTGCCCAGGTTGTACATGAGCTGGCTGGTGGGCAGTTTCGCTCCGGGAACGGGCAGGCCTGTGCCGTTGGGGCAGGCGGTGCCGGTGGTATCGACGAAGTAGACAGTATTGACGCCGTTGCCGCCGCTTCCCTTGGTGTAGTAGACGACGTTGTGGAAGACGGTCATGCCGCGGAAGTTGTCATCCTTGCCGATCTTGTCGGCCTTGTCTTTCAGCTCTGTCACGTTGAAGCTGGCAACGGGCGTGGGCAGGCCCGGGCTCTGGGAGTCTTCAGGCGCCTTCAGTTCATCGATGAGCTGGGCACCGGCGCCGAGGATGACGTTGTCCGGCTGGGGGTTGGCGCCGTTGCCGGCATTGCCCGCGGTGTAGAAGATGTCGTTGCCATCGAGGTCGTTGAGGATAGCGGAACGGCCGTTGTTGCCGCTGTAGGCATTGGTCTCGGTGAAGTGGAATTTGCCACTGGCATTGACTGCTGCGACGGCGCGGTAGAAGTTCTGTCCCACTGGATTGGTCGGATCCACGGCGCCGGGGGTATTGGAGTTGGAGACGTCGAGGGTGTTGACGGGAGCCACATAGCCCATAAAGGTCAGATATTTTCCGCTCAGCGAGAGATGCAGGCCGATCTCGGATTTCGAGCTGAAGCTGGTGACAAGCTGGTCTGTAGCGGGCGAGATGCCGGGTTGCAGACTATTCGGCAACTCCCGCGTGTTGATGAGATGGCCGAGGATGTCGATCTGGTCGAGGTAGATGCGGGAGGTGATACCGAAGCTGCCGTCATAGAGGACGTTATTGAAGACATAGGGGTAGGAGCCATTGCTGGTCGCGCCGGTGGCAGCGGCACAGCCGCCCTGGGTACTGGCGCAGTTGGGCGGAAGTATCTCACCGACAGTGACGTTTGCGGCATTGTTGTCATAAAGACTGCGACTGACGACAAGATTGCCCGGGTAGAAGGGGGCGGAGGTCCTGGTCTGTGACTGCTGCGCCTGCAGGGGCAGGGCGGCGGCGAGCAGGCATACGGTGGAAAGGGTTCGTTTCAGTGTTTCTGGGTGGATACGAGAGAAGGCGGACATAGGCTGGTCTCCTGGAGCAGGAAAGATAGACTTTCGAGCGCCCGGCTACCTTAGCAGCGGACGATTACGGGACTGTGACACGCGCGGCAGCCACTCTCCGTGGCCGCCGCTTCGTGCGGAACGGCTCGCAGGCGCCTACGGCCGCGAAGCGACGGCGTGTATTGGATCGGTGCGATCAGAATTTGTTCCCGATACGGAAAAACGCGGAGGAATCATGAAGATAATGCATTGCGAATTTAATTCTTCATCTGGTTGAAACCTGGAACCGGTAATATCTACCTATGAGCATTACTGCTGAGCAGTACCAAAGGTCAATTCAGGCACTGAGGGTGACTGCGGCGGAAGTGCGCCCGCAGCAGCGGGAAGTGATGATGAGTTTCATCGTGCGTACAGGGTTCCGGCTTGGTCTATCCCGCCGTGCGCGCAACTGGCACAGCACTTACACGCGAATCAATCCGTGGGGCAAAGGCGGATTCGTGGATCGTACGCTGGAGCGGCTGGCGTTTTTCGAATAATCCCGGATACGTATCGCGGGCATGTTGAGCGAGGGTTTAGAGCCTGACGCTCCTGCTCCAGGCGTTTCAGTAGCACCCAGGTTCCTTTTCGACTTTGACGCGACGGATGCGACCTCTCTCCCCGGGAGGGCTTGCGCGGCGCATGGGAACTGTCGCCGGCATCTGAACCCAGTATTACCTCGTACACCCCATGATTATTCCTGCAGCAGATGAACAGACGTGGTCAGGGCTGCTTGGCGGCCTGCCGACCTGGGATCCCCCGGCAGAACGGATGCTGGTGGTGGCGCCCCACCCGGATGATGAGACCCTCGGTGCCGGCGGATTGATCGCGTACCAGCGTTCGCGCGGTGTTGAGGTGACGGTTGCGGCCGTGACCGATGGCGAGCGAGCCTATGCGGACAGTCGTGGACTCGGGGAGACACGGGTCTGTGAACAGGCAGCGGCGCTGGGACGGCTGGGCGTGGACGAGAGCCATATTCTTCGTCTGCGGCAGCCGGACAGTAATGTCAGCTCGTTCCAGCATCTGCTGGCCAGCCTGCTGATGGACCATGCGACGCCGGAAACGCACATTGTCGCTCCCTGGCATGGTGATTTTCATCCGGACCATACAGCGTGCGGCGAAGCAGCCGAGACGGTGGCGCGGAAGGCAGGCGCGCGACTGACCTACTACTTCTTCTGGACATGGCATATGGGCAGGCTGGACCAGGTGGAGAAGCTGCGGCTGGTTTCGTTTCCGCTGAGCGGCTCGCTGCTGGCCGCGAAGCTGAGCGCACTGGCCTGCCATGCTTCGCAGCTGCAGCATGAAACGGAAGGGCCGATCCTGCCGGACAACCTGCTGGCTCCGGCCCGCCGCGCTTTCGAGGTCTTTGCCCTCGCATGATGGTGGATACAACAAGCCAGGCCTTTTTTGAGGAAAAGTATCGCAGCGATCCGGATCCGTGGTCGTTTGCGTCCAGCACCTATGAACTGGGCCGGTACCAGGCGATCCTGTCGGTGGCCGCCCACCTGTCACGAGGGCGGCGGTACCGGCATGCCTTCGAGCCGGGCTGTTCGATCGGGGTGCTGACAGCGAAGCTGGCGGCGATCTGCGACCGCATCGATGCCATGGAAATTTCGGGTGTAGCTGCGGAGCAGGCACGAGAACGCTGCCGGTGGTTTCCGGATGTGAGGATTGCCTGCGGGGCGCTGCCGGGAATGCTGCCGGACGGACCGTTCGACCTGGTGATCTTCAGCGAAATCGGCTACTACTTCGAGCCGGAAGTTTTACGCGAGACGACGATGCGGATCGTCGACATGATGGTACCGGGCGGCTACCTGGTGGCAGCGCACTGGCTGGGGACTTCGCCGGATCACGTGCTGAGCGGGGATCGTGTTCACGGCATCCTCTCTGAAATGGAGGACCTGGTGCTGGTGCGGGCAGAGGTGCATGAGGGGTTCCGCCTGGATGGCTGGAGGCGGGTGTGACGCGATTGACAGACGTTGCGGGACGTCAGAGTCCATGGCATGTCATCGTCGTGGTGCCGGCCAGGAATGAAGAAGAGCTGCTGCCGCGGTGCCTGGCTTCGATTTTGCAGGCGCAGGCGCGGCTGCCGCTTACCGTGACCTGTGACATCGTGGTGGCCGTGGATGGGTCCGACGACGGCACGCTGCGCAAGGCGCAGGACGGGATCGGTGCCAAAGGCATGGTCGTAGAGCTGAACGTTC
>CAZZVA010000216.1:0-5129 GCA_964657345.1 uncultured Acetobacteraceae bacterium | reverse complement strand
AGGCGCGGTTGCCGCAGTGTCGCTGCGCCTCAGAAATGTTCATCGCACACCTGAAACTATTGGATCGCTTTGCCTTGCAGGTAGGTTGCAAGGAGGCTGCCGTCGGGTGCCACCACGTTGAAATCCGCGGACTGGCCGACGGCGAGGGGGTTGCCGGCGTTGAATCCGATCATGGTTGCGGGATTCCTGGTCACCAACTGCAGCGTGTCTTCGAGATCGGCGCGCGTGAATGCGATAAAGTTCTGGACAGCACGATCCAGGGTAAGAACGCTGCCCGCCAGGCGGCCTTCGTGCGTACAGCGGCCGTGGCTTACCTGGACTCTCAAGCCGCCCAACTGGTATTCGCCATCGGGCATGCCGGCGGCACTCATTCCATCGGTGATCAGGATAGCGCGCTCGGCCCCCTTTGCTTTCCAGAAGAGCCGAACCAGTGCGGGGTCAACGTGGATGCCATCGCTGATCAGTTCGGCGTAGAGCGTATCCGTATCGAGCACCGTGCCCAGGATGCCAGGGTCGCGATGATCAAGCGGACGCATGGCATTGAACGTATGGGTTGCCGAGACGGCCCCGGCGGCGATCGCACGGCGGGAAGTTTCGGCATTGGCATTGGAGTGACCCAGCGAAATGCGGACGCCCAGGCGGGTTGCGTGTTCGACGAGCGCGATCGCTTCATCTGACGCGTCCGCTCCTTCAACTTCGGGAGCGATGGTCATCAAGCGGATGGTGCCTTCGGAGGCCTCCCAGAAGCGATCGAACAACGCGATGGAAGGCTTCTGCAAATCCGCCGGCGGATGCACGCCTCTCTTTTCATGAGAAAGGAAAGGTCCTTCGAGATGGATACCGAGGGGAACGGCGCCTGCGGTCGGCGGCTGATGGACGATGGCCGCGAGTCCGGAGAGAGATCGCAGGAGGATGTCGACAGGGGCAGTGATCGTGGTTGCAAGATAGGCTCCCACCCCATGTCTGGCCAGGAAGTTTCCAACAATTGTGAGCGCATCCGGAGTAGCTTCCATCACGTCGTGGCCCATGCCGCCGTGAACGTGGACGTCCATGTAGGACGGGCAGATCGTGCCATCGGCAAAGTCTGTGCGGTCGTGGTACTCAGGGGCGGCCTGCGGGGTGGTTATCGCGACGATTCGACCGTCGTCGATGAGAAGGGCGGAAGCCGGCGCACTCTCCGCAAGGACGGCGGGCGGGGCGAGCCTCTTTGCCGTGATGAGCTTAGGCATATTCGTTGATCATCGCCATACGATCACCAGCTTACCGCGGACAAAGTGATTAGGATGGCGTCGTAAACTTGCTCGTCGTCGTTCAACATCAATTTTTGAGGAATGCCATGAGGGATTCAGCCGACGTGTTCCTAACTTTCTCCGATAAGGTGATGGAGACAGCACAGAAGCAGATCAAACGATGTCTTGACCAGCTTACCGAGAAACAGCTATGGCAGCGCGGGTCTTCCCATGAGAACTCTATCGCCAACCTGCTGCTGCATCTCGAAGGTAATCTTCGCCAGTGGTTCCTGCACGGGATCGATAAACAGCCGGATGTGCGGGAGCGGGATGGGGAGTTCGCCACGAATGCTGATCCCGAAGCACCGAAGGCTGCCGAGATTCAGTCGCGGTTCTACGAGACGATCGCAGAGTGTCGTAAGGTTATCGCGGCGCTTCCGTCTGCCCGTCTGCTGGAGACGATTAATCCGCAGCCCGGCGGGGGATGGGGCGAGCCTGCAATCCTTGAAGCTATCTACCAGGTCATGGGTCATCTGCAGATGCATACCGGGCAAATCATCCTGCTCACCAAGCAGATGGTCGGCCACGATCTTGATCTGACGATTCCGCGCAAACGCTAAGGCAGACGGTCCAGCCTCCGAGACAACTGGAAGCCGTTTGCGATACCCTCGTCTGTCCTCCTGGAGACGCCATGGCAGAGTTGCAATATCAGTCCGGATTTCTAAACGAGTTCGCCACCGAGGCAGTGGCCGGTGCGCTGCCGCAGGGTCAGAATTCACCCCAGAAGCATCCACTAAACCTGTACGCGGAGCAGTTCAGCGGGACACCGTTTACGGCGCCGCGCAGTACCAATCGCCGAACCTGGTGCTACCGCATCAAGCCTTCGACAGTCCATAAGCCCTATGTTGAAATTCCGAGCAAGCTGTTGCGAAGCTGGCCGTGCGCGGAAGCGCGTACAACTCCAAATCAACTGCGTTGGGATCCCATTCCGATCCCAGGGGAACCGACCGATTTCGTCGCTGGACTGACAACGATAGGAGGCAACGGCAACGCGGCCCTGCAGACCGGTGTCGCGATTCACATTTATTGTGCGAACACCTCGATGGACCGGCGCTTCTTCTGGAACGCAGATGGCGAACTTTTGATCGTGCCGCAGCAGGGCAGGCTGCTGTTCTTCACCGAACTGGGCCGCATCGAACTGGCGCCAGGCGAGATCTGCCTGATTCCGCGGGGACTGAAGTTCCGCGTCGAAGTACTGGAAGGCAACGCTCGCGGTTATGTCTGTGAAAATTACGGACTGCAGTTCCGGCTGCCCGACCTGGGGCCGATCGGCGCGAACGGGCTTGCCAATCCCCGGGACTTTCTGACACCGGTCGCGGCTTACGAAGATCTTGCAACCAGCACTGAGGTGGTTGCCAAGTATGCCGGCAGGTTATGGCAGTCCGAGCTCGATCACTCACCGCTGAATGTAGTCGCGTGGCACGGCAACTATGCGCCCTGCAAATACGATCTTGCGAACTTCAACTGCATCAATTCGGTCAGCTTCGATCATCCTGATCCCTCCATCTATACCGTGCTGACGGCCCCATCCGAGATTCCCGGCACAGCCAATGTGGATTTCGCGATCTTTCCGCCGCGCTGGCTGGTGGCCGAGCATACCTTCCGCCCACCCTGGTTTCACCGCAACGTGATGAATGAATGCATGGGCCTGATCTTCGGCCAGTATGACGCGAAGGCCAAGGGTTTTGTGCCGGGTGGACTGAGCCTCCACAACTGCATGAGCGGCCATGGCCCGGACGCAGAAACCTATGAGCGTGCTACCCAGGCCGAGTTGAAGCCGCAGTATCTCGCCAACACACTGGCCTTCATGTTTGAGACCCGCTTCATGATTGAGACGACTTCATTCGCGCTCTCGACAGAGAGCCTGCAGCGTGATTACTTCAAATGCTGGCAGGGTCTGGATCGCCGCTTCGACCCTGCGGCAAAAGCCGGATCATGAATGACGCTTCTTTTCAGGAAGACACCAGCGACATAACTCTCAACAGCTGGATTCCTTCCGCCAACGAATTTGATACCGATTTCCCGATCCAGAATCTCCCTTTCGGAGTTTATCGTAACCATGTCGGCGACGAGTCGAGGATTGGTGTTGCAATCGGCGACCAGGTGTTGGACTTAAACGGAGTCGCGGATGCGGGTCTGCTGGCTCAACTGAACCGCGAGGTGGCTGAAGCATGCCGGAGAGGCGCGCTTAACCCTCTGGCGTCGCTGGCGCGCTCCGCGCTGGCACAGCTCCGAAAACGTTTAAGTCATCTGTTGCGTTCCACTGCTTTGTTGGAGACGCAGGATGTGGTGTCGCAGTATCTACTACCGCTGCGGGAAGTCGAGTTGCAACTCCCTTTCGCTATCGGCGACTACTCTGATTTCTATTCGTCGATAGAACATGCCACCCGGGTCGGTGAAATCTTCCGGCCGGACGCGCCGCTGCTGCCGAACTACAAGCATGTGCCGATCGCCTACCATGGCCGCGCGTCGTCCGTGGTTGTGAGTGGCACGGCAGTACATCGTCCTTCGGGTCAGCGAGTCACCGGCGACGGCCCGATATTTGCACCGACAGAACGACTCGATTATGAAGCCGAGATCGGGCTGTTTATCGGAGCGGGGAACTTGCTTGGGTCTCCGATTGCCTTGGGTGATGCGGAACGACATATGTTTGGGGTATGCCTGCTGAATGACTGGTCCGCCCGCGATGTCCAGGCGTGGGAGTATCAGCCGCTTGGGCCATTCCTGGGAAAGAACTTTGCGACCACCCTCTCGCCCTGGGTTGTCACCATGGATGCGCTCGCTCCCTTTCGCTCTGCTGCACGGACGCGCAGCACGGGTGATCCGATACCGATGGCGTACCTCGCCGATGCAGGGGATCGGGAACGCGGCAACCTGGCGATCCTGATTGAAGTCCGGCTGCAGACTGCGGCCATGCGGGCGCGCAACGAAGCGGCATTCCTGCTTTCGAAGAGCAATACATCTGATCTGTACTGGACCCCGGCGCAGTGGATTGCTCATCACACCAGCAATGGCTGCAATCTGCGTCCCGGGGATCTGCTGGGCAGCGGTACGGTTTCGGGCGCAGACGATATAGCGCGCGCCTGCCTGCTGGAGCTTACCAATGGCGGTGTGCACCCTGTTCGGCTGCCGAATGGCGAAGAGCGTCTGTATCTGCAGGATGGCGACGAGGTGATTCTTACGGCTCGCTGCGAACGTTCGGGATATCGGAGTATCGGCTTTGGGAGTTGCCGCGCGATGGTGAAAGCAGCGCAAAGGTAAGCGGAACCTCGTACACTGCGCAAGTAAGGAGATCGCGCATGAACCTGCGTACCGCCGCTACTCTTCGCGCCGTTGTTGTTCTCGGGTTTGGCGCAGCCGCCCTGCTTTCCGCCACAGCCCAGCAGGGAACCTGTCCGCCTGTGAATCTCATTCACACCCACGCGATTGCCCGCACCCGGCTATCGAACACGGTGGCGGACGTGACGGTCGGCATTGCCGCGGATGGGGCGACAGTGGCAACTGTATCTAAGGCGCTGAGCGATCGCTCACAAAAGCTGTTGACTTATTTGAAGGATCATCATGCAGAGCGGCTCGCGACCAATCAGGTCTCCGTGGAGCCGAAGACGCACACAGTCAAAGGCGGTCCGGACGTCGTTGTCGGTTATGCCGGTCGCATCAGCGTCTCCTACCGTACCACTGCGGAACAGGTATCCGGCATGATTGCCAACGCGCTCGCAAATGGAGCCAATACTCTGGACCAGGTGAGCTTTTCACCCGGAGAAGAAGAAACAGAGACTGCGCACAGGAATCTTGCGATCGAAGCCACAAAGTCGGCGGTTGCGCAGGCAGAGGCGGTGG
>CAZZVA010000215.1:0-5184 GCA_964657345.1 uncultured Acetobacteraceae bacterium | reverse complement strand
GCGAGTACGTGGACCTGAACCACGCGCGTCTGCCAATTCCGCCACTACGGCACTCATCACCGCTGAATCTCGCGATCCAGCAAACATAAGTCTGTCAAAGCAGCCGCACCTTGTCAACTCCCTGACCACCCTCCGGCTCGCGCGCAGACAGCCATGGAAATCTTCGCTGCCCGATGGCACAATGGTGCGCGCGCTACCGCAGAATCAGCACGCCGGCGGGAGGCGAACCCGGCCCACGATTCCACCCGCTGTATTGCATCCAATAGACCTCTACCAAGCTTTGCACTATCTGCAACTGATCCATTCAAGAGGTTCCGGCATGGCCGAAAGCATCACACCAGGTACTACTGAATCCGCAAACCCCGCTTCCGGAAGCAAAGCCGAAATCCGTCAGCTCCTGCACGATATGAACAATGGCCTCGAGATCATCATCCAGGCGACCTACTTGGTGGGAACCCTCGAGATGACAGAAGATGGCAAGCAATGGGTCAAACTGCTCGAGCAGGGTGTCGACCAGGTCGCCAAGCTCAACCTCAAACTACGCGACCTTATTCGCAAACAGCCGGAATAGTCCCATGCAACCGGGCCTTTGAGGCGCAAGCCTTTCTCCGTATATGGAATGAGACTCATGGGGACCGAACTGCACCTGAGCGCCACGATCGCAGTCGCGGGCCTCAATACAGGCGCCTCCACATCGGCTGCGGCAGCTTCATAAGTGTGCCGTGCGTGACTGAGGGGACCGTTGATGCAGTAAGGATTGAGTCGGCACACCTATGGGACAGGGTCGGACTTGCTCGAAGTCGTGTCTTCTTGCATCGTAGAGCTCCAATGCTCCACTTGATTCACGAGCTTCTGACGGGCTTGCTCCTTCCACCATTCTTCAAGACCTGGCATCTCCAGCATGGTTCGGGCATAGGTCGCGTCGAAGTCTAAATACATGCATCGATTGACTGCCGGGATGGAGCCGGCGTCGTTCAGTCGCTGGAGCAGGGACCACGTGTCGCCTGCCTCCACAACACCTGGTTCCAGGACTCGCAGGTAGAAGCCGGTCCTGTTTTCACGGATGGTGAGCTTGACCCAGTCGGAGCGACCGATGCGGCGGGCGAGGTTGGCGCAGGGTACGCGTGGGCCGCTTACCTGTACCAGCGCTGTGCCGAGACGGATGAGATCTCCGACGCAGACCCGATCTTCGGTGATGTTTTGCAGGGTGATATTTTCGCCGACGGAGCCTGCCTGCAGGTTCATCGAGAATTGGGTATTCCAGAATGCGTAATGGTCGGACAGGTGTACGCAGATAGCGGCTCCCGGACCGCCGTGGTAGGGCTGTGCCACTTTGTCTCCGGCCAATCCGGTTATAGAGATCGGGACTGGTCTGTCCGCTCGTTCGCGCAGGATGGAGGAGGTCCAGGTGCCGCGAGCATCGGTGATTTGCTTAGGCTGGCCGGTGAAGACTGCTTCGACAATTGGTGGTTGGACCATCACTCTGGATTTTAGTTTGGATTCAACCGGGAGCGGAGACGACTACGGCCCGTGTCTTCGGGGTGTGGCGGCTACAATCGGCGAGTGTCTCTAACGTTTACAACGGATGCGGAGTTAGGGCTGGCGCGGCGGGCGGTGATGGCTCTGCCGCATGCGGCTGTGGAGACGCCGGTTTTTATGCCGGTGGGGACGGTGGGGTCAGTGAAGGCGGTGCCGCAGAATGTGGTCGAGTCGCTGGGAGCGCAAATCATCCTGGGGAATACGTATCACCTTTATCTACGGCCGGGGTTTGAGCTGGTGCGGCGGATGGGTGGGCTGCATCGGTTCATCAGCTGGGATCGGGCGATGCTGACGGATTCGGGTGGCTTCCAGGTGTTCAGCCTGAATGAACTGCGCAAGGTGACGGACGAGGGAGTGCAGTTCCGGTCGCACCTGGATGGGAGTCTGCATTTTTTTACGCCGGAGCGGTCGATCGAGATCCAGATTGCGCTGGGGGCGGACGTGATTATGGCGTTCGACGAGTGTACGGAGTATCCGGCGGAGTATGGACGGGCGCGGTCTTCTCTGGACCGGACGCTCGCGTGGGCTCGGCGGAGTAAAGATTATTTTGAGGCGCATAAGGGGGAGGTTCCGTGGCGGTCGTCTGAGGTGCCGGGAGGCAAACCTCGGTCAGCCAGATTCGGGAAAGAGGGGCATCAGTCTCTTTTTGGGATTGTGCAGGGTGGGATGTACCCGGATTTGCGGCGGGAATCGGCAGAGCGGCTGGTAGAAATGGACTTGCCGGGGTATGCGATTGGCGGCCTGAGCGTAGGGGAGCCTCGGCATCTGACGCGCGAAGTGATTGAGGCGGTGCTTCCCTATCTGCCGCGGGACAAGCCTCGGTATGTGATGGGTGTGGGGTATCCGGAAGAGATCGTGGAGTACGCGTCGATGGGCGTGGACATGATGGACTGCGTGCTGCCGACGCGGGCGGCGCGGCATGGGCTGCTGTTTACTTCAGAGGGGCGGCTGAATATCAAGGGGCGTCGGTTTGCGGAGGACCAGGGGCCGGCAGATCCGGAGTGCAGCTGCATGGTGTGTGCGCGGTATACGCGGGCGTATCTGCGGCACTTGACGCATGCGCAGGAGCCGCTGGCGATGGTGCTGAATACCATCCATAACCTGGCGTACTACCTGGACTTGATGAAGGCGGTTCGGCGGGGAGTGGGGGACGGGTCGCTGCCGGAGCTGCTTAGTAAGGTGAGGGCGGTTTCACGGGACAGCCTAAAGGATACGGGGGTGGATTGAGGCGGTGAGATGGATCCACTGCGCTCGTTTCGGTCGAGAGATGAGTACGGTAGTTGAAGTCCGCGCCTGAACCGAGAGCGGATGGCTTGGCCATACCCACCCTAGTTGCGCGAGGATGGGGCACCCGGTCCGGTTCTTAAACCGGGTTTATCGTGATGCGGGCGGTGCCCGGTTCCAGCCTGGCAAGTATCCATTTTTCGGGCGGGCGGGTGTTTTTGGGCTGAGAAGTGGGACAATAGAGTGTTTGTAGTCTGAAGGGCGTTGGGATTGCCGCGCCTGTGCCAGGAAGGGCTGTTTTGACTGAGCTTTTGAATGCAGGGCTGGGCCATGTGGGTCCAGGGGTGATGGGTGCGTGGTTTGCGGGTTTTTCACCGCAGCAGTTGACGACGTTTCTGCCGTTTGTGCTGATTATCGGCGTCTTCTATATGATGCTGGTGCGGCCGAACCAGAAGCGGCAGAAGCAGTGGTCAGAGATGCTGGCCAGCTTGAAGCCGGGTGATCGGATCACGACGACGGGCGGGATGCGCGGCATCATTTTGGCGCTGCGTGAGGAGACGATCACGCTGCGGCTGCCTCCCGACAATCTGAAAGTGGAGATTGTGCGGAGTGCGATTGCGTCGGTGACGACGAACGAAGAGGAAGCGAAGTAGCGTTACTGCGCGGAACGCCTGCTGTTTAGGTGCTTTTCCGGTACTACCAATTTCTGCTGCGAGTCTGAATTTACAACCATGCGCAAGAATTTTTCGACGAAACTACTACTGATTATTGGCGTACTGCTGGTCTTCATTTACGGCATCTTCGGCATTCCGCATGGCGTAAATGGCACCGCGTGGAAACAGGCTGTGGGCAGCCGCATTCACCTAGGGCTGGACCTGAGCGGCGGCACGCACCTGGTGCTGCAGGTGATGGTGGAAGAGGCCATGTCGGCGGTGACGGATAATGACGTCGCGCGGATTGAGGCCGATCTGCAGGCAGCAGGGATCCAGGCGTCGACGGTGGGCAAGACGGAGCCTACGCGGCCGGACATCATTCACGTGGCCGGGGTTGCGCCGGAGAAGACGGGCGATCTGCGGGCGCTGCTGGATTCGAAGTATGCGGCGCAATATAACGTGGCGTCGGCAGCGGACAATTCGTACACACTGACGATGAAGCCGTCGGAAGTGCAGACGATCGAAGACCATGCGCTGCAGCAGGCGATTGAGACGATCCGGACGCGTATTGACTCGCTGGGTGTGAGCGAGCCGACGATCCAGGAGTATGGTCTGGGCAAGAACCAGATCCTGGTGGAGCTGCCGGGTGTGGATGATCCGGGCCGCGTGCGGGACATTATTCAGTCGACGGCGCGTCTGGAGATTCACCAGGTGGTGAGCGGGCCGTATACGGATGTGGCCTCGGCGGGTGCGGTGCCGCCTGACCAGGTGCTGCTGCCGTATGGCGGCAACGAGAGTTCGCTGCAGGGGCAGTATTACGTGCTGCAGAGGCTGGCAGTGGTGGCGGGTAACGACTTCCGCGATGCCGAGCCGGGCAATGATGAGAATGGGCGTCCGGATGCGACGTTCATCCTGACGACCAGTGCGGGTCAGCGCTTCTACCAGTTCACCAGCTCGAACATCGGCAAGTCGCTGGCAGTTGTGCTGGATAACAAGGTGCAGGAAGTCGCGAACATTCAGCAGGCCATTCGCGACCAGGGACGGATCACGGGCCTCGGCAAGCAAAAGGCGACGGACTTGTCACTGATGCTGCGGACAGGTGCGCTGCCGGCGTCGATCCACTACCTGGAAGAGCGGACCGTTGGGCCGTCGCTGGGTGCGGATTCGATTCGCGCGGGGGTGATGGCTTCCATTGTGGGCATGCTGGCCGTGATGGCGTTCATGCTGGTCTACTATCGTGGCGCGGGCATCAATGCGGACCTGGCGTTGTTCCTGAACCTGGTGATCCTGCTTGGATTTATGGGTTTCACGGGGTCGGTACTGACGCTGCCGGGGATTGCGGGTGTGATCCTGACGATTGGTATGGGCGTGGACTCGAATGTGCTGATCTTTGAGCGGATCCGCGAAGAACTGCATGCCGGTAAGAGTTCGGCGGCAGCGGTCGAGCAGGGATTCGGGCATGCGTGGACGACGATCATTGATACGCACGTGACGACGATTGTGTCGGCGGCGATTTTGTTCCTGTTCGGAACGGGGCCGGTGCGCGGGTTTGCGGTGACTCTAACGTTTGGTTTGCTGGCGAATCTGTTTACTGCGGTGTTTGTGTCGCGGACGATTTTCGATGCGAATTTGAATCGGAAGGCTCGCGGGGAAGCGCTATCGATCGGATAAGGGAATTTGGAGAGGGATGGCCGAGGGCGTGGGCTTCTGGGATCTCTCCACTACGCTGCGCTCCGGTCGAGATGACAAAGTGTAATGGCTTCGCTTC
>CAZZVA010000214.1:0-5195 GCA_964657345.1 uncultured Acetobacteraceae bacterium | reverse complement strand
ACCCCCAGATACGAGAGCGTCTACGTTTTCGATAATGACTATGCCGCGCTGCTGCCCGATTCGCCAGCGCCACCGGAAAATCTGAAGTATCCGCTGCTGCTGGCTGAGCGTGAGCGCGGTACCTGCCGCGTCCTCTGCTTTCATCCTGACCACAGCCTGACCCTGGCTCGCATGCAGCCAGCGGAGATAGAACTTGTCGTGGAAGCCTGGGCTGCGCAGACCCGTGAACTGGGCGAGCGTCCGGACGTCGGCTATGTCCAGATCTTCGAAAATCGGGGAGCCATGATGGGCGCGAGCAATCCCCACCCCCACGGTCAGATCTGGGCGACCGAACATGTGCCGGATGAGCCGGCCTGCGAGTCCGAACGTCAGCTGCAATACCATTCTGAGCATCACTCCTGCCTGCTCTGTGATTACCTCAAGACCGAGATTGATCAGAAAGTCCGCATTGTCTGCGAGAACGACCAGTTCGTTGCCGTGGTGCCCTACTGGGCGGTATGGCCGTTTGAAACGCTTCTTCTGAGTCGCGATCACATTCAGTCCTTCACCGGCTTTACCGCTGCACACAATCGCGGCCTGGCTGACATCCTGAAGCAGCTCACGACGCGCTACGACAATCTGTTTGAAGTCAGCTTTCCCTACACGATGGGCTTTCATCAGCAGCCCACGGATGGAAAAGGGCATCCTGAGTGGCATTTCCACGGGCACTTTTATCCGCCGCTTCTGCGTTCTGCGACCGTTCGGAAATTCATGGTGGGTTTTGAAATGCTGGGCATGCCGCAGCGCGACATCACGCCGGAATCGGCGGCTGAACGCCTGGCCGGTCTGCCTGCTATTCACTACAGCGAAGGCGGCTCCAAATCGTGAGCCTTGCCGGTGCGCCCGCAGCCGAACTGCTAACGCTGGAGAGCGAGGCTTTGCGCGTCAAGTTATGGCCGCGCATGGGCGGTAAAATTGTATCCATCGTTGTTCGCGGGCACGGGAAGCTTGCCGGCAATCTTGATCGAGAGTTGCTGCACCCGGCTATTCATCCGTATAACGAGGCTACTCGCAGCTCCGGCTTCCAGGATTCGGATGCCGGCGGATGGGACGAGTGTCTGCCTTCGGTCGCCGGCTGTCATTGGAAGGGCGTCGACATTCCGGATCATGGCGATGTCTGGCGCACTCCATGGACCGCGGTGATCCGCAACGATGCGTTGCTGGCACATACCCAGGCCTTCAGCCTGCCCCTGCGCTTCTCACGCCGCATCGCTCTTGACGGCCCGACGATGCACCTCAACTACGCCGTGACCAACACCGGCACCTCTGCCGCCGACTTTCTATGGTCAGCCCATCCTCTTTTCCAGGTGCAGGAGGGCGACCGCATTGTGCTTCCGGATGATACTGACACGGTGCATGTGGAAGGTTCCACGGTGTCCGCTCTCCTGCGCAATGAGCCGTGGTGTCCGTGGCCTCATGTTCACCTGGCTCATGGCGGTCACCTCGATCTGAGTACAGTCGGCCCTCAGGACGGCGTCACCTCTCACAAGCTGTTTGCGGGCCCTCTCGCTACCGGCTGGTGCGGCCTCTACCGGACGCAGCTGCAACTCGGTATCGTCATGCGCTTCGACCCCACGCACACACCTTTCGCCGGCCTTTGGATCAGCCAGGGGGCGTGGCCGCCTGGCGGGGTTGGCGCAAAGCAATATACGGTTGCGCTAGAGCCCACGACTGCACCGTGCGATGCACTCGATCGCGCCGCCGGTCATGGCCACGCACAGCACCTGCTTCCCCAGGCCGAATTCGCCTGGCCTCTCCAGTTCGAGGTGTATGGCAGCCACGAGCCCGTCTTTTATGAAGATTTCCTGGCACTGGCTTCCATACCGCCGCGACATTGACATATGCAATCAACATTTCGATGAAAGACCCCAGGAGTATTCAGTACAGGTAAGGTGATGCAGACAAACGAACGACACATGAGCCTGCAGCCGCAGGAACTCCAGGCCAGGCACCGGCAGCGCTTCGGCGTGGACAGCGAAGTTTTTCGTGCGCCCGGACGGGTCAATCTTATCGGTGAGCATACTGATTACACGGGCGGTCTTATCCTGCCCGCGGCCATCGATTTTGCGACGATTGCCGCAATCAGCCGACGCGCCGACAGCCAGGCCGTGATCTATTCCGAGAATTTCAACAAGCAGGTGGTTGTCAACCTGAATGATTTTCCTGCCAGCGGCAGTCATCAATGGAGTGACTATCCCGTCGGTGTGGCCTGGGCTATTCGCGAGCACGGCGCTACCATTCCCGGCTTCAACATCAATATTTATGGGAACGTGCCGCTGGGATCGGGTCTCAGTTCTTCTGCTTCGATTGAAGTTGCGACGGCGTTTGCATTACTGTCACTGACGCAGGCACAGATAGATCGCGAGCAGATTGCCCTTCTCTGCCAACGGGCCGAGAACATGTATGTGGGCGCCAAGTGCGGCATCATGGACCAATTCATAGCCTGCTTCGGCGCACAGGATCATGCTGTACTCGTAGATACCCGCTCGCTCAGCCACACGGCGGTATCCATTCCGCTGGATGTGCACCTGGTGATCTGCAATTCCATGGTCAAGCATTCCCATGCAGGCGGTGAATACAATACCCGCCGCGCCGAGGTAGACGCGGGCAGCAAGATTCTGCGGGAGGCTTTCCCCTCGCTGCCCCAGACAGACGACACTCTTCGCGACACGACGCTCAGCCAGCTTGAATCTGTGCGCAGCCACATGCCGGATAATGCTTTCAGGCGTTGTCGTCACATCGTCACGGAAAACGCCCGCGTCCTGGAGACGGTCACTGCGCTCGAGGCAGGAGACCTAGCACGTGTGGGCCGGCTGCTGGCGGAGGCGCACGCCAGCTACCGCGATGATTTCGGGGCCAGTGTTTCGGAAGTAGAAGCGCTGATCGAGATTGCTTCCCGCCAGCCCGGCCTGATCGGCGCACGGCTCACCGGCGGAGGCTTTGGCGGGTGCACTGTCAATCTCGTCCATGCAGCGCATGCCGAAGCGTTCCGCACTGCTGTGCATGATGCCTATCGCGACCAGCTTGGCATCGAGGCGGACATCTTCCTCTGCCGGGCCTCCGAGGGTGCCGGCAGAATCATGCAGTCGTAAACCCGCAGGCTTATTCTGCCGGTCCTGCGGGCAATGGTTGGATCATTACTGTCTTTCCTGTCCGCGCCGATTCCCGCGCTGCGTCCAGGATCTGCATCACGACCATATTTGTCTCGATGCCGCCCAGCGAATGCGCGGCATCCACCTGGCCGGCGATCGCTGCTTCCAGGTAGTGCAGAGAGTCGTCATTCGGCTCATCCAGCTTCGGCGCTGTTGTCAGCGCCTCTTCCTTTTCGCCTGCATAACGAACCCGCAGATGGTCCTGCGCAACGGTGATGGCATAGCCCGTAGTTCCGTACACTTCCATGTCCTTGCGCGAAAATGGCCAGTTCCACGAGGGCATCAGCACGGCCTGCGACTTCGGATAGCGCACGATGATCGTGGCGTCGTCGTCGACCCGCGGGTATCGCTCCGGTTTGTTTGACTGGGCCACGGCGGTCACGCTCACAGGCGCGGCGCCATGCATCAGCACCGTCATAAGGTCGGCGCCGTAGCAGCCGAAATCGAACATGGCTCCCGCGCCATTCTTCGCCGGATCGGTCAGCCAGTTTAAAAACTCCGGCTGTACATGGATCTCTTCGGGGCCTTCGTGGCCGTCATGCACCACTACCTTCCACAAGTCGCCGAGCTTCCGGCCATCCGCCTCACGGATCGCTTCGGCATTGCTCGCATACCAGGTGGTCTCATAATTCACGATCAGCTGGATGTGGTGCTGACGCGCTGCTTTTCGCATGATCAGTGCGTCCTGCAGGTTGGTCGCAAGCGGCTTCTCGACCATCACGTTTACGCCATAGGCAGCCGCATCCTGCACAATGCGACGATGCTCGGACGGTGGCGTATACACCAGCAGTGCTGCCGGATGCTGCTTCTCCATGAGCTCGTTGATGGTTGAGTAAAAGGGCACATCGTCGAGGTGGAACTGCTCTTTGTACTTCGCCACGAGGCCTGCGTCCTGTTCGACGATGCCCACCAGCAGAATGTCCGGATGTTTTGGTACCTGCGGCAGAAATCCCGCGACATGCCCGTGCGTCAGCCCCACTACGCCGACGCGCATCGGCTGCGACTGCTGCGCGTTCACGGGACGTCCCGCAGACAGTGCTGTCACCATACCGAGTACTACAAGAAAATTTCTCGCAACTATGCGCATCGGATCTTGGAACCCTCCAGGCTCAAGGAATCTTAAATCCAAACGCATCTCTTCGGCAGAAAGGTTGGTTCGGCTGACGCCTCCGCCACGCCGCCAGAAGCAAAGCACTACACTACTGTCAGACCAGCAGGAGCGTCCATGCGCCCAGCAACCCCGAGCCGCCACATGCTGGCGGCTCTGATTCTCGCTCTATTCTCTCTCTACCTGCCAGCGCAGCAATCAGAGCCTGTCATTGTTGCAGATCACGGGCCGAATGCTGCCGCGCAGCAGGACAAGCATTATGTTGTCCTGGTCTCGCTCGATGGTTTCCGCTGGGACTACGCGCGAAAAGACGGTGCAAAGCACCTGCTGGCAATCGCGAAGGAAGGTGCTTCCGCGCCGGAAGGCATGATCCCCGCCTATCCTTCTGTCACCTTCCCGAACCACTACACCCTGGTCACCGGCCTCTATCCCGAGCACCATGGCATTGTCGCGATGTCTTTCTACGATCCCGCCCGCAAGCAGCGCTATGCCTACAACGATCCCAAGTCTGCGACGGACGGCTCCTGGTACGGGGGGACGCCGCTATGGTCGCTCGCCGAAAAAGAGGGCATGCGGTCGGCGTGCTTTTTCTGGCCTGGTTCCGAGGCGGAGATTGCGGGGGAGCGCCCCAGCTACTACCTCAAATTCAACGACAGCTTTCCCGACGACAAGCGGATCGACCAGGTCCTTGCATGGCTCGCTCTGCCGCCTGAACAGCGTCCGCACTTCATCACTCTTTACTACTCCAATGTCGACCACGCCGGCCACAAGTATGGACCGGATGCGCCGGAGACGCGCGAAGCCGTCCGCCATGTCGACGCGCTCATGGGACAACTGCACGACCGGCTTGCCAAGACTAAACTGCCGGTCGACCTGGTCATCGTTTCCGATCACGG
>CAZZVA010000213.1:0-5269 GCA_964657345.1 uncultured Acetobacteraceae bacterium | reverse complement strand
CATCCTGGAGCGCGCCAAACAGCGGCCCGTACTCGACGTGGATGAAGATGCCGTGACGGTCGGCCAGATGATCGAATTCATCCGGCGCCGCCTCACCATCGAAGACAAGCCGGTCGCCCTGCGCCAGTTGTTGCGCAATACCCGCAGTGAGCGGGCTGTGATCGCGATGTTCCTCGCCCTGCTGGAGTTAGTGCGACTGCAGGCCATCCTGCTACGGCAGGACCGCAACTTCGATGAAATTTTCATCAAGAAGCATGCCGAGTTCGAACAGGTGGCGACCGACGCGCTGCAGGCTCGCGACGACTGGCGATGACGCTGTTGATTTAAGTCGTGGCAGGCAGGGTCAACAACTGCCCCACCAGGCTCGAAATCCTTTTTAGGAGCGGCGAAAGTTCCATAGCGAGCGACCTGGCATCGCCGCCACTGTGGCCCTCGCGCGCAAGGTATAACAGGTTGGTCAGACTCTGCAGTGGATTGTTGATGCCGTGCGCCAGATCGTTCGCCATGGCCGCAGCTGCCGCGGCCCCGGCCTGCTGCAGTAGCAGTTTCTGCTGCGCCTGTTGGCGCACACCCATCGCAGCGAAGTTGGCCAGCACCTGCATGACCTGGCAGTCTGTCGCGTCGAACGCCTCCTGGCGGCCATGCGCGAGAATCCAGATTGTGCCTCGAGTGCCTTCCACCTGCCACGGTAGAAGAATTCCATCTGTAACCGTGGCAGCATCCACTGCCATCAGGTCGAAGAATGGCTGCGAAACCTTGAAGAGCTGCGGCCGTCCGCGCTCGAGGCAGATACCGCATGCACTCGGCTTGCGCGGCAGGATGGCCTTCAGGAAGGGCGCATAGACGCCGGCGGTCGCCACCCACTCGTAGCATCTTTCATCGGTCGCGTCTGTGCGTTCGATACTGATGCCGGCACTGTCGGCGCCGCAGACCTCGATCGCCACATTCGTCAGTTCCTGCAGGATGGTGTCGGGATTCTCGAGAAGAACCTGGCCGAGCTGGCGCAGCGCTTCCATGTGCGCGGTTACGGCGCGAATCCGGACGGGACGACGCGCAAACGACGGATCCATCTCCAGGTCCAGGACCTCAAGACCGGTATCTGCCTGCTGCGCGATCTCAACCTGCTGCTCATGTGCCTGCAACGATTTCACTGCCATCTTCCAGCACCGCCGCACCAGCTGAACCAACGCTGGATGCCTCCACCTGTTGTATCGCTTATTCCTAGCGGAACAGGTTCATCATTTTAGGTTTTCACATTACCAATCGTGCTTTGCTCTCGTCGACTGGAGTTTTGCGTTGTTACTTCGCGCTTGCAGGTGGAACGATGCCATTCATCCGGAGGTACTCCACCATCTGCCCATAGTGGTCGAAGCCATGTGCCACGACACCGCCTGCCAGCGAGGCGCGGGTCTCGGTTTCATGGACACTCTCGAAGGCATTCTTCGCCG
Source organism: uncultured Acetobacteraceae bacterium (assembly GCA_964657345.1). Classification (GTDB taxonomy): domain Bacteria; phylum Acidobacteriota; class Terriglobia; order Terriglobales; family Acidobacteriaceae. Next base: position 3,821 of record CAZZVA010000213.1, on the reverse strand, counting down.
TCAGGCTGGCGATGGCCTTGTGCGCGAACACAAAGGACGCAGCGAGAGCATCGAGAATCTTGTCCTTATCCTGGAGCTTGCCGATTGCGTCCAGGTTCACGTCGATCTTCTGGCCGCCGAGCATGCTCGCGTAGTAGTAATTTGCCGCGGTGATGTGCGTCACCTGTCCGGCAAATGTCCGCACACCCTTGAAGGTGCCGGCAGTCGGCGCATAGGAGTACTTGTCCGCCGGCATGGCTTTGGCTGCGCTGGTCAGTTCCTTCTCGAAGCCGGTCAGCATCGCATCGAAGCTCTTTGCCGGTTCGATCATGGTGCCGGGAGCAATCTTCGGGGAATCCTGCTTCATCTGCGCGGGCAGAACCTGCAGGCTGCCACTCGCCAGAACCATCACTGCCACGCTACAGATCGCTCGTCTCATCATCGTTTATCGCTCCTTGCATTCGTTCCCAGCCTATCAGCAGGTGAAAGCCGACTTCGACTTCACGCCACGACGGGCTGATAGTACACCAGCGTAAGTTATGGCTGAAAGTGATTTGGGAAAGTCACATGGAAGTCTGGAGATGTTCGAGCTGCCGCCGCGCAGACATCCACTTGAAAGCTTCCGCCCAAACTCAAGCGCTGTTTGAAAATCGAACGTCCGACAGTTGCAGTCCATCAATTGACGGAGGCACAGCTCCCCGGCGACCATCAATCGTGCAGACACCGCATTACGGCAGATTCGAACGGCCGGACAAGAACCCGGACAGAGACCCCATCCAGGACCGGATTTTCGTCTCCATCGCGTCCTATCGTGACGCGCAGTTGGTCCCGACGATCGCAGACTGCCTGGCCAAGGCCGCTCACCCGGAACGGCTTCGCTTCGGGATCTGCTGGCAGCATGGGCCGGAAGAGACGGCGCTTCCCTACTCTGGCGATCCGCGCTTCCGCATCCTCGATGTGAACTGGCGCGAAAGCCGAGGCGCCTGCTGGGCCCGGGCACGCATCCTGGAGCAGTGGCAGGGCGAGGAATGGTTCCTGCAGGTGGATTCCCATTGCCGCCTGGCTCCCGGCTGGGACGATCGCATGATCGCAGCTGCAGAGGCGACCGGCAGCACCAGGCCGCTCCTGAGCACATACGCCACGCCCTTCACGCCGGCTGACGAGGACAACCGCGAATTGCTCTCCGGTACTCCGCAGAAGATGGCGATCGGCGGGTTCACGCCGGAAGGTCTGCCCCAGCTGAAGCCGGTCGACGTTCCCGCATGGCGCACGCTTTCCCGGCCCTTGCGCGCCCGCTTTCTTGCTGCCGGCTTTCTCTTTACCAGGGGTGCTTTCGTTCGCGAGGTGGGCTACGATCCGGAACTCTATTTCTTCGGCGAAGAGATAGCCATGACCCTGCGCGCCTATACGCATGGCTATGACCTCTTCCATCCACACGAATTACTGGTGTGGCACGACTACGTTCGCAAGTACGCTACCCGCCACTGGGACGACCACACGCCCGAGCGTGGCTCCGGCAGCGACAACCAGGAAGCCACCTGGGATAAACACGATGCACGCAGCCGGGAGAAGGTCATTCGACTACTGCAGGGGAAGCCGGTGGACAGCTTTGGCCTGGGGACCATCCGAACGCTGGCTGACTACGAGGAGTATGCCGGCCTCTCCTTCGCAGCTCGCAAGATGCAGGACTACACCCGACGATGCGAGGAGCCGCCCAACCCGCCTATTCGGGCTGACTGGCAGGACCAAATCTACCCCTGGATCGTCCGCATCCTGGTCGACCCCGCCCGGATGTCCCCGGCCGCCTTCCAGGACCAGAATTTCTGGTACGTCACCCTCCAGGACGCCGACCAGAACGAAATCTACCGGCATGACTTTCCGGCGGCCGAGCTGGCGCCCTTCACGGGGAAAGAATCGAGAATCGCGCTGGTGTGCGAACTGGAGTCGGGCATTGTTCCGGTCACGTGGACAGTCTGGCCGGTAAGTCGCACTTTAGGCTGGCTTTCCAAGCTGCATGGCACGCTGGAAGAGGGCGATTACGCCATCGTGCACGACGAGCCGGAAATACACCCGGGCCCAGAGGAATCCAGTCAAAACAGCCCGGAATCAAGCGGCGGCTAGGCCAAAAAAAAAGGGGCCCGGTTTGTGCCGGACCCTGCCTTAGGCCTCTCCGTACCAGGAGTAGGTGTCAGGCACTACAGTAGATTCCTGCGCGCTCCCTGAATATGCCCCGTTTCAGCTATTACCTTTGGGGGGCCCTCGATTATCCCTTGGGACGCCGTTGAATTCATCCGGCATTGACCAAATTGGCAAGAGGTTTCCTCTACAACTTTAGAGGCAATGCGCGTTCGCCTGTTCGTTGCCCCTTAGCACTCTCACTTCCACCATCCACGGAGCCACCATGGCCACTGTTTTTCCTAAAATGAGCGCCCCGCCGCTCTCCCCGCAAAAGGCGAAGCGCAGCCCGGCGCAATGGGGCATCATCGCTGCCGGTGTTCTCTTCGTGTGCGGCATCCTCTACATCGCCACCAAGGTTGCCGGAGACCTGGCGAGCGTGCATAATGCGTCGGTCTGGCCGTTCGTTCTGCTAGGCATCGCGCTTACCATCGCGCTGGGCTTCGAGTTTGTAAACGGCTTCCATGACACGGCGAACGCAGTCGCGACGGTCATCTACACGCATTCGCTCGAACCGCATTTCGCAGTGCTCTGGAGCGGCACCTGGAATTTCATCGGCGTCCTGCTGTCGAGCGGCGGCGTCGCCTACACCATCATCACGCTGCTGCCGGTCGAGCTGATCCTGCAGGTCGGCGCGGGCGCCGGCTTCGCGATGGTCTTCGCCCTGCTGATCGCGGCGATCCTCTGGAACCTGGCTACCTGGTGGCTGGGTCTTCCCGCTTCGAGCTCGCACACCATGATCGGATCGATCATCGGCGTGGGTCTCGCCAACCAGTACCTGGCGCCGAGCGCCACGCATACCTCGGGCGTTGACTGGACGCAGGTCACCAACGTCTTCCGTGTGCTGCTGATCTCTCCGCTGGTCGGCTTTGTCTTCGCCGGTCTGCTGTTGCTGCTCATGAAGTTTGTGATCAAGGATCCGGCGCTGTACGAAGCACCGAAGGGCACGCAGCCGCCGCCCTTCTGGATCCGCTGCATGCTGATTCTTACCTGTACCGGTGTCAGCTACGGCCACGGCTCGAATGACGGTCAAAAGGGCATGGGACTCATCATGCTCATCCTCATCGGTACCGTGCCTACTGCCTACGCCCTCAACCATGCGGTTGGACCCGACCAGGTGCCGGCGTTCGTTGCATCCTCCTCGCAGGCCGTCGGCATTCTGAAGCAGGCCAAGGCCGGCGATACCCCCGCGGCCGCAGCCAAGGGCGGCGACAGCAACGGTACCCAGGATGGTGAGGTGGAGCGGTTCATCAGCGAGCGTAAATTCTCGCCCGACACGACCGGCGCCATGGCTGCCCTGGCGCAGAAGATCGAATACGAAGTCACCCAGTACAAGTCGCTGCGCGGCGTCCCCCCCAACATGCAGCGCAACGTGCGAAATGACATGTATCTCGAGAGCGAAGCCCTGCGGGTGATGGGAAAGCTCAAGGATCCGAAATTTTCTGCTTCTGACCAGTCTGCACTGACCCTCTACAAAGGCCAGCTCGACACGGCAACCAAGTTCATTCCGACGTGGGTAAAGGTGGCCGTTGCGCTCGCACTGCAGAACGTCCTCGGCGATCTCTTCGCATCCCTCTCCATCGCGCTCGACAAGCCGTTCTTGGTGGGGGACCGGTTGACGGTCGACCTGTTTTCCGGGGTCGTGGAGCGCATCGGCATCAAAACCA
>CAZZVA010000212.1:0-5315 GCA_964657345.1 uncultured Acetobacteraceae bacterium | reverse complement strand
ATTGACTACGAATCAATAGGCCGGAGGTTCGACTCCTTCTGGGCGCACCATCCTCCCGACTTCTTTCCTCACATGAAAACCTGGACGATCCTGAGGCCGTAAAGCGTGTTCAGGTCAGCTTTGTCGTTCCCGCCAGTTTTCGCATCCCGCGCCTGCAGAGTATGATCGGCGGCTGACAAAGTACGTGGGAGGTTTTGCTTGCTGAACAGACGCAGCTTCTTGATTGCCGGAGGATTGACGGCGCTCGCCTCACGACGGGCATTTGGCGCCAACGACACCATCCGGCTGGGAGTGATTGGCGCGGGCGGCCGGATGGGGAATCTGCTGGATGCAGCGGAAAGAGCCGGAGGAAGCCAAATCGTCGCAGTGAGCGATGTTTATAGTCCCCACCGGGATGCAGTCAAGGAACGATCCAGCGGCCAGGCCACTACCCACCCGCACTACCAGGAAGTACTGGAGCAGCAGGTTGACGCAGTCCTGATTGCTGCTCCGGACCATTGGCATGTGCCGATGGCGCTGGACGCACTTGCCGCGGGCAAGGATGTGTATCTCGAGAAGCCCGTCACGCACAGCATCGAGGAAGGCACGAAGCTGACGCACGCTGTCCGCACGAGTAAGAAGATACTGCAGTGCGGCATGCAGCAGCGGAGCTGGACCCACTTTCGCGACGCGGTGGATCTGATCCAGGGCGGCAGTCTCGGCCGTGTGGTTCAGGTGCGTACCTACTGGTGGCAGAACTATCAGCGCAGCTGGATATCCAAACCGCTGGATCCACAATTCCTGGACTGGAAACTGTGGCTGGGTTCGGCTCCCGATCAGCCTTTCAGTGACGAGAAGTACAGCCACTGGCGCTGGTACTGGAACTTTGGTGGCGGCGCCATGACGGATCTGTTCGCGCACTGGATTGACGTAGTTCACTGGGCCATGAAGACGGACCAGCCTCGCATGGCGCAGATGCTGGGGGATAAGTACGTGTTCGAGCATTGGGACTGCCCGGATACGATCCAGGCGGCCTTCCGCTATCCGGGTTTTGACGTGGTGTACGAAGGCATGATGGCGTCTTCGATCGACGATGGAGGGCTGGAGTTCCGGGGAACGGAGGCGACGCTGAAGCTGGATCGCAGCGGCTTTGCGGTCTTTCGCGAAGGAACGCAGAAGGGTGAAAATCCCGTGATGACAGCGAAGAGTTATCGCGACGGAACGATTGCGCACATGGAGAACTTCTTCGACTGTCTGCGCAGCCGGCAGGAACCGAATGCTCCGGTCGAGACCGGGGTTGCTGCGGCGCGAGCCGGCCAAATTGGTAATCTTGCATACCTGCACGGAGGGCAGACTGCCTGGCCCGTTCGATCATCCACTTGAGAATGGATGTTTGCTGAACTCCACAGGGCGACAAGTCTTCCGCTTGCTGCGGCTGTCAGGGTATAAATGGTTGTCGAGTCTAAGTATCGGTCCTTCTTCTGGATCAGGAAGCTGTTTTCCGGTGCTTTTGAAAGCTGGCTACGCTGACCTTCGCAAGTGACAGAGCATGACAGAATTGCCCCACCGAAATGGTAACAACACAGAGCGGGTGAGTGTCCGATGGGGCATCATCGGGGCGGGTGACGCCTCGACTCGTTTTGCCGAGGGATTAAAGCACGTCGAGGGCGCAACAGTCGATGCGGTCTGGACACGCCGGATTGCCGGCGGAGAGACGTTTGCTGCTAACTTCGGGGGACGCGTCGCCCAGACCCTGGATGATTTACTCACTTCCGCAATTGATGCTGTGTACATCGGAACGCATCCGGACAGCCATTTTGGTTTTTCGCTGGCTGCGTTACGGGCGGGCCGGCACGTGCTGTGTGAAAAGCCGTCCATGCTCAACGAGCAGGAGCTGGATGTGGTCTTGAGAGAGGCCGTGAGGCGGAGACTGCTTTTTATGGAAGCAATGAAGCCGCCTTTCTTCCCGCTCTACCAGCAATTGCGGCGGCACCTCGAGAATGATCCTATCGGTCAGGTCGGCTATGTGCGGGCCGGGTCGTCGCTGGCAGATATTCCGCGAAGCCATGCGCTGTGGGACGCCGGCCGCGGGGGTGGCAGTCTTCTCGGCATTGCGCCCTACGAGGCGTTCCTGGCGTTGGACTGGCTGGGGCCGGTGGAGTCAATCCAGACGCTGGGAAGGTTGGACGATGATGGAAGTCTGCGCGGGCGGTCTTCCGGAGTGGATACGTGGGCGAGCCTGCAAACCCGTCATGAACACGGATTTTCCCAGTTATATTGCGGATTGGGCCTGCACGGCCACGGCGATGCTTTGCTCGCGGGACCATTGGGCAATGTGGCCATTCCGGCGAAATGGTGGAACCCTGCGGCAGCTACAATTCGCTACCTGGATGGCCGAACCATCGAATTGAATGAGCCCATCGTGTCGAGTGGTTTCAATTACGAGACGCAGCATTTCTGCGAGTTGCTGCGGGATGGCAAGAGAGAGAGTCCGGTGATGACGCATTCGATGTCGCGGCAGATGATGCGGATTCTCGATCGGGCGCGGGATACGCTAGGCCTGGTATATCCGCAGGAGATGAGCGCGCAGAATCGCTGAGCGCAGGCTCGTCTTCTAGGAAAGATGCTTGAGGTAATTGACGATCTCGGGACTTACCCAGTCCTGGGAGGAAATGAACTTGCGGCGGATGCGACCGCTCTGGTCGACGACGTATGTTTCCGGAAAGCGGGACGTTCCGTAAAGCTCGTTGACGCGGCGGTCGGGGTCTTCGACGGTGAGCAGGGTGAGTCGATGCTGTTGCAGGAAGCGGCGGTAGGCGTCGGGATCGTCATCGACCGAGACAGCAAGGACGACGATCTGCGGCATGCTCTTCTGGAGTGCCTGTAGAGAGGGCAGTTCCTCCAGGCAAGGTGCGCACCAGGTCGCCCAGAAGTTCACAAGGACAATTTTCCCTCGATAGTCTGCCATGTGAACAGTGGTCGTACCATCCTTCAGTGTGAAATCCGGCGCAGGCCTGTCCATGTGCGCGGGATGATCGCCGCGATCGCAGCCAACAATGGCAACGAGCACGGCAAGAGCCGCGGAGAGGAACGATACCCGGCGTCGGGACGGAGTGACCACATCAGCAGGATACATCGCGTGGCAGGCAGGATTTTGCCCGGCAGGTAATCTGAACGAGTCTTTCGCAGACGCGTAGCATCAGTTACAGAGCCTATGATCCTGTTGACACGCAAAGCCGAATTTGCAGCTGCCCACTACTACTGGCGCGATCAGTGGAGCAAAGAAGAGAATGAGCGGGTGTTTGGCAAATGCGCCAACCGCAATGGTCATGGACATAACTACACGCTGGAGGTAACAGTTGCCGGAGAAGCCGACCCGATTACCGGCTTTGTCGTCGATCTGAAGCGATTGAAAGATGTCATGCATGCGGAAGTTGTCGATGTGTACGACCATCGGCACCTCAACCACGAGGTGCCCGAGTTCAAGGACCGAATTCCTACGGCAGAAAATATAGCGATCAGTGTCTGGGAACGTCTGGAGGGACCGATAAGAACCAGCTTGCCCGGTGCCCGTCTGCATCGCATCCGCGTCTACGAGATGGCTGATTTGTTTGCGGATTACTACGGCCCTGCGGAGAGCGCTTCTTGATCGCCGAAGCGCATTTCTCACGCCGCTATCGCTTCAGCGCCTCGCACCGTCTGCACGTGGACACGCTGAGCGACGCGGAGAACCGTGAGACCTTCGGGAAGTGCAACCACCCGCATGGACACGGCCACAACTATACGCTGCAGGTCACCGTGGCCGGTCCGGTGCAACCGGATACCGGGATGGTGGTGGATATGGTGAAGATGGATTCCTTGGTAAAGGATCGGGTACTGGATCGCTTTGATGTGCAAAATCTGAATCTCGATTCGTTGTTCAAGACTCAAGTGTCTTCGACAGAGAATTTATGCCGGGAAGTGTGGAAGCTTCTGGACGACCCAGGAGATCGGCACCGGCTCGGCAATGCAAAATTGGAATACGTGCGGATTGAAGAGACCAGCAATAACTTCTTTGAATACGCTGGGGAAGCTGCCGGGAAAGAGAGCAGGAATGCCTGATCACAAGTCTCAATCAACCACTGTTGCAAAGATTCATAATGGTGCCGCGTTGGACAGCAGCCATGCCGTTCAAATCTCCGTGCCGGCAGCATTGTCTTCGGCGTCGACGCAGGAGATCTACGCCGAGTTACTGCGCCGTTTCGATGAAGACCCTACACGCGATGGTTTGCTGAAAACACCGGAACGGGTTGAACAATCCATGCAGTATCTGACGCAGGGGTATCAGCAGAATCCCGCAGAGATCCTGCAGGGCGCATTGTTCGCAGTGGATTACGACGAGATGGTGATTGTGAAGGACATCGAGATGTTCTCACTGTGTGAACATCACATGCTGCCATTTTTTGGCAAGGTGCATGTTGCGTATATTCCCAATGGAAAAGTCGTGGGATTGAGCAAGGTGCCGCGGCTGGTCGATGTATTTGCACGTCGGCTGCAGGTGCAGGAACGAATGACCCGACAGATTGCCGAGGCGATCGACGAGGCGATTCATCCGCTGGGAGTAGGGGTGGTGATTGAAGCTCGTCATCTGTGCATGATGATGCGGGGTGTAGAGAAGCAGAACTCGTCAACAGTTACGTCAGCCATGCTGGGTGCGTTTCACAAGCAAACGACGAGGTCGGAGTTTCTAACGCTTGTGCGGGACCGGGGAGTCAGCGGATTCTGACAGTATGAATGGCTTTCTTATCGTGGATAAGCCGCCCGGTATGACTTCCCATGATGTAGTCAACCGAATCAGGCGCATCACCGGAGAGCGCTCGGTCGGGCATCTTGGCACTCTGGATCCGATGGCCACCGGCGTTCTGCCGCTTCTGCTGGGCAAGTGGACACGGTTGGCGCAGTTCTTCGGCAAGCTGGAAAAGTCTTATTCCGGATCGATTCGTTTCGGATTCGCAACGGACACGTACGATGCCGAAGGTGAGCCTGCTGGTGAACCACAAAGTGTGACTGTGGATGGCTTGCGTTTAGCCGGGATGGCAGCGGCCATGCAGGGTCCCATGGAACAGATGCCTCCTGCCTTCAGCGCGAAAAAGGTAGCAGGGAAGTCTGCCCATGCATTGGCGCGTGCAGGCAAGCCCGTTGCGTTGAAAGCTGTACCCATTCAGGTGGGGCGCTTCGTGATTACCAAAGTCGTCGGAGATGTGGCCGAATTCGAGGTCGAGATTTCGGCAGGCGGATACATCCGGTCGCTCGCACATGATCTAGGACAGCAGTGGGGTTGTGGCGCGCACCTTGCT
>CAZZVA010000211.1:0-5376 GCA_964657345.1 uncultured Acetobacteraceae bacterium | reverse complement strand
CGGCTATGAAGAGCTGATGGACCTCGTGGAGCTCCTGCAGGGCGCAGGGGTATCCGGCAGCTTTGTGACCAACTCCCTCATGAACCACTTCCCGCTCACGGAACGCATGCGGTCAGCCGCCTCCGGCCTCATCGCTCTGGAGGTCGCGCGCAATCCATCCAGTTACATACTTTTCTTTCGTCCCGAAGTTACGCAAACCACGCGCTGGGGCGGGAACCCGGAAAAGCCGGTTGTCCCCACCGACGAAGGCTTTCGCCTGGGACCCCGAAAATCCTTCGAAATCTGGAAGGAAGAAATCAAGGGGCAGTCGCTCCTCTGGTCGAGGCATGAGGTCCGCGCAGCTTCCGAACTGCGCAATCTCATCCAGGTCATGGGCTCTGGCAGATAAGCCGACGCAGACACGGCCTGCAGAAGCCCTAGGCTGGACGTTGAGGCGCGAACGGCAGCAGCACGGAGATCACGGTCCCCGTTCTGCCGGGACGTGTCGAACTCCTGATCTTGATGCTGCCATCATGCTTCGCAATCAGGTCCTTCGTGATCCACAATCCCAGCCCTGTACCAGTGATCCCCTTCGTCGTATAGAACGGTTCGAAGATCCTGTGCATCGTCTCCGGTGGAATACCGTGGCCGCTGTCGCCAATGGTGATCCGCACGCCGCGCCGCTTTCTCAGCTTCCAGGTCACCGAGGGCCGCAAACGAATCCTCAGCTGCCCACCCTGTGACGACGCCTCGACGGCATTGCCGATCAAATTCGCCAGGGCCTGCCGGATGTCGCCGGCCAGGCAGGTCAACTGTTCGGTGCGCTCATACTCGCGTCGCACTGTCAGCCCGATCGCAGCAAGCCTGGGCCGGTAGAACGCCAGCACCGAATCCAGCACCTCGGCAAGCCGCGTCGGCGTCGCTGCCACTGACTGGTTGTGAAAACGCAGTGTCTGCGTCGTGATCTCGCTCACGCGCGCCAGCTCTTCCTGCGCTGTAAACACATACTCCCGCGCTGTCTTGCTGAGCGATAACTGCAGGCTTAACAGGTACAACAGGTTGGTCACCGACGTCAGCGGATTGTTGATCTCGTGCGCGATACTCGACGCCAGCCGGCCCACTGCCGCCAGCTTTTCTGTCTGCCGGATCGCCTCTTCGCTGCGCTTCTGCTGCGCGATGTCTGTCGAGCTGCCGATCCACTCGACCGTTCCGCCTGCTTCATCGATCCTGGGCACTGCGCGATGCAGAAACCATACATACTCGCCATCGTGGCGCCGCAGGCGATACTCCACGATAAACGTATGCTGCTGCACGACTGCTTCCTTCCAGACCTGCGTCGCCCGCGCACGATCCTCCGGATGAATGAACAGGCTCCAGCCATCGGCATAACAATCGCTAGCCTGCACCCCCAGGAACCTTGCGCAGGACTGGCTCACAAACTCACAGCTGCCGCTCGCATTCGCAGTCCACAACAGCTGCGGCATCGACTCGGTGAGAAACTGCAGCCGCGACTTGGTCTCGACAATCTGCTCCTGCAGATGCTGCCGCTCGGTCACGTCGCGCTGGATCGCCATCCAGTGCGTATACCAGCCATCTTCATCCGCAATCGGCACGATCGACAGGTCCACTACGAACTCGCTTCCGTCCTTGCGATAGTTCACCAGGTCTTCGCGTATCGGCTTCCATGTCCTTAAAGCAGAGCGGATTCTCCGCAGGGCACCCTGGTCTGTCTTCGGCCCCTGCAGGATGCGCGGTGTTTTGCCGATCACCTCTTCTGCCGTATAGCCGGTCATCTTCTCGAAAGCCTTGTTCACGTACACGATGCGTGGCCCCGGAAAGTCCACTGGTTCTGCTTCGGTCAGCAGGAAGACATCTGCTGCCTTGTCGACCGCATTCATCAAAATGCGCATCGTCTGGCTCTCGGCACGCTCCGCCAGCAGCTGGCGCTCGACATCGTCATGGCGTTTTACCGCGATGTCGCCGAGCTTCTGGTTGGTCACATTGATGGAAAAACCCACCATGCCTGCCGGGCTGCCATCCGCATCGCGCAGCAGCGAGATAGAAAGATGAATGTAGATGGTACCGCCATTGCGCGTCCGGTTTGTCTGCTCGCCGCGGTACTCTCCATGAGCCAGCACTGCAGGAATAATGATGTCGCGTAAGCTTGCCTGTTCTTCTTCCGGATACAGCACCGTCACGCTCTTACCGATCAACTCCTCTGCCGTGTAGCCGAAGACTTCGGTAGCCGCCCGGTTGCAGCCGGTCACAATCCCATCCAGATCCGTCACGACGATCGAATCATGCATCTGGTCGAGAATGGTCGGCTGTAGAAACAGCCAGTCTGCCGGCCGGGATATCTGCTCAGCTTTCTCAGGTTGACCGGCAAAAAATTCGGCGTGTTTCTCGTATCGTTCAGACACAACGCACATCCATGTTGGTACCAAGGTTTAAGTAAGGCTGCGTAAGTCTAACCTCGGAATTGTTGATAGTGGTGAGATATTTTTAAGTGACTTAGTATGCCAATGGACTTATTAACAACTTAAGTAACATCTGGGCAGAACTTAAGGAAACACTGTTCGCAGAAATACCGATTGTTCCACGTGGAACAATTTGACCCTTCCCGCCGGCACCCGGAAGTCCCACAAGCCAAACACACCAGATTGTTCCACGTGGAACAAATCTGGCTCAGCGGCGTCTCGCGATCCCCAGAATCCACATATTGACCATTCCCCGGCTGCGTATGCACAATGGGGGGCGCGGCACCGCTCGCAACCTTTCTCCTGCCGCCCTTCCCCCCGGCCCCGCAACTTACTCGTCTGCTGGAGAACCCGCATGATCACTGCATGGGCAAGGACTCACCGTACCGCCAATCTTCTCGCTGTCGCAGCCGTATTTTCTTTCTCCCACCCCGCCTGGGCCGACTTCACTTATACCGAAACCACCCAGATCACCGGCGGATCCACCCTCGGCATGATGAAGATGGCCGGAGCCTTCAGCAAACAGGCCCGCCAGGCCACTGCACCGACTGCATCCACCGTCTCCATCAAGGGCAACCGCATGGCCCGCATCAGTCCGCTGGCGACGGAGATCATCGATCTCGATGCCGAAACCATCACCAACATCGACACCGCCCACCACAAGTACACGGTCGTCACGTTCGAACAGATGAGGCAGCAGGTCGAAGCCGCCATGCAGAAGGCCAACGCGCAGCCGGCACAAACAGCACCGGCCGAATCACAGCAGCAACCTTCCAATGTCGACATGAAGTTTCACGTGGAGGTCCGCAATACCGGCGCCTCGAAGGAAGTCGCGGGCCTCAATTCCAATGAGTCCATCCTCACCATGGCCATGGACGGCACTGACAAAACCTCCGGCCAGACTGCCTCGCTCGCTATCACGAATGACATGTGGATGGCGCCCGAAATCCCCGGCTACGGCGAGGTCCGCGATTTCTACAAGCGCTATGCCGCCAAAATGGGCAAGGTCTACAGCGGCTCGCTCTCACCCGCAGTCCTCGCGCAATACCGGGGTGCCGGCGAAGGCATGTCGCAGATGGTGAAAGAGATGTCCAAGCTGAAGGGAACCCCGGTTCTGCAGGTGATGCGGATGGGCATGACGACCGACGGCAAACCACTGCCCGCTGCTTCGGAAGCACCGCTCCCCGCCTCGCCGCCGCCGCCCAGTGCTTCCGACATGGCCAAGCAGGGCGCTGCCTCTGCGCTCGCGAGCAGCTTCGGCGGGCTGGGCGGCCTGGGAGGATTCGGCCGCAAAAAGAAGGCCGACCCGCCACCGGCCGATGCAACCACACCCGACAGCTCTGCTACGCCAACCACGGCTGCGGTTCTGACGGAATCCACAACACAACTGGACAGTTTTTCTTCGACCGCTGCTGAATCGAATTTCCTTGTGCCTGCAGGCTTTCAGAAAGTTGACTACAAGACCGCCAACTGACACGGAAGCCGTGCGACCACATGGAAACAGCAGCAGAGGCATAGCGCCGCAGCGTGGCCAAACGTGATGCTATGGAACGGGGAGATACGTTCCATGCGGCCACTGTTTTCTACCAGGATTATCCTCGGCGTCTTACTCAGCACTTGTATGCTCGGCACCTTCAGCAACACCCGCCTCACTGCCCAGTCGAGCACGCAGACAGCACGGCCCACCAGCACTCCCTACTCCGGCGATCTGTCGATCTTTGAATATCCTGACCGCGATCAAAAGCTGCATGTTGACCGTGTGATGGACCTGCTCGGTATCGCACCCGGCCGCGACGTCGCAGACATTGGTGCTGGCTCCGGCTGGTTCACGGTGCGAGCCGCCGCGCGTGTCGGCCAGTCTGGCGTGGTCTACGCCGAAGACATCAATCCCGAGGCCATCACCTACATCACGAAGCGTGCCGAGAAAGCAAAACTCAAAAACATCAAGCCGATCCTGGGGAGTACCGACGATACGAAATTACCCGCGCAAAGCGTGGATGCCGTGCTGCTCCTGAAGGTCTATCACGAGATGGAGCATCCCGTTCCACTGATGCAGCAGCTCAAAGCATCGCTCAAGCCGGGCGCCAGGGTCGGCATTATCGACCGCAACGGCAATGGCGCCGACCACGGCATCATGCCGGATGTCGTGGAACATGAAATGGCACAAGCCGGATTTCAACGGTTCGGAAAGTACGACTTTACCAAGAGCGATGGCCAGGACTTCTTCCTGATCTTTACGGTGAAATAGCTAGGCAGGATTCACTTCCAAGGCCCGTGGTCGATGGCCGCTGGTACTAGCGCCGGCATCCGCCGCCAGGTTCAGGCTGTCAAACACCGGAGCCAGCGACAGCACCGCCATGAACAGAATGGCGTAGTGGAAGTCACGCAGTTGCGGCAGGGCCGCGGAGTGTCCGCGCGCATGGGCCACCAGTCTAAGCGTGATCGCGCCCACGGCTACGCCGATACCCATGCTCAACTGCATCACGGCACTGAGAAAACCATTCGCGCGACTCATCCGGTTCGCCGGAATCTCGGTATACGCCAGTGTGCCCATGCAGGTGAACTGCATGGACCGGCACGCTCCATGGAAGAACAGGATTGCCGCGATCACCATCACGGGCGTTCGCGGATCGAGCACTGCGCACAGCGCCATGGACAGCGACGTGACCACACCATTGACCAGGATGATCCTGCGAAAGCCAAAGCGGCGCAGGCCCTGGATAACGAAACCTTTCATACTCAGGTCACCCGCAAACAACGCCAGCAGGTAAAGCCCGGAATGAAATGCATTCATGCCGAACGCTATCTGGAACATGAGCGGCAACAGGAAGGGAAGCACCGACACCGCGATACGAAAGCCGCTTGCGCCATAGACAGAAAGCGAGTAACTCTTCAGCTTCAGTGACTCGAGATCGATGAG
>CAZZVA010000210.1:0-5406 GCA_964657345.1 uncultured Acetobacteraceae bacterium | reverse complement strand
TGCGATGTCGAGGTCGTGCTTGCCGTCTCCATAGCGGTTCAGGCTGCGGACGTTATCGTGGTTGTCGAAGACAAAGAGCGGCTGGTTGCCATCGATGTTGTTCTCAGCATCGGCGATCCGTGTCCGCATGGCGTTCACGTCCAGCTTGTTCAGGAAGCCCACCTGCATATCCATCGGCATATGCAATTCATCGTGCTTTGCGCCGCCATACCACTTGTCCAGTTCCTGCACATTGGGCAGGTAGGTCTCGCCGATTAGCACGCGATTGCCCGGGAAGGAATCGCTCAGCTTGCGCAGCCGCCGCATGACGTCATGGACCTCTGGCAGATTCTCCGTCAGAGAGCCGTCGATATTCGGATCACCATAAGGATTCGTGCCCGGCAGGATCTTCTCATCCTTCAGCTCGGGATCTTCAAAGAGAGTCGGGATCGCGTCGAAGCGGAAGCCGGCCACACCCTTCTTCAACCAGAAGCTGACCGTGCCGAACATCGCCTTCTCGACTGCCGGATTGCGCCAGTTCAGGTCCGGCTGCTGAATGTAGAACTTGTGATAGTTCCATTGACCCGTCTCCGGATAAAACTGCCACGCCGAGTGACCGAATGCTGACTGCCAGTTATTCGGCGGCACGCCCGGCCCCTTGCCGTCGCGCCAGATATACCAGTCACGCTTTGGATTGGTCTTCGACTTCTTCGATTCGATAAACCACGGATGCTTGTCAGATGTATGGTTCATCACCATGTCGAGAATGATGCGAATGTCGCGCTTCTTCGCCTCGGCCACCAGTCTGTCAAAGTCCGCCATGGTGCCGTACTGCGGATCGATCGCTTCATAGTTCGAAATGTCGTAGCCGAAGTCGATCTGCGGCGACGGATACATGGGCGAGATCCAGATCGCGTCGACGCCGAGCGTCTTCAGGTAGTCCAGCCGCTGCGTGATCCCGTTCAAATCGCCGATCCCGTCGCCATTCGAATCCTGGAAGCTGCGCGGATAGATCTCGTAGATCAACGCATGCTTCCACCACACATCTTCCGAGCCGGCATCCGCCTTCTGAACCTTGGCAGTCGCGGCTTGCTGTGCCGGAAGCAGCGGGCAGGACAGGCCGAGTGTCAGCAGTCCTGCGGCCAAACTACGCAGCATCGTATTTTGAAGGGCGTTTGTCATAACAGCTTCCTCTTTTCGATTGGCAAAAACGGCGCGCAAGTCGCTTCGGTTCTGAAGGCTACCACAGGAACGAGTCCTCTGAACAACCGCCTCCTTCCTGTCCTGATGCGATGAGTCCGCGGCGCATGGTACCCTCTCTTTCGCGCCTTCCCGTGTCCTGAAACACGCACTCCAGGCACATGGAGAGAACGAAAGAGCTTGCCGAAGGAGCTTCCATTGATAAGGTGCCGAGTTTCCAGTCTGGCCGCCCCGTTCCTCCTGTCTATCGCGCTTCCCCTTTTGTCCGCAAACCTGTCTGCACAGGTTGCGGCGCCATCGACTGCTGCTTTACCCGCACCGCCTCAGACCGCGACCATCGATCAGTACATCCATCAAAGCTGGGATACGCTCGCTCGTTCGATGGGACAATGCGATTCGGTCGTCGACCCGAAGGTCAACTCGATCCCGGTCATGTATATCCCGATCGATGTTCCCGAGCCGCCGGAACTCCAGAAACTTCATTCGCAATGCAAGGTCAGGATCGAGCACCTGCCGAAGAAGATCGAGAAGCTCGGCGATCTCGCTCCATCCGACTTTCCGACACCCGGCCTGCTCTACCTTCCCAACAAATATGTCGTGCCCGGCGGCCGCTTCAACGAGATGTTCGGCTGGGACAGCTACTTCATCATCCTGGGTCTGGTCGACGATGGCCGCATCGACTTCGCCCGCGGCATGGTCGAAAACTTCTTCTACGAGATCGAACATTACGGCTCTGTACTGAACGCAAACCGTACTTACTTCCTGACTCGCTCCCAGCCGCCTCTGCTCACCTCGATGATCCTGGCTGTCTATGATGCCGAGCTGCGCCGAGATCCTTCTCCCGCCAATCGCAGCAGGCAGGATGCCTGGCTGGCCAAAGCCTACAGCTACGCTGTGCGCGACCATTCGCTGTGGGAACGCGACTTCCACAGGGCGGGCGACACCGGCCTCGCCCGCTACTGGGACCTCGGCGTGGGGCCAGTGCCGGACATCGCCGACCACAGCGACTACTACCAGAACGTCATCACCTGGCTGCTGGCACATCCCGACGTCAAAACCGACTATATTTTGAAGGCCTCGCAGAATCCCGACTCTGCCGAAGCCGAACAACTTGCTAAAACCAGCTGCGACACTCGGACCTCCACTCTCTGCAAGGAAGCCTGGGTCGGCGGGTACAGGCTCACGTATGACTTCTACAAAGGCGACCGGGCGGTGCGCGAATCCGGCTTCGATGTCAGCTTCCGCTTTGGTCCATTCAGCGGCTCGACCGAACGCTACGCTGCTGTATGCCTCAATAGCCTGCTGTTCAAATACGAAACCGACATGGCGCAGTTTGCGAAGATGCTGGGCAAGATCGACGAAGTCACACGCTGGAACCAGATGGCCGAAGGCCGGAAACAGGCCGTGAACAAGTACCTGTGGAATGCCGAGAAGGGCATCTATTACGACTACGATTTCACGACCGGTAAGCAATCCTCTTACAACTACGCCTCGATGTTCTATCCACTGTGGGCCGGTATGGCGAGCAAAGAGCAAGCCGATGCCCTGGAAAAGAATCTCTCCATTCTCAATCGCAAGGGTGGCATCGCCTGCAGCGATTATGCCAGCGGCATCCAGTGGGATCTGCCCTTTGGCTGGGCTCCTCTCCAGTACTTCGCCATGTCGGCCCTGCAGCGGTACGGCTACGAGAAAGACGCCCGCACAATTGCTACAGAGTGGACCAGGACGGTCTCAGACAGCTTTAAGACAGATGGCGCCATCCATGAGAAATACAATGTCGTGAGCGCCAATGCCGACGTTCAGGTCACGGCAGGCTACAAGGTCAACCTCGTAGGATTCGGCTGGACCAATGGCGTGTACCTCGAAATGCAGGACCTTCTGCACGGAACCAAGAAGGTGGCAGTCCAATGAGCAGGCGAACGGTTGTAGGTATCGGCGAGTTGCTATGGGACATGCTGCCGGATGGTCCCCAGCTTGGCGGCGCTGTCTCGAACTTTGCCGTCATGAGTTCGCGGCTTGGAGACCATGCGGTCATTGCCAGCCGTATCGGTGACGACCAGCTTGGCCGGCGCGCCAGGACCGTGCTCGCGGATTTTCCCGTCGACAGCAGTTACCTCCAGGTCGATGCGAATCACGTGACCAGTTCCGTCTCTGTCGCATTGCACGAGGGTCAGGCCAGGTACGTGATCCACGAACCAGTGGCGTGGGACTATCTGGAGTTCACACCGGAATGGCTGTCGCTGGCGCAGCGTGCCGATGCAGTCTGCTTCGGCATTCTTGCGCAGCGAGGTGCCAATTCACGCCGGACCATCCAGGGCTTCATCGCAGAAACGCGTCCAGACTGCCTGCGCCTGCTGGACGTCAATCTACGCGAGCCGTATTACACGTCAGCCACTCTCGAGAGCTCGCTGGGCTTTGCGACTGTCCTGAAAATGAATGACGGAGAAGTGCCACTGGTTCTCGATCTTCTCGGTATGCCGCGTACCGGGGAAACCTCGCCCAATGCACTCGTCTCCGGCGCCCGCGCCCTTATCGACGAGTTTCCTCTGTCTCTGGTCTGCATCACGATGGGCGGCCAGGGCAGCCTGCTGGTGGGCCGGTCGCAGGTCGACCGTCATCCGGGTGTGCGCTGCGAAGTCGTGGATACGGTGGGCGCGGGCGACTCCTTCACGGCTGCGCTCGCGCACTACTACCTGGAAGGCGCCTCGCTGGCTGTGATGAACGAAGCCGGCAATCGCTGGGGTGCGTGGATGGCGTCCCAGCGCGGCGCCATGCCGAAACTGGAGGACGCCCAGCGTGAGGCCATCACGGCTATCATCGGTCAGTGCTGCACCGGTGCCAGGACATTCACCTGAGCAAGCCGCCAAACCAGACAGCGCGCTGAACGGACGACATTGAGTAATAGAAAAAGTTCGACACTCCCCACTCCTGAACAACGATTTGATAAAGGCCGAGCTCTCCGGAAACACATGGCCCGCCAGCAGCATTCCGCTTGGAAGCCGGCGGCTCAGCGCGAGTCCCCGCTGGCACTGCTCAAGGCATCGATGCAGGACCGACTGCCGGCCTTGCGATCCATCAAATATGAACGGATGATGCTTTCGCCCTTCAGCTTCTTTCGCGGAGCCGTACCGGTGATGGCAGCTGACCTTGCGGCCATGCCTCATGCCGGCATCGTGAACCAGATCTGCGGCGACGCCCATGTACTGAATCTTGGCGCCTATGCTGCGCCGGATGGCCGCCTTGTTTTTGACATTAACGACTTTGACGAGACCACCCGCGGCCCCTTCGAGTGGGATGTAAAGCGGCTTGCGGCAAGCCTGGTCCTCGCTGGCCGCGAAGCCGGCGCAAAAAACAGGAACTGCGAAGAAGCCGTGATGATCCTGATCGCCAGCTACCGAAAATTGACGCATCAGCTGGCCAGTCTGCCGGTCATAGAACTGGCGCACTTCCAGGTGCATCGTCTCGGTCATGTCGAGCCTGTTTCTGCTGCGCTCGATAAAGCGCGTACCGCGACTCCGCAAATGACGCTCGACAAGCTGACGGTCGCACAGAAGAAAGGCACGAGCCGCCAATTTAAACAGCAGCCGCCCCTGTTGACACGCCTCACCGGTGCGAAGGCGCACGCGGTTATCCATGCGTTACACGCGTACAAGACAACTCTGCTGCCGGAACGTCAACACTTCCTCGCTCAATACCGGCCATGCGATGTCGGCTTCAAGGTGGTCGGTACAGGCAGTGTCGGTCTGCGCGATTATCTTGTGTATTTTGAAGGCAACGGCGCCTGCGATCCTCTCTTTCTGCAGATCAAGGAAGAGGTGGACTCCGCATGGGCACCGTACGTTAAGGCAAAGGGTATAGCCACGCACGGAGGAGAGCGCGTTGCCGATGGCCAGCGTGCCATGCAGTATCTTTCCGACCCGTTTCTTGGCTGGACCACTATCGAAAAGCGCAACTACCTGGTTCGCCAGCTGAACGACCACAAGGCCGCCATCTCGCTCGAAGCCCTGAAGGGCGAAGGTCTGGAGCAATATGCCGAACTCTGCGGTGAGTTGCTGGCGCGCGGCCACGCGCGATCCGGCGATGCGCAGATGCTCAGCGGCTATCTTGGCAACTCGGATAAGTTCGACGAGGCGATCGCGCGATTTGCCGAAGCGTATGCCGACCAGACGGAGAAGGACTGGAAGCTGCTGGTGAGTTCCAGGAAAAAGCCTGCGAAGAAAAGAAAAG
>CAZZVA010000209.1:0-5414 GCA_964657345.1 uncultured Acetobacteraceae bacterium | reverse complement strand
TTCCAATACACCGTCGCTGCAATTGCAGCAGGCGATGCTCTGAACCTGCCTGGCATCATTCCAATCGACAACAGGCAGGGTGGAACGTTTGTTGAATAGATTGACGTTCCAGCTTGCATGCAAGTCACAGACTGCACGCAGCAACCGCCTCGCAGAAAAGTACACCGGGCATGATTTGACTATGATGGTTTCGCCTGCCCGTAGCGCGCGGCACACCCATAGGTCGCGCCGCACTTACAGTTATAGAGGAATTACATGACCGTGGCGCAACCTGTGCATGACAAGCTGTTCATGTTTCATGAGTCTCATTCCACAACGCTTCCCGCTAAGTTACTTAACTGGAAACTTACATATATCCGGTACCATTGAGCCATGCGTGTATTGCTGGTCGAAGACGAGATGGATATTCAATCCTTTCTCACTCGCTCACTCGAAGAATCGGGTTATCAGGTCGACGCAGCCATGGATGGCAGAACTGCAACAAGGATGGCTACGGAAGAAGAGTACGACGCCCTGATTGTCGATCTCGGCCTGCCTGACCAGGATGGCATCGATGTCATCCTCGCTTTGCGTCATCTTGGTGTTAAAGCGCCAGTGCTTATCCTGTCGGCGAGACGCTCCGTGGACGACCGGGTGCGCGGCCTGGAACAGGGCGGCGACGACTATCTGACCAAACCATTTGCACTGGCTGAGCTACTGGCACGCCTGCGCAACCTGCTCAAACGCAACAATGCAGCGACTGGCGAATCGACACGGCTTCGCGTGCTTGACCTGGAACTCGACCTGCTCCGTCGCGAAGCCACCCGCGGCGGCCAGACCCTCAATCTCACATCGCAGGAATTTGTCCTGCTCGAATATCTCTGCCGGAATGCCGGTCGCGTCGTCACTCGTTCCATGATTCTCGATCAGGTCTGGGGCATGCGCATCCAGCCTGACACCAATGTCGTCGACGTGCATATCTATCGCTTGCGCGGCAAAGTAGATAGCGAAGGGCACACGCCCATCATCCGAACACTGCGGGGAGTCGGCTATGTCCTTAAAGACCGTTAAAACACCACTGATGCGCAGCGCTGCCTGGCGCGTCTCGCTGTGGGCCACACTTGCCTTCGCCGCCGGCACCATGATGGTGTTTGCCTTCCTGCATCACTTCGTCGCGCATGACATTCAGCAGCGTAGCGATGCATGGCTCTCCGGCGAAGTCGCCGTCCTCGGCGATGTAGCCGAGCATACCCCGAAGGACCGGCTCTACAGCCGCGTCGTGGGTGAGGTTGCGGAGCTCGCCACCAAGGAAATTCCCAACGGCCGGCGCTCCACCAGCGGGTTGAATGATTCGGTCTTCTTCATCCAGGCCGGCGAACATGGCGAGCTGAAACTCTGGGTCGGCAAAGGAGACGGCGCTGCCCACCTGGCCGCCATCCGGCGCACCAGGCTGCTGCCCGATACGCAGGCCGACGTCAAGGTCGACGGCTTTGCCATACCCTTTCGCGTAGCCTCCGACCAGATGGACGATGGCAGCCACATCTACCTCGGACTATCGGAACGCGATGAGCATCTCATCCTGCGGAACCTCCGTCTGCGCTTTTTCGTGCTCTGGATGATGATCGTTCTCCTGGGCTCCGTCATCGTGTTTTCGGTCACGCGCAGGATGCTCGGCCACGTTCGCGATATTACCGAAGCCGCTTCTCAGATCGGGCAGAGCGATCTCAACAGCCGCGTGCCAACCTCCCATCGCAATGACGAAGTAGCGCATCTGGCACTCACCCTCAACGGCATGCTGGATCGCATCCAGAACTCCGTAAACCAGCTGCACACCATCACCGACTCGCTGGCCCACGATCTGCGCAGTCCACTGACTGCGATCCGCGGCAAGCTCGAAATGTATCTCTCCACCGAACGGCGCCCGGAGCGCACTGAGTCCATCGTCTCGGCCATCGATGAACTGGATCGCCTCTCCAACTTCCTCAACACCTCGCTGGATGTGGCAGAAGCCAAAGCCGATGCCCTGCGGCTCGTCCGCACCGACATTGATCTCGATGAACTACTGCGCGTCATGATCGATCTCTACGAACCATGCATGAGCGACAAAGGATTGACCGTGCGGCTGCGGAGTGCCGGCCCGGTCGTGATCTCCGGCGACGCCGGCATGGTGCATCGCATGGTCGCAAACCTGTTCGACAATGAGTGGAAGCACCTGCCCGCTTCCAGCACCGTCACCTTCCAGCTTCGGGCGCGTCACGACCGTGTCACCCTCCTGCTCCAGGATGACGGTCCGGGATTTGCCGACGAAGTCAGTCAGGATCTCTTTGAGAAGCGGGCCAGGGGCAATCATTCCACCGGCCACGGCCTGGGGCTGGCCTTCGTCCATGCTGTCGTACACGCGCACGGCGGCACCGTGGTTGCGACCAACCGCAGTGAAGGTGGCGCGCAGATCGTGATTGAACTGCCATCCCAGGCATCGAACCAGATAGTCGAGACATCCGTTCTGGCCGCTAGCCGGGCCTAGCCTCCGATTCGCACTACAGATAACTTCCAGCCTTCAACAGGACATACCGCCGTGGATCATCAATTCGTAGCTCGCTGCCTGCTCACGTTTCTCGCCGTGGCACAGGGCGCGGCTACGTTGTCCATCGATCTCAATCGCACCCATGCGACACACCCCCTGTGGCCGGGACATGCCCGCTTTCACCTGGTCTGGCAGGCCATCAATACGGCGCTGCTCAGCCTGCTCGCCCTCTGGTTTACCTGGCAGACGAGCTGGCCGGGAGATCGATCCTTCTATCTCGCCGCGGCGCTCACTCTTCTGCCGTGCGGCAGCTTTCTGATCGCCCTCCTGACCAGGGAACTCTATGCCGGCACACTTTGGGATCCACAAGGGATCCCACCGGCGCACATCAAGGTCTTCGGCAGGGAGCTGCACGTGGACGGGAACACCGCGGCAGTGTGGGCAGCAGTGATCGCGGGAACAGGAACCGTGTTTATTTATATCGGCTGATCGCAATTGCCGTCGCCGCAGCGCCACTGCATGCGGACAAGCCGCCTCAAGCCGGGAACACCGTGGCCGCACCTGGGACACTACGGAAAACAAAATGCCATGGCAACGCGGCTTCAGCAGCTAAGTACGAATTTGCTCTCGGCCCTTGTTTTCAAAACGCACCTAGGCGCATAGCTCTGCCAGCCGCACCGGCGCCAGGATGTGATACGTGGCGCCGCGCACCTGAATGAGTTTGTCTTTCTGAAATTTGCCGAGGACGCGGGTCACCGTCTCCCGCGAAATACCGGCGATACTGGCCAGTTCCTGGTGCGTCAGACCCATCTTGAAGCACATCTCTGCGCTTCCGCGCGAGCTGGACCTGCCCCACTCCAGCAGCACGCTCGCCAGCCGCGCCGCAGCAGAATTCGATAGCGCCAGCCGCCGGGCATCGAAAAATGCAGTCTTGTAGTCCTCGGACAAGGTCTTCGCCGCGTGCATACTGGCTTCGCCAAACCGCTCGAGAAAACTGATGAAGTCCCCGGCACGGATCTTCTTGACCAGCGTGTGCTCGAGCGTCTGGGCCGTCACCTCAAAACTCGTGCCGGAAACCACCGCCCCCAGCCCCAGAACATCCCCGGGACGCGCTATCCGCAAAATCAGCGTCCGCCCGTCCCGCGAACTGCAGGACAGCTTTACCTGGCCGCCGCAAATGATATACACGCCATCAGCAGCATCGCTTTCCTCAAACAGCGTCGCACCGGCGGGAAGTTGCACCTGCATCCCGATAGCATCGAACGCCGCCAGCGCCTCGACGCCAAGATTACAGAAGAGCCTCGCGCTCCGCTGCTCACATCGTTCGCAGGTACTGCGCTGCGGCTTCGTAGTGGATGCGAACATTCGGCACCATCCTCACCAGGCGCCAATCAGGCCTTGGCAGCCGGGAATGTCACCACACTAGGTTCAATCTGAGCTTGGGTCTGTGATGGCCGTCACAGGAGAGGTTCATGCCAATCCGGCCGGAACCGTAAGCGATGACTCCACTACTATGCACGAGCGCGCCGGAACGCGTACGGATATTTTCATTGGCCGTCAGCAGCCGTAGGCGCACGCTTCGTCGTCCTTCACCACCAGGACCGGGCAGGGCGCCCCCGAAAGAATCTGAAAAGCCGCGCTAGGAGCAGGACGGGGCAGGAATGAGGAAGCCGACGTATTGCCGAGAATTACCATGTCAAAGTTGCCGCGCTCTGCCGTTTCGAGGATCACCCCGGTTACCGGACCATCCTTAACCATGCAACACGGCGAATGGTCCTCGGCGTAAGCAGCCACCTGGCTGCGCAGCCAGGCCTCACAGGCCAGCATATTGACTGGCTCCAGGTGACAGCTGGCGCTGTCTTCCACCACATGCAGCACGCTCACGTCGGCCTGATTCGTTTCTGCGAACATCGCTGCATACTGAAACAGAAACTGTGATTTTCTCCGCAAAGATACAGGAACCAGGACGCGCATCCTCCGATGGCCGAAGCCCGGCTGCAGCCGCGCTCGCGGGCCAATCCCCAGTACCGGCACCCGGGTCTGGCGAAAAATCCGCTCCGCATTCGATCCAAGCAGCCGCAGATACAGCTTTTCCGTACCCTGGCAGCCGACCACCACCTGGTCCGGCTGCCACTCCTCTGCCAGCATTTCGATCTGTTCCGTCACACCGCCACGAAGGATACGAAAGGCAATGGATAAACCCTCCGCACGGGCCCGGCGAACCACGCCGCCCAGAACTTCTTCCGCATAGTGAACGTAGTGTTCCGGCCGAGCCATCAGCAGCAATGAGGGTGCCGCCAGAGGCGAGGAAAAATCCGGCAGAACATGGGCCACCATGATCTGCGATCCATGCAGTCTGGCCTGCGCGGCGACAACCGGAAATGTGTGATCCAGGTCTCCCAGGTCAGTCGCAAGCAGAATCTTCTTGGGCTGGATCCGCAGGTCGCGATCCATGCTGGGTAGCGTCGATGCTGCTTCGGGATAAGCCACGCTGGACATCATCATGGGACTCCATTTCCGTTCTGTTCCAGCCGTTAGGTGTGATCTTCGTGGGGAATCGTCATGACCGGGCAGGATGCCTCCGCCAGCAGTCGAGGCAGAGCACCTCGGCCCAGTGACGGCCAGTCCATAAGCTTGTGGCGAACACCCATCATCACCAGGTCGCTCTCGCGCGCGATCGCCAGATCGACCAGGGATTGAGTACCGGGCTCCAGGCGAACACCGTGAAGAGCTGGAAGAGTCCCCCGCACGAACGGCACCTGGGCATAAACCGCCCCTTTGAAGCTGTCCCAGCTCTCATAAGTCCTCAGCATCGCCGTCATCGCTTCGCCTTTCGCGTGTGTAAGTTTTGGCTCGAGGTAAGCAATGGCCACAAAGGCGTCGTAAGCCCGGGCAAGGCGGCAGGCAAACG
>CAZZVA010000208.1:0-5458 GCA_964657345.1 uncultured Acetobacteraceae bacterium | reverse complement strand
CGATCGACCGGCGTTTCAACCATCCCGTTCCTCAATCCGGCAACTTACAGCCTTATCGTGAGCAAGAGCGGATTCAGCACCAGCGAATATGGGAAAGTAACGATTCAGACCAACCAGGTGACGGACATCAAGGTCACGCTGAAGGTTGGAGCGACCAGCGATACGGTCACGGTGACCGGCGACAGCAGCGCCATCTTCAACACCACGCAGAACACGCTGTCGACGACCATGGACATGAAGCAGGTGCAAGACCTGCCGACCGCGCAGCGGGATGTTTTCTCGCTGGCGTTCCTGGTCCCGGGGGCGGTGGACAAAACTTTCAATAACCTGCCAGGCGGCGCGGTCAATACCAGCACGAATGGTTTCTCGACGATTACGAACCGCAACAAGAGCGGCGGTTTCGACACCGATCTTCCGAGCACCACGCAGCGTCTTGAGACCACGCAGGAGATGACGGTTCAGACCGGGGAACTCGACGCATCCAAAGGCGGAACATCGGCGATGGACATCGGGTTTCTAAGCCAGCGTGGCACCAACAAGTTCCATGGCCAGCTCTTCGAGGATTATCGCAGTGAAGCGCTGAATGCCAATGGCTGGAACAATAACAATGCCGGTCAAAAGAGGGCGCTGCTGATCATCAATGACTTTGGTGCTAATGTCGGCGGCCCGCTGCTCAGGGACAAGCTGTTTTTCTTCGTCAGCCTGGGTAACTACCGCCAACCCAACCAGAACCTTGTGACGACGACGATCGCTACACCGCTGGCGCTTAGCGGTGTGTACACCTATGCGAATGCGACGACAAACGCGATTGAGACGACGAACGTTCTGAATACCGGCGCGAGTGCGGGATGTTCTACCTGCACCAATACCATCAATCCGATTATTGCGGGCGACCTCGCCAATATTCAGACCGCTTCCGGGCTGTCGGGAGCGACCATCTCGCCACTGGACTTGAATCACAATGTCCTGCGCTTTTATAACAAGGCGTCAACGATCCAGCGCTTTCCAAGTTTGCGCGTCGACTATGACGCGACCTCAAAGCTTCGCTTTACGGCAGCAGTGAACGAGTCAAACGGTTACTACACAAACACCGGATCTCCCCCCTATCCGGGCCCGCTCTACTCCAGCCAGGCGGGCAGCTCCAAGGTGAGAAACTACCAGGTGGTGGCGGGCTTTGACTATACCATCAAGCCAAATCTGGTGAACGCTTTCCGGGTCGGATACCTCTACTCGAGCTCTCTCTACAACACTCAGGGCATCGGAACACCGACCGCAGACATGACCCAGCAGGGAGAGTTGCAGTTTGGCTTCGGGCTGAACAGCGGTGTACACGGGTTTGCACAGTTGAGGGGTGGCAGGCTCTACCCCGTCGCCAGCATCAAGGACGACAGCACCTGGTCGCATGGGCGGCATACGGTAACCTTCGGAGCCTCGGGGGCGACCGAGATCGATCACTACTACAACAACCAGTTTGTTCCGTACGTGGGTGTGCAGGCCATCGGGCAGGGAGATCCGGTGCAGACACCGCTGGATAATTCTGTGGCTGACGGGCCACAGTCAGCGGCAGGCGATGTGGAGGGACTCTATGCAACGCTTACCGGTCGACTGGACTACTACAGCCTTGGCGAGTTCGTGAATATCAAGACAAAGCAGTTTGAGCCGGGAATTTCCTTCGATCTGCATGAAAAGCTGACCCAGGCGGCGGTGTTCTACCAGGACTCCTGGCGTGCAACACCGACTCTGACGCTGAACTACGGCCTTCGATGGGACTTCACCGGCGCATCGAAGGACGAGACAGGTTTCTACACGCATCCGACTGTGAGCGCGCTTTGGGGGCCATCGGGTGTCGGCAATCTCTTCAAGCCGGGAGTTCTAACAGGTGACCAGAATCCTGTCGAAGGTCCGCAGGCGGAGTCGTATGCTCCGACCTATGTACATCCGCAGCCGACCGCGGGCTTCGCGTGGAACCCGCGTCAAAGCTCTGAGACCGCACTGGGCCGGCTGCTGGGCGGCGGCTCGACAGTCATCCGGGGCAGCTTCACGCTCAAGAACTACACCGAGGGCGCACAGAACTTCTGGAGTATTGGATCCAACAACGGAGCCAACTTCAACACCTATTACTATGCGAATCCGGTTGTGCCGCAGGCCGGGGTGACCCCAGCTCCGGGCTTTTATAACGCTGGTTCAGTCGTTCTCGGCGGCCCTCTGCCAGCACTCGCATCGACCTCGCCGTCGCCGTTCCAGTCAATCATCCCCGAGTCATACCAGACCTTCAGCTACACCGGTTACACGACGTTCGATCCGCATATCAAGCAGCCGTATGTCGAGTCGTGGACGTTGGGCATCCAGCGGCAGATTACGCCGAACAACGTGCTGGAAGTGCGGTATGTGGGCAACGTCGCAAAGCAGCAGTGGCTGCTTGAAAACTATAACGAGGTAAACATCTTCGAGAATGGGTTCCTGAAGGAGTTCCAGGGAGCGCAGGCAAACCTCGCTGCCTCAAACGGAACCACATTTCAGGGAGCAAATCCAACCCCGATCATGGATCAGGCTTTCCAAACTTCGGGATTAGCAGCGAGCTATACCAACGGCACCTTCATCAACTACGTGAAGCAAGGCCAGGCGGGTGCGCTCGCCACTCAACTGGCGGGAAACTCTACCTATCTCTGCTCCCTGATTGGATCTAACTTCGGTCCATGCCAGACGCAGGGTATTCCGGGAAGTGGTGCCTATCCGATCAACTTCTTCCAGGAAAATCCGTTTGCTGCAGGTGCTGGCAACTCCGAGTTGAAGAACTCCGGGTTCTCGAACTACAACGCG
This sequence comes from uncultured Acetobacteraceae bacterium, assembly GCA_964657345.1. Lineage (GTDB taxonomy): Bacteria > Acidobacteriota > Terriglobia > Terriglobales > Acidobacteriaceae. Next base: position 2,638 of record CAZZVA010000208.1, on the reverse strand, counting down.
CTACAGGCTGATTTCCGGCAAAACCTGAACCACGGAATGCAGTTCAACGCCAACTACACGTATTCGAAGTCCCTGGGAACCAGCGTGCAGGGAAGTACGGCCCCGGGCTATTACGCAGGCCGTGGCAACAGCGCTCCGGGCTTCTATACGCTGCGGAATAAGCAGCTGAATTACTTCCCAAGTGCGTTCGATGTTCGTCACGTCTTCCATGCGAGCGGAACCTATGACTTCCCGTTCGGTCATGACAAGAGGTTCCTGAACAATAGCAAGGTTGCAAACTCCGTGCTGGGGGGATGGACGATCGGATCGATCGTAGTCTGGACCAGCGGCGAACCGCACTTGTTCAGCGGTGGAACCAGCACCGTGAACGGAAACGATTCGGGCATTACGCTTACCGGTGTAACTCCCCAGCAACTCCAGAAACAGCTGCATCCGCGAGTGATACCCGGCAAGCCTTACGTAAGCCTGTTCGATGCGAAGTACATCAATCAGGCGAATGGGGAGGCGAATACGGCCTACATCGCTCCCGCCTCCACGCCAGGCCAGTTCGGTCGTCTGCTTTGGCTGCATGATCCCAGCAACTTCAATACCGACCTGTCGCTGAATAAACTGGTTCCAATCAAAGACTCGATCAACGTGAAGTTGCAGGCAGTCTTCCTGAATGCCTTCAACCATGTTGCATGGTTTGGCATGGATACTGGAGTTCAGGATTCGACCTTCGGAACTACTTCGACCACATCGGGTGCCAGGCAGATCGAGCTCCGGGGGAACATACAGTTCTAAGGGAATAGTCTGGAGATGTCGAATAACGCTAAGCAGGGAGGCCGTCCGCGAAGTGCGGGCGGCTTCTTTGTCATCCGCAAGTAAATACGTGTGCAGGAGACTTGTCATGAGAGTTACACCGACTCGTTGCGCGGCAGCGTCCGCCATGTTACTGCGATTGTTTGTCGCGCTGCCGATAGAGGGGCAGGGAACACTGGCTGACTACGAGCGCGCGCACGCATTGCAGGTGCAGGCATTCGATATGGTCGTTGACACTCCCGGGCAGGCGCATTGGATCGGCGACTCGCATCACTTCTGGTACACGACGACGGTAAAGGGCGGCTACAACTATGTGCTGGCCGATGCCGACGCCGGCACAAAGCACGCGGCGTTTGACCAGGCACGGCTAGCTGCAGCCATCAATAGTGGGACAGGGCAGACGTTTACGGCGCTCACGCTACCTTTTACCCCGCCACGGATGCCTCCGGGGAGTAAGCCAAAGGTGGTGGCTCCAGGGAAGACGGCACCCTTAGTCTTCCTGAAGGCAGAACAGGAGATTCAGTTCGGTCTCGATGGATCTCTGTACACGTGCAGTCTGACCGAGTACAAATGCGCGAAAGGTGGCCCGATTCCCAAGGACCATCGGGATGGCCGCGACGCCATGCCTGAGGTAGCTGCCGCTGTCAATCCAGAAGGGCCGGGAGGCGATCCGGTAGCGGGCCTGGCGTACCGGCGGCCAGCTCCGCGGGATGAGGACGATGCCGACGACGATCATGAGCCTGATCACCGGCAGCATCCCTGTGCCGTGTCACCCCAGCCGGCGACTGATGCATCCACGGTACATGCGGACGAACATCCGGGTGTAGGTTCGCAGATACTCGGGCAACTACCGCGTGAGCCGCACGACCTTTGCGCATCGTTCGACGGCAAGTACGAGGCATTTGTAGAAAACTACAACGTGTTCATCAAGCCGAAAGGAGACCAGCCAGCGTATCCGATCAGTTTCGACGGATCGGAAAACAACCATTATTTGCTGTCGACGTTCGCGTGGTCTCCTGACTCGAAGCAGCTGGTTGCATATCACACGCGCCCGGGGTACGACCGTTTAGTGACCTATATCGAGTCGTCTCCGGCGGACCAGATTCAGCCGAAGACCAGCACCATCCATTATGCGAAGCCAGGCGACACTCTCGACATTTCGCTGCCCGTGTTGTTCGATGTAGAAAAGAAGCAGGCAACGGAGATTGACCAGTCGCTGTTTCCAAATGCGTATTCGATCAGCGAGCCGCAGTGGTGGAAAGATGGTCGCGGCTTCACCTTCGATTACAACCAGAGAGGCCACCAGATCTACCGAGTAATCGAGGTGGATGGCCGGACAGGTGTAGCTCGATCGTTGATTGGAGAAGAAAGTAAGACGTTCTTCTACTACAACGACCTCGGACCGGGGTTATCGGCTGGAAGACGCTATCGGCACGATGTGAACGATGGCAAGGAGATCATCTGGGCGTCGGAACGCGATGGCTGGGAACATTTGTATCTCTACGACGGTAAGACGGGCGCCTTGAAGAACCAGATCACGAAAGGTGAGTGGCTGGTGCGGAACGTGGATTATGTCGACGACGCCAAGCGGGAGATCTGGTTTGAGGCGGGTGGAAGTATTCCCGGGCAGGACCCATACTTCACGCAATACTATCGAATCAACTTCGATGGCACTGGTCTGACCCGACTTACGGATGCGGACGGAACGCACAGCGTGAGCTTCTCGCATGATCACAAGTTCTATACAGATAGCTGGCAGAGAGTCGATCTGGCACCCGTGGCTCAGCTTCGCCGAACCTCCGATCGCTCGGTGGTGCTGGAGCTGGGTAAGGGCGAT
>CAZZVA010000207.1:0-5464 GCA_964657345.1 uncultured Acetobacteraceae bacterium | reverse complement strand
GCACCAGCAGCGCGTCGGCTCCGTCGGTGATCTGGATCCGGGTCTCGGCCCACTGGCGATTGCCGAGGGAAGCAGCTTCCACCCGGATCACGATCTCGCTTGATTGCTGCAGCTTCAAATCGAGACTCACGGCTTCTCCGGGCTCGCCATCGACCGGCATGCGGATCCCTGACCAGAGCAATCCTAAAGGGTCTGCGCCGCTGTATGTTCCGCTTAGCGGCACAGCGGAATCGACCGTCACCCTGCCCGTACTGTCCGCTGCGAACACCGCCTCGGCATGCGCGACGACGGGCAGGGTGACATTCTCTTGCGCCGTATAGGCGGTTGCCTTACGGAAGGCATGGACCGTTGCAATTTCGCCCGGCCGCAAGCCTGTCAGCAGCAGATGAGGTGACTCGCCCTCGAGCACGGTCGAGCTGACCATGGGAGCGACCCGGACCGCAGCACCGGCGTTTCCAGTGACAATGAGAATTAAAGCGGTCAGGGCCGTGACATAGTGTTTCATGCGTCTACCGTAGAGCAGGCTCGCCGCCTACCGGCACACAACTCGGCGAAGCGAACGCCTGCATCGGTGAGTTGGCTTCGGAACGGTTGGCCGTTTGGCAGGGCAGCTTCACCGAAACGTAGACACAGTGAGTCGACATCATTGAATGATGGCTACGGGAGGACGGGATGATCCGGCGCAAGTTCTGGTTTTTTTATGTCTCTGCGTGGATTCCGTATGCACTCAGCTACTACGTCCTCTTCCGCCTTCTGCCGTATCACCAGGAGCCGCTGCGGCAGACCGCGTACAACATTGCGCCGGCTGCGGCCGCGGGCTTGTTAATCGTGCCATGGACGCGGCTGCTTTCCTGGCGCTTCCAGGCGAGGTGGTGGTTCTATTCCGCGCAACTCGGCTCGGCTGTGCTGTATTCGCTGCTGTGGTATTTCGGTGTGCTGGTGGTCAGCAGTATGGGCCAGGCGCTGGCGACGGGCCATTTTCAACTCGGGTACTTCAGTTCCTATGCGTTGCAATGGCAGTTCTTCAGCGGGTTGATGATCTATGGCAACATCGCCGGCATCCTCTACGTTTCGCAGGTGAATGAGAGGCTGCGGCAGGAAGAGCATCGGCGTGAGCTGGCCGAATCACTGCGAACCAGCGCCGAGCTGTCCGCATTGCGTGCCCAGTTGAATCCGCATTTCCTATTCAATACGCTGAATTCCATCATGGCCCTGGCGGGCCCGGGTCAGCCCCGAACTATGCAAGCGATTGCGCAGCTCGCGGCGATGCTGCGCTACTCCCTGCACCAGAAAACAGAAGAAGGCGTGAGGCTGCGGCAGGAGCTTGAATTTACCAGCCAGTATCTTGCCCTGGAGTCATTACGCTTTGGCGACCGGCTGCGGATCCGGCGCGAGATTGCGCCCGCTGCCCTCGCCTGCCGACTGCCCGCTCTTACGCTTCAACCATTGGTCGAGAATGCGATTCGTCATGGCATCGAGCCGAGAGCAAGGGCAGGCACGCTCGTTCTCCGCGCATCCGTGAGCGACGGAGTCCTGACCATCGAAGTCGAGGACGATGGCATAGGCAGCGACCCTGCGGCGATCTCCCACGCATCGGGGTTGGGTCTGCAGACTATCCGCAAACGCCTGGAGTTATACAGCCATGGCAGTGCCGCCATGGTCATCCGTTCCGCACCCGGCTGCGGCTGCACCGTCTCGATCTCCCTTCCGCAGGAGATCGCAGAGAGCGCTGGTACTCTTGCGGCAGAACCGTGGATGGCTTTGCCGTGATCCGCACGGTCATCGTGGAAGATGAGCCCCTGGCCCGCGATCTGTTGCGGTCGTACCTCGCCCTGCACAGCGATATCGAGCTTGTCGGAGAGAGCAGCGATGGACGCGGCGGCCTGGCCCTGATCCACAGCATAGCGCCGGACCTGGTCCTTCTCGACATTCACCTGCCGGAGATGTCCGGCGTCTCGCTGGCTCGGCAGATGCCGGAGGATGCTGCCATCATTTTCATTACTGCGCACGATGATTACGCGATGACTGCGTTTGAGCTTGGCGCCTTTGACTATCTACTAAAACCAGTCCTCCCGGAGCGCTTCGGCATAGCGCTCGACCGCATCCGCGAGCGAAGGGCGGCAAGCACACCCCTCGAACCATTGGCCAATCGGCTGGACAGCGTCTTCGCCAGCGGCTACCTTCAGCACTTCTTTGTTCGCCACCGTGGCGCGCTGATTGCTGTCCATGTGAAAGATATCGTCCGGCTGGAAGCCGATGACGATTACACAGCAGTCTATGCGGACGGCAGACGGCTGATGGTGCATCTTCCTTTGCGCGATATGGCCGCACGTCTCGACCCGCAAAACTTTGTGCGTGTGCATCGGTGTGACATCGTCCATCTTGCGCATGTCACACGCGCAAGTCAGCAGGGGCGCCGGATTGTCCTCGAGATGTCTGATGGTTCTGAAGTTTCAAGCAGCCGGGCGGGATTGCAGGCATTGCAGGCTCTGCACTTTTAGCTGCTGTTTCTCACGACATTGGGACTCTCGCGTTGAAATGCTGCTCGCAAAAACAGCACTGGCCCGGGCATCGTTTGGAGGATGCGCAGGCCAGTGATCGTATGAGCTGACTGTTTAGTGCTTCAGCGATGCCGGCGTGCCAAGGTTCATCACCTTGCTCCAGGCATTCACGAAGTCCTTCACAAACTTCTCTTTCGAGTCGCTTGCTGCGTAGACTTCCGAGACAGCGCGGAGTTGGGAGTTGGAGCCGAAGACCAGGTCCACACGGGTGGCGGTCCACTTCTTCTGGCCGGTTGCGCGTTCTACGCCTTCAAACGCGCCTTCGGTCGCAGCCGTTTTCCATTCCGTGGCCATATCCAGCAGGTTCACGAAGAAGTCGTTGGTCAGGGTCTCCGGTCTGCCGGTAAAGACGCCATCCTTCGAGTCCTTGAAGTTGGCTCCGAGAACCCGAAGACCTCCCACCAGTACTGTCATCTCGGGAGCTGTCAGGGTCAGCAGCTGCGCCTTGTCGACCAGCAATGCTTCAGCCCGCTCGTCATGCCCGGGACGAAGATAATTGCGGAAGCCGTCGGCCGTGAGTTCCATGACTGCGAACGACTGAACGTCGGTGTGCTCCTGGGAAGCGTCGGTACGGCCCGGCGTGAACGGCACCTGAATGGTGTGTCCGGCCTTCCTTGCTGCTTCTTCCACGGCAGCGCATCCGCCGAGGACGATCAGGTCCGCCAGCGAAACCTTCCTGCCCGTCGCGTTGAAGTCCTTCTGGATGCCCTCAAGCGTGCTGATAACCTTTGGCAGCGCATCGGGCTGATTGACTTCCCAATTCTTCTGCGGCTCCAGGCGGAGTCGAGCGCCATTCGTTCCGCCGCGTTTGTCCGAGCCACGGAAGGAGGCGGCGGATGCCCAAGCTGTCGACACCAGCTGCGAAATCGACAGGCCGGAAGCGAGGATCTTCGCCTTCAATGCGGCAATGTCCGCGTCGCCGATCAATTCGTGGTCGACTGCGGGAACCGGATCCTGCCAGAGCAGCTGCTCCTTCGGCACCAGCGGTCCCAGGTAGCGCTCGATCGGACCCATATCGCGATGCGTCAGCTTGAACCATGCGCGCGAGAACGCATCCGCAAACAGGTCAGGCTGATCCAGGAACTTCTTGCCAATCTCGGCGTAGATGGGATCGACGCGGAGCGCGATATCCGAGGTAAACATCATCGGCCCGTGCTTCTTGTCTTTTACGTGCGCATCAGGAAAGGTACCCGCGCCTGCGCCATTCTTGGCATACCACTGCCATGCGCCGCCGCTGCCCTTGCCGAGCTCCCATTCGTGACCGTAGAGGTTCTCGAGATACTCGTTGTCCCAGGTGGTCGGCTTCGATGTCCATGCGCCTTCGAGGCCGCTGGAGATGGTGTCCTCGGCATTGCCCTTGCCGGCCGAGTTCTTCCAGCCAAAGCCCTGCTGCTCAATTGCGGCGCCTTCCGGTTCCGGCCCGACAAACTTGCTGGGATCGTGAGCGCCGTGTCCCTTGCCGAAGGTGTGTCCACCCGCGATCAGGGCGAATGTTTCTTCGTCGTTCATGGCCATGCGGCCGAAGGTCTCGCGAATGTCGCGTGCGGATCCGAGAGGATCGGGCTTGCCGTCAGGTCCTTCCGGGTTCACGTAGATCAGGCCCATCTGGACCGCGGCCAGCGGGTGGTCGAGATCGCGCTCACCCTGGTAGCGGTCGCTGCCCAGCCATGTCTTCTCCGGACCCCAGAAGATGTCTTCCTGCGGTACCCAGACATCGGCACGGCCGCCGCCGAATCCGAACGTCTTGAGCCCCATGGACTCCAGGGCGACATTGCCGGTGAGAATCATGAGGTCAGCCCACGAAATCTTCTTGCCATACTTCTGCTTGATCGGCCACAGCAGGCGGCGAGCCTTGTCCAGACTCACGTTGTCCGGCCAGCTATTGAGCGGGGCAAAACGCTGGGTGCCCATGCCGGCGCCGCCGCGTCCATCGGCGATGCGGTAGGTGCCGGCACTGTGCCAGGCCATGCGGATGAAGAACGGGCCGTAGTGACCGTAGTCGGCTGGCCACCAACTCTGCGAGTCGGTCATCAGTGCGTGCAGGTCCTGAATGACTGCGTGGAGGTCCAGGCTGTTGAATTCCTTCGCATAGTCGAAGTCCGGGTCCATCGGATCGGCCAGCCTGGTGTTCTGGTGGAGGACTGCTAGATCGAGACGATCCGGCCACCACTCCATATTGTTGACGACCCTGCGCGAGGTGTGTGTCACCGCGCCGGGCATGGGAGATTCCAGTTCGGTTCTCGTGATGGCGCCATTCGCGCCATGCGGCACCGGGCATTTCATTTCAGTTGCCATGCTTGCTCCTTTGTTCGTTCGACATGATTGGTGTTGCGATGTTCGTTGTCATGATCTGATTTGAGATCGATCCGCCGCCTGCAAGCGCAGCTGCCGGGAACTTGCTGACTTGGGTTGTCTATCCACTGTCCGGGTGGCTAAATGGCCGGGCTACGGCACATTTTGTACAAAGGCCGCGAAGGATCATCTCGAACTCGCGGACGATGCGCGTACCGACTGAGTCTGGCGGCGGCTGAGGTACGTCGAACCAGTCCATATTCTCGACTTCGCCGCACTTGTCACAGATAAAATGGTGGTGCCGCATCCCCTTCAAATCAAAGCGGGCAGAGCGGCCTTCTACGGCTACTTCGCGCACCAGGCCGGCTTCGACCAGGTCCCGCAGGTTACGGTAAATCGTGGCTTTTGAAGATCGCGGATCCAGCCGGTTGACCCCATCGAAGATCTCGGCAGCCGTCGGATGGCCCGGGTTCTCCATCAGGAACTGCAGCACGCAATAGCGCTGGGTGGTGAATTTGACTCCATTGGCATCCAGGAGGTGCCGGATTGTCTCAACGTTCATCTAGCTTAGAATCAATCTCATCTGAGAGTTTGTCAAGGCTGACACATGT
>CAZZVA010000206.1:0-5498 GCA_964657345.1 uncultured Acetobacteraceae bacterium | reverse complement strand
GACAGTTTTCCCACGTCACGGCGAAATCCCCTGGTCAGGATGGCAAGGTACACGGCACCGGCGCCCAGCCAGGCAAAGCCCGCCAGCTGTGCTTTGCCGGACAGGCTGAGCCAGATGTACCCGGAGACGACAGCACCAAGCGCGGGAAAGATCAGCGCCGTCCAGGTCGCGCGCCAGCCCCTCTCATGCCTCCGCACAAAGAAGTGCCGGACCACGCTCAGGTTCACCAGGATGAAGCCGAAAAAGGCACCGAAGTTCAACAGCTCCACCACAAGCTGGAAGCGGAGCAGAAGCGATCCCGCCAGGGAGATCGTTCCCATGAGGTAAATGCTGCGCGTGGGCGTTGCGTGCCTTGGGTCAAGGTGCGCGAAGAAGCGCCGGGAGATGACGCCGTCCCGGCCCATGCCAAGCAGCAGCCGCGATGCTCCGGCCTGGCCTGTCAAGGCGCTGGCCAGACCCGCTACCAGCAGGATGACGCTGATGAACTGCAGCATAGCCGTGCCACCGATGGCCCGGCCTATGTCCAGGATCTCCGTCTCCGATTCTGCATAGTGTGCAAAGTCCGGCGCCACAAGCGATGCCACATACACCGTGGCAACGCAGAACACGGTTTCTATAAGGCACACTGTCACGGTGGCCACGGAGATGTCGCGCTCCGGATGCACCGTATCTTCTGCCAGCGTTGAGATCGCGTCGAAGCCGATGAACGACAGGCTCGCGATGGCCGCCCCAAGCATCAACGGCGGCAGCCTGAAGGTGGCGGGATTATAGACAGCGCGCGCGGAACGCATAGGAATGCCATGTGCCGCCAGGTACCGCAGGGCCAGGATGACGAACAGAACGGCGCACACGCACATCAACACCATCATGACGTTGCCCACCCACTTCGTCATGCGCATGCCGCGAAGATTGATCAGCGTAATAGCCAGGGTAAACAGCACGGCCCAGGCAGCGTAAGGCACCGCGGGAACCATGCGGCTGGCCGTCAGGGCTGCGTAGACGACGCTCAGCAGCGGGATCAGCATGTAGTCCAGGATCATGCCCCAGCCCGCAAAAAAGCCGACCACCGGATGCAGGCCCTCAGACACATAGGTGTAGGTGGAACCAGCCGAGGGAAAGGCACCCGACATGCGTCCGTAGCTCATGGCGGTGAACAGCATGGCGACCATCGCCACCAGGTAACTGAGCACGCTGTGCCCGCGCGAGGTCTGCTGCACAATGCCGAACACCGGGTAAGGTGCCGTGGGTGTCAGGATCACGAGGCCGTACAGGATCAGGTCGCGCCGGGAAAGCACGCGGCGCAGCCGGGCCGGTCCCTGAACCGCTTCGCTCACTGCGCACGCTCCATCCACGCAGCGCCGTGCTGGCGCACGAAGTCTTCCCGCAGCGCGTCCTCGCGAAAGGCCTCCGTGCCGCCGCTGCGCAGGGTTGAGAGCGCGCCGCAAACGTTACCCGCACGGGCACACGTCACGGGATCGTGTCCACGCAGGTACGCAGTGAGGAAGCCCGCATTGAAGCTGTCGCCGGCACCGATGGTATCGAGTGGGGCGACAGGCACGGCCGGCACACGCGTTCTGACCTCGCCGTGGGCCACAAGCGCACCCTCCGCGCCGCATTTCACAATGGCAAGCGGCACAAGCGCGGCCAGGGCGTCCACAGCCTGCTCCAGGCTGCTGCGCCCGGTCATGCGGCATGCTTCAGAGGCGTTCGGTAACAGCACGTCGATCAGCGGCAGCAGCCGATCCACACCTTCCCAGCGGTCTGCCGGATCGTCGTTCGTGTCCATGGAGATGGTCAGACCCAGCGCGCGGGCCCTCCCAAACAGCGCCGGAACATGCGGTCGCAGACCCGTCTGCAGAAACAGCGACGAGAGGTGCAGGTGCCGGCCGCTTAGCAGAAACGCATCGTCGACATCGTCTCCGGTAAGGGTCGCCATGGCACCCAGGTGCGTGAACATATGACGTTCACTCCCATGGGGCAGCACCACGGTGACGCCGGTCGGTGTGCCGTCCGCAACGGCAGTGATTCGCGACGTATTTACACCGGCAGAGGCCAGGCGTTGCACCGCGATCGTGCCCATTGGGTCGTCACCCACCATACCCATGAAGGCGGTGGCGCAGCCGAGTTTTGCCATGTTGTGCGCAAGGATTGCAGAGGAACTTCCCAGCGTCATGCTGAAGCCGCTTGCAAGCAGCTCCCGGTCAGCCGGCATCTCACGCGGCAATCCGTACAGGGCCAGGTCCAGGTTCAGCTCGCCTGCCAGCACGATGTCGAAGACGCGGTTCACGGATTCTGCCGGTGATTGCAACGTGGCGTTCACTCCCCTGACGTGGTGCAGTTGATGAGCGATCGGAAAAGATCACACGGTTGCCCACGGTGCGGCCGTCACACGCCCTGGGGCACAGGCGTCCCTTCCATACCGTAAATGCGAAAGCTGCTGACAACACGGTTGATCACGCCGTCCTCCGAGGGAGCGTCTGGACACAGGCCTTCCCCCAGGCAGCGAAGCAGGGCCAGCACCTGACCGGCGGCAACGTACAGGATGCCGGTGGTGTCGTCATCGTCAAAGCCCGCATGATCCACGATCAGGTCGTCCGGGCCTGCGATCTCGCACGGCACGCCGGAACCGATAAGCAGCTTCTTCATGCCGAGGCGCTTCTCGTTCAACTCCTGGATCACGTCCAGCTCATAGGCTCGGGTGAGCGGGTCCGCGGAGAGGTAGCAGACCACCAGCGAATCCGGATGCACGGCACTCATGGGACCATGCCGCAGCCCCAGGTAGGTCTCGCAAACCGTGACGACGCGACCGGCGGTCATCTCCGTCATCTTCAGCGCCGACTCGCGTGCGGCGCCGAACAGAGATGGGCTTGCAAGATAGAAGGCACGCTTGAAACGCTGGGACAGAAATGCCGGGAAGCCGCCGAAGACCAGGCGCAACACATCGGTGCACGCGGCACTGAGCCGTTCGGCGCGCCGCAGATACTCATCCGGGGCCGACAGGCAGGCCAGGCTCGTCGCGGCCAGCACCATGTTCGTGAAGCTGCTGGTCATCACCAGGCTGCGATCGTTGGTGCGTGGGCCCAGCACCAGGGCCTCAAGGTCTTTGCCGTTCCGAAAGCTGGTCGTCAAGCGGCCGTGCGGATTGCAGGTCACGATCAGGTGCCGGATGTTGGTGTTCCGCTTCTGCGCCAGCAGCAGCGCGCTCACGCTCTCCGGACTATCTCCAGAGCGGGCAAATGACACCATCAGGCCCGTGGCCTCGGGCGGCAGCAACGTCGATCCGTTCGTCAGCAGGGAGCCGGAGCCAACCGTCTGGACCGGCCGCCGCAACGTCTTCTGCAGGAAAAGCCGGACACATTCACCGGCATACTCCGAACTGCCGGAACCCGTCAGAACAACGTAGGCGCAGCCTTCCAGGAGAGCCTGCAGCCTGCCCATCCGTGCATGCACCTCGGCAGCGGTTTGCAGCCAGGTTTCCGGCTGCTGCAGGATTTCAGGCAGCGTATGCGTGTAGCCGAGCCGGTTTGCGGGCGTGCGCTCCAGCCATGCGGCAGCCTGGGGAAAGCTGCGGCTGTACCGCGTGAAATCGTCTTCGGCATGCAAGCCGCTGCCCAGGCTCATACCTCAGCCTCCCGAAACAGGTAATGATTCGTAGTCAAACGTAACCATAGCATAGAGAACGCTCCTTACCTTTTTCCTTTTGCTAGACTTGGGACTGCCAATCCAGCACCTCGTCTCTGCCCCGTAAAACCCGTTGCCGAAGGAGCCTCTTGAAAGCGAATCAGAAGCAGGCCCCAATGCTGATCGAAGAGCGGCGACAGCACATCCTCACCCTGATCCAGAAACATGGCCGCGTCCTCGTGGACGAGCTTTCCGACAGCCTGCGTTTGTCGAAGATCACCATCCGCAAGGACCTCGACTACCTGGAGTCGAAGGAGCTGCTTCTGCGCACTCACGGTGGAGCGCTGCCCTCCAGTGCCGGCGCGCTGGCCGACCCCACACTGCAGGAGAAGATCGGTCTGCACCATGAGGAGAAGGTCCGCATCGGCCAGGCAGCAGCCCAGATGGTTTCGGAAGGGCAATGCGTCGTACTTGACTCCGGCAGCACCACGCTGGAAATCGCGCGGTCGCTCTCCCGGTTCCGCCGGCTGACCATCATCACCAATGCGCTTAATATCGCGTCGGAACTGACCAGCAGCTCTTTTGAGGTGATCCTGCTGGGCGGCTTTCTCCGGCCCAACTCCCTTTCGCTGGTCGGCCCCATCACCGAGGATCAGCTTCGCGAGTTCCATGCCGATCTGTTGTTTCTGGCCGTGGATGGTTTCGACCGGCAGGTCGGCCTGACCACGCCGAACGTGCTTGAGTCCCGCGTCAATCGCGCGATGATCAAGGCCTCAGACAAGATGATCGCTGTGTGCGACTCCACCAAATTCAATCGGCGGAGTCACTCGCTGATTGCCGAGATCGGTGCCGTCCACCACGTCATCACGGATTCGGGGCTGCCACCCGAAGAAGCTGCTGCCATACGTGCACTCGGCATCGGCCTCACACTCGTATAGCTGTAACCGCGATTCCCCTTCGGGTCGGCTTCATCAGCTCCAGCGGCAGACAAGATACCGCGCAGTTCACACACGGTGCGGCCGCCTGTAACGGTCATCAATGCCCGGGCGTCGTCAGGCTCCAATGCAGCGAGATCCGCAGCCGTCTCGATTCCTAACTCGCCTTTTGCATTTCGCACCCTTGCGAGGTCTTCCATCGAGAACTTGCTCACCATCGGCTTCTGTTTCACGGTATAACGCTTCAGAAGCGTAGAGCCGGAGAAGGCACATCAAGAGCTTGGGACTTTGACCGCGAAGCGAACTCTACTACAAGCACGTATGGGGGATGAACGCTCTAAACGCTCGGTTTAATGAGTGCATTGGCCTGTTCTCGCCATATGAGAACGCCCCGGCGATTGGTTCCGATAAGTCGACTTCTCGGTACCAAAGCCGGATCGGTGAGTGCATTGGCGAGTTGGCAACAACTGAAGAGAGCGCGTTCCCGATGGCAACTTTTACTGCTGCCGCCAGCTGCCATTCGGCAGCAAAAGGCTCATGTTTCTTCCATTTCAATAAAACAGCTCGTGTACAAAGGACCTATTTACATACTGTGACACATGTGACACGATAACGACATGTCGCTTGTAAGCTTGCGCCTTCAATCCGGGAGCTCCATCTTCGAGCAACTTGTGACAGCGTCAATCAAGGCGATCGTCAGTGGAGAGTTCAAGGAGGGGCAGCCTTTTCCTTCCGTACGCACACTCGCAGCGGACTTCAAAATCCATCCGAATACGGCTCAGAAGGTGATCCAGCACTTGTTGCGGGAGCGCTTCCTGGAAGGACGTCCTGGTATCGGAACGGCGGTGGCAAAACTGCCTGCAAACGCCGCAGACAGCACGGATCTGCTTCGGGCAGAGGCAGATCGTTTTGTCGAGGAGGCGCTGCGGATGGGTGTCGGTC
>CAZZVA010000205.1:0-5523 GCA_964657345.1 uncultured Acetobacteraceae bacterium | reverse complement strand
GACGCAGTGGAGGTGAGCTGAGCCTGTTCACGGAGCATCGTGACGAAGCGGAAGGCGGCGCGCATGGGTCCCATGGTGTGCGAACTGGAGGGGCCGATACCGATCTTGTACAGATCGAAAAGAGACGTTTTCACGTGACTATCGTATCTCTTCCAGTATGGGAACGTCCGCGCGGCATCGGGAGAAACCGGCCGGATTTATGCGACAGTGACGGTTGCGGATGGTATGCTCGCCTCACCTTATCTAACAATCCGTGCGAGAAGAGTTGGAAGCATGCTGTTCAAGACTTTGAGTGCGGCCGTGTATGGCATCGACGCGCACATCATTGATGTCGAGGTGGATTTTTCGGGCATACAAACGTCGGAGGATCACTTTCATACGGTTGGCCTGCCGGATGCAGCAGTGCGGGAAAGTCGCGACCGGGTGCGGGCAGCAATCAAGAATTCCGGCTTTTCAATTCCGCCGACACACATCACTATCAACCTTGCGCCCGCGGATCTGAAGAAAGAAGGCTCCGGGTTCGATCTGCCGATGGCGATCGGCATTCTTGGCGCCTATGGAGCGATCGAGAAAAAGGACCTGAGCGAGTTCCTGATGGTAGGGGAACTGGGCCTCGATGGCGGCGTGCGCGGCGTACCGGGTATGCTGCCGATTGCCGTGGCTGCGCTGCGACGAGGGATCAAGTACCTGCTGGCGCCTGCGTGCAATGCAGCGGAAGCGGCCGTGGTGGAAGGCATCGAGGTGTATGCAGTGCGTTCGCTGCCGGAGGTCAGGGAGTTGCTGAACCAGTCGGCGAATGGCGGGATCCGGTCGAAGCCGTTCCGGGTGGCGTCGGCTAATCTGCTGGATGCCGAGCAGACGTTCGCTGCGGATTTCAAGGATGTGCGCGGGCAGAAAACGGCGAAGCGTGCGCTCGAAGTGGCAGCGGCCGGTGGCCACAATGTGCTGATGATCGGGCCGCCGGGATCGGGCAAGACGATGCTCGCAAAGCGGCTCCCGAGTATTCTTTCGCCGCTGACGTTTCCCGAGGCACTGGAGACAACCAAGATACATTCGGTGGCGAATGTGCTCGAGGGCGATGGCGGGCTGGTGATGCATCGGCCGTTTCGCGCACCGCACCACACGATCTCCGATGCCGGGCTGATTGGTGGCGGCGCAGTGCCGCGGCCAGGCGAGGTGTCGCTGGCGCATAATGGGGTGCTCTTCCTGGATGAGCTGCCGGAGTTTCCGCGCAATGTGCTGGAGGTGATGCGGCAGCCGCTCGAGGATGGAACGGTAACGATTGCGCGCGCGTCGATGTCGCTGAGTTTTCCGGCGCGGTTCATGCTGGCGGCTGCAATGAATCCCTGTCCATGCGGGTATTTCAATGACAAGGCGCGCGAGTGTACGTGTACGCCGCCGATGATGCAGCGGTATATCTCGCGGGTCTCGGGTCCGTTGCTGGACCGGATCGATATTCACATCGAGGTGCCGGCAGTGCAGTATCGCGAACTGCGGGGCGGCACGGCCAGTGAGGGATCGAGCGAGATAAGGAAGCGCGTCCTGGGTGCCAGGAAACAGCAGCGATTACGTTTTGCCGAGTATGGTTCCTATGCCAATGCACAGATGACGACGCGCCAGGTAAGGACGTATTGCGATCTGTCTGCGGATGCAGAAAAGTTGCTGGAGCGTGCGATGCAGCAGCAGGGATTGAGCGCCCGTGCGCACGACCGGATTTTGAAGGTTGCGCGTACGATAGCTGACCTTGAGGCAGCGCCGGATGTACTGGTGGGGCACCTGGCGGAGGCAATCCAGTATCGGACGCTGGACCGGAATTACTGGTCCTGAACCGCTCTTTGTTCATCCCGTAATCTTCTGCGAGCCCGGTTGGGCCGGAC
Source organism: uncultured Acetobacteraceae bacterium (assembly GCA_964657345.1). Lineage (GTDB taxonomy): Bacteria > Acidobacteriota > Terriglobia > Terriglobales > Acidobacteriaceae. The sequence continues at coordinate 3,646 of CAZZVA010000205.1, read as the reverse complement.
TTTCGGTGAGGGAGCATGGGCGGTGGCTCGGAACTATGGTTTTCAGTAGACTGCGAGTAAAAATTACAGGGTCAACAGCAGTACCATTAACAACTTAGGTTCGCAGGTGACCCAAGTAGCTCATTACACGCACTTTAAGGGTGTATTCCAAATTTGGAACGTGACGAAGGGTTCATCTATGAAAAAAAGTGTTGACCATTCGTGTCACGGGATTTAACGTCAGATTTGCCGATCAGAGTTGAGACCTTGCGGCAGGCCCGGAATATCCCGGGCTGCTCACGGTATGCCTTTTCCGGCTCCAGAAGCAGGAAGAAGTCTTACGATTTGCACGCGATAGGCAAGTGAAAAGAAATATTCTGAAAAGTGGACCGTTCCGTTTTTTCGCGCGTCTTACTTGATGAAAAAGTATTAAAGGAAAGACCGTAGTCCAGGCGGGATTGGCATAAACCCCCGAAAAGGTCTGGGCACGGTACCTAGAAGGAGAACTCATGCGTTCCGACTTGATTTTTGGGGCCCTTGCCCACGTCAACAACCGCTACCAGTTGTGTCAGCTCGCCTCGAAGGCTACTCGCAAGCTGCACAAGCCCAACACCCGGCTGCAGGACACGACCAACGATGTACTGGTTCGTTTCCACGATGCCAGCCCGATGGTTCCTGCCGCTGAAACCGTTGTAGCAACCGAAGCGATTCCGCAGCGCCGCGCAGCTTAAGCGCGGCCTGCAGTACCCTCCCTCCGGACCTCTCCGAACGACCCCTGCAACAACCCTCCTGATTCCTTCCAGCAACACTCCCGAACGATCCCACCTGTGAGTACCCATGACTATTTCTGAGCTTAAAGAGAAAAGCATTACGGAATTGAGCAAAATTGCGCGCACGCTGGAGATTCCCGGCGCCAGCGGCCTTCGCAAGCAAGACCTTATTTTTAAAATTCTTCAGGCGCAGAGCGAAAAAGAAGGCCACATTTTCGCCGAAGGCGTGCTTGAAATCCTGCCTGATGGCTATGGTTTTCTGCGTTCTCCCGATTACAACTACCTGCCAGGTCCGGATGATATTTATGTGTCTCCGTCGCAGATACGTAAATTCGACCTGAAGACCGGCGACACGATCAGCGGCAACGTACGGCCGCCGCATGAAGGTGAAAAGTATTTCGCGCTGGTGAAGATTGAAGCAATCAACTTCGAATCTCCCGAAGAGACGCGCAACAAGATTCTGTTCGACAACCTGACGCCGCTGTATCCGCAGGAACGGGTGCGGATGGAGACGGCCGGCGAGAATACGAGCGGTCGCGTGATGGACCTGCTGACGCCAATCGGCAAGGGCCAGCGCGGCTTGATCGTGGCACCGCCGCGTACTGGTAAGACCGTACTGCTGCAGTCGATCGCGAATTCGATTACAACCAATCATCCGGAAGTCGCGTTGATTGTTTTGTTGATTGATGAGCGTCCCGAAGAAGTAACGGACATGCAGCGTTCGGTGAAGGGCGAGGTGATCAGTTCCACCTTCGATGAACCGGCGGCACGTCACGTTCAGGTTGCCGAGATGGTGATCGAGAAGGCGAAACGGCTGGTCGAGCATAAGCGCGACGTGGTCATCCTGCTGGACTCGATAACGCGTTTGGCCCGTGCTTACAACACGATTGTGCCGCCATCCGGCAAGGTGCTGTCAGGCGGTGTGGATTCGAATGCGCTGCAGAGGCCGAAGCGGTTTTTTGGTGCGGCCCGAAATATTGAAGAAGGCGGTTCGCTCACGATCATTGCGACAGCGCTGGTGGATACCGGCTCGCGCATGGACGAAGTGATCTTCGAAGAATTCAAAGGTACCGGCAACATGGAAATCATTCTCGACCGCAAGCTGGTCGATAAGCGGGTGTTTCCGGCGATCGATATTCAGCGCTCTGGCACGCGTAAGGAAGAGCTGCTGATTCCGAAGGAAGATCTGCAGCGGATCTGGGTTCTGCGCAAGGTGCTGAATCCGCTTTCGCCGGTGGAAGCTATGGAGTTGCTGGTCGATCGGTTGTCGAAGACCAGGAACAATGCGGAATTCCTGCTGAAGATGAACTCTCTGTAAGTACTGGCCGTACGGGCGTAGGCGCCTTTGGCGCTTATGCTCCCGTTGGTCGCACTTGTTTCTGATCCGCTTTCAAATTGTTCCACGTGGAACAATCGGGAACCGTCGTACTGTCTGCGGTCTGGATAAGTTGCTCGATTGTGCCGAGTGATTAGGTGTTTTGTGAACGGCTGGGAGTGAGATCTCTCCACTTCGCTTCGCTTCGGTCGAGATGACAAATCCTCTTCTTGGATTGGTGAGGAAAGCGGATGGCTTCGCCATGGCCCACCCTAGCTGCGCGAGGGTGGGCACCCAGATCCACAAAGTTCGCGGGGAAAGCGGATGGCTTTCGCCATTACCCAAGGCGCCACTCTCCACCCCATCGGACAAGAAGCCGTCCGTCGGGGTCCCGGTTCGCGTCGGCCATGGGGCACCCGATTTTGTTGTGGCTCCAAGAAGAGAGCGGATGGCTTCGCCATGGCCCACTCTAGCTGCGTGAGGATGGGGCACCCGGACTTGTGACGGTGCGTTCAGTCTTGTGACATGACCTGGCCGTATTCGAGGAGGGTGACCAGCAGGACGCCTCCGCAGATGTTTCCGAGCACGGCGAAGATGAGCCAGTTGAAGTAGGCGCTGAAGGTACTTGCGTGGTGGAGGACGGCGGCGAGGATTTCTCCGCTGGTGGCGATGGAGTGGGCGAAGTGGCCGATGCCGACGACGAAGGCCAGCAGCCAGATGAGCATGACTGAGCCGGTGACAGAATGGCTGCCGCTGACGAGCCAGGCGACGAGCGCGATCATCCATCCGCCGATGACGGCGCTCCAGAAGATGTGAGCGCTGCTGCCGTGTACGGCTTCGACGCCGATCTTCGCCATGGCTTCAACATATTCGGGTTTGAGGGCTGCGGTTTTGACGGCGAGGATGGCGAAGCAGAAGGCTCCGGCTAAGTTGCTGGCGAGGACGATGGCCCACAGCCGCAGGGTCTTAGCGACATGGCGGCGTTCCGCAAGGACGAGAGCGACGGGGTACAGGGTGTTCTCGGTGAACAGCTGGGCGCGACCGATGATGACGGCGATGAAGCCGATGGGGTAGAGCATGTAGGCGATGAAGCCCGCAGCGCGCCCGTCGCCGAGCTCGCCGTGAACGATAGACATGGCGAGGGCGGTGAGGCCCATCATCATGCCGCCGGCAAGGCCGGAGACAGCGAGCGCTCTCGATGAGCGCTCGAGTTCGTGGCGACCGTTTTTCGCGACCTGCACATAGATCTCGTGAGCGTTGGGCATCTGGAGATCGCGCTGTGCGGATTGCGAAGGCTGCTCGCTTTCCTCCTGCGGGCTGCCTTCGCTGATGATGTCGTCGAGAGCAGATAGTTCGGCCTGTTTGTTGTCCGGGACCCGCGTTTGCGGGGCTTCCGGGTTGGCCGATGCTGGTGGCATTTTTTTCGCTCCGATCGGTTCAGTTTGCGGGTGTGCCGTGTAGATGGGTGGCTTTAAACGAACGAGATTTCTCCACTGCGCTTCGCTCCGGTCGAGATGACAAAGCTGCGAGCTGATGAGTTGCCAAAGAGGACGGTTCTCGCTTTAACGCGAAGGCCCACCCT
>CAZZVA010000204.1:0-5640 GCA_964657345.1 uncultured Acetobacteraceae bacterium | reverse complement strand
TCTGTCGAAATAGGGCACGTTGATGGTGTCGCGCAAAAACTACTCATCGACCTCTCTCCCTACATAATCCAGTAGTTGGAAATGTAGCTGGTGGATGTGGAAGGCATGCAACTCCCGCAACCGGTTCGATGATTCAGTCTTCTACCGTCCCTTGCTGCGCAACGATGTTCGGAGCATCCGCGTTCATGTCGAATATTATGGGCTCCTGACCATCCACAGACAGCAGCATAGTTGAGGAAAAGGGAAGGCAGAAAAACTCACTATGCGTATCAAAGATCGCAGACTCTTCATCCAGACTCCTGAACCGCGCTATGGCGCAGGTCAGGGTCGTTCGCGGCGCCCCTGGAGTCTATCAAGACTTGGACTTGCCTCTCCAAGCCCGGCTCGGGTGTCTGTCTTCAAGGTATCCAAGCCATCTCGCAGGATCAAATTAACATCTGACCATGGTCATTAAGCACAGCCATCGATTGCGCGGCTCGGCTATTCGTCCCGATCCGGGAAGTGTTTCGTCAAAGCGCGCGGATTCTACAATGCTGCTGTGTCCCTCTGGCTGCGTGTCGACTTTAATCGACACCTGCCTGTTAGAGCGCGGAATACGTCTCGAAACGAATTACAGTTATGCGACCAGCAAAGTTTAAGAATGACTGCAGCATCTGAGATGAGAAATGCAAAGAGCCTGCTCCTTCCGGTGGTGTAGAAGCCTGGCGGCCATCGTATGTATAGGCACTGCCTTCACAATGGCGAACGCAGCGACTAAGCTGGCGTTCCCTGTGCATGCTGCCTTTAACAGCATGCACGCACAGTCTTCGAATGTGCAGACGGCCTCAGTCCAGCAGGGGCCGGACAACGGGGACACATCGCGGAATGGAGAGTTGACTGCGGATGCTTCCTCTTCCAAGCCCTATGTCATCGGAATCGGCGACGTGGTGCACGTGGATGTATTTAACAATGCCCAGCTGGCGGCCCGCTCGGTAGTTCGACCAGATGGCAAGATATCGCTTCCGTTGCTCTCAGATGTAGCGATTGCGGGAATGACACCGAAGTCCGCCGAACAGCTTCTTGATCAGAAGTTCGAGGCGTTTATCAAACACCCGGTCGTGACGGTGTCGGTTGTAGAAGTTCACAGCCGCGTGGTCTACATCACCGGCGAGGTACTCCGGCCCGGGGCATACGCACTGGGAGAGACGTTGAACGTCGTCCAGCTTGTATCTCGCGCAGGAGGCACGACCGCCTACGCGAAGAAAAGGCAGCTCTATGTATTGCGGGCAGGCCAGGGCGGCACGCGCATTAAGGTGGATTACAAGAAAGTGCTGCAAGGTCAACATGTTGAAGAGAACGTGCAACTCTACTCTGGCGATACCGTGGTGGTGCCATGAAGCTATACGAAGCGAAGTATGCACGAATCAGTGACTGGACAGCAGTGAAAGAGGCTGCTTTTTCTTTAGTGTTATGTAGCGCATTCCTGGTGTTGCCGGCAGCCTCGCGCGGCCAGCAGTCCGGCGGACGCAGCAGCAGCGAAACAGCTCGAGCCGATGCGCCGAATGCTCTTGCAGATCGCCGGCCATCCAACACGCCTGCTACCTCACCCATGCTCAATCCGAGCTTGAACGATGCTTATCCGGTAGATCCAGCGACCGGTGGCGCCTCGCCTGTGGTCGAGACCAGCGGCCCGCTGCATACCTGCGACGACGGCATTTCTGCAGCCATGGAAGTAGATGGAATGGGCATGCCCTGCTGGGCGAATATCCGAACCGTGGATCACTGGAACTCCATGATGATCCCGGAAGGCCTGTCATTCCATGGCACCCAGCGCGTCGATCGTCCGACCGGCGGGGGCACAAACTTCGCCTACACGGCCGGAGGGTTTTCAGGCTTTGGCACACCGGATGGCAGTGCCGTGAAGCTCTATGGCGGCCTGGCAGCAGGAGCAGTTACGGTACAGAAAGAGCGCTGGCAGATGTCGCTTGAAGATGCAGGCGGACTCGGTGATCAGCAGCTCGGAGGGGCACACCTCGCCGGCATCAACCGGTTCGCATGGCGCGGCACGGGCGAATTGTCCGAAAGGCTATCGTGGCAGGGCAATGCCACCAATACGTTTGGAACAGACGCACTTCGCGAGGCTGCGCCCCTCGACTACCGCATGATCGGGCAGGCAGAAGCGCCCGCCTCCGATACAACGACCTATGGACTGCATGCAGGCAATGTGACCGACCTGGAGGAAGGCGTCAAAATGCGCTTCGCCCAATCCGAGCGGAGCACGTGGGACCTCTCCGGAAGCGGCGTATACCGGCACTACAGCGACGACGGGTTCTCGAGCAACACCATAACGGCGCAGGCAGAGTACCTGCATGCCATGACCCGCAATGTCGCGGTTGGATTCTTCGCGCAGGGCGCTCGCCAGATGGGTCTGGTGACCTGCGATATCGGCGGCGGCGGCAGCAGGCTCCTGTGGCAATGGAGTTCTAGCTCATCCATCAACGTATCCGGAGGCCTAAACGGCGCGAGCGCAGCATGCGGTAACCGCCTTCAATTCACCGGCAATGCCGCGCTCTATCACTCTGTGAGTCGCCATACTGACCTGTATGCCTCGGGCGACCGTGGACTGAGTGACGGCGCCCTGGAACGACCCATCTTTCTGAATACTGCGAGCGTGGGACTTCGCCACACCTTCGGTCGCCAGGTAGCTTCACGCCTCAGCGCAACTGCCCTGCAGGGGGTAGACCCGAATGGCCTCAATGGTTTTCGTAACCAGTCTCTCCACGGCAGTTTCGTTGAAGTAGGCCTCCGCTATCCGCTCGGCTTCGGCTTTTCGCAGGAGAGCGACTTCCGTCACTACGCTTTCTCCGGCACCTCCGTTGAACCGGACCGCAGCCTGGTGCTGTTTACCGTCTGGTGGTCATCCGGGCGGGGTCGTGAACCCGGCTCGAGATAGCTGGCTCTCAAGCAATTGGTCGCATCGCTAAGCCGCCGCAGGCCTGCCTTAAACCGCCGCGGGTTTGTTGTGTGCGCCGTCCAACACACTTTGCCCGGTGGCGAGATCGCTTCCCTCGGCCACACCCGGCCGGCACTTTCAGCGCTAATTACCGCGAAGATTCCTACCTGGAAAGTCGTATTTGCAACTGCTTACCGAAGAGATTATCTTCCCCACTGATGCGTTGAAATCTTTGCATTGTCGTGTTACACCTGTATCGTTCATGGTTAACAATTAGTAAACGGCTTGCGCTAAGCCTCTAACTTCTAGACAGTCCGCCCCGTCGAGACAGTGCTGGGAAGGCATGAAATTGAATAAGATTGAAGAAGTCACGCTGGTCAGTGATGGAATTGTGGTTGAATTTGCCGATGGAACCGTCTACTACTTTCCGGCAGAGTCGCTCTACGCGCATAAAGCCGAACTGGACTCCCAGCAGCTGGTGAAGGCTGATAGCGTTGACCTTGACGAAAACCCTGAATTGCAGGGCACCACGGCGTTACTCGGACAGTTCGTGCCGCGCTATCACAATTAACGCCTTCACGGCCTAGGGGCCAGTCCATTTGCAGGACGGACGCATGACGGGCGAAACAGGACGCGGCCGGGCAACACTCTGACATCCACCTCAAGTGAAGTATTCAGCGTTTTTGTTATGTACTTTTGTGTTTACAGAAGGATGTCGCCTAAGAGCGACAGTCCCAGCCGACGCACGCTAAGTGCGCGGACCAAGTGTTTAAAGGTCCCTGAGCAGCTCGGACAGAGACATATTCATACCGATTGCCACGACTTCAAGAAGGGTGAGCGAAATGGATTTCCGTCCCCGCTCTACATCGCTGATAAAACTACGATCGATGCCCAGATCAATTGCCAGTTGAAGTTGCGTGAGCTTCCGGTCCGTACGGAGAAGCCGTAAACGCCGCCCAAATCGGCTGCTGACGTCGCGCGGCAGAAAATAGCGGTCCTGCACAATGCGATCGCCTGCCGTGGATGGCTGTGTATATTGTTGCTGCTGCTGTGACAAGGAATTATCCTCTGTCCCTGTTCGAGGGAATTTGGCTGGTTGTAGCTCGTTGTGGGGTACGACTACTTCCGCGCGGCTTGAGGTGAAACGCGCAAAATACTGCATCTCTAGAAGAGGAACGTATCGCCGTTGAACCCAGATTCGAAGTCAGCCCATTTGGGTCTCGAATTATTTTCATACGCCCACATGCAAAAATCAAAACAATATCGCGCGATACGGCACCAGCGCCTTTGTAAGCATCGACACGAATCCTGCATTGCCCTGACGAGTGTGTCGGCTCGGGTCGACAAGAGCCGTTTCAGACAAAAATTATCTTTCTTTGTTACCTTTGCTCGATTACTCTAGTCACGTTTGGGTACGTGAACGAGGGCCGAGTTTTGAGACAGGTATTGAAAGCAACGCGGGTCGGCGATGGTGTCGTCATTGAATTCGACGAAGAATTAATCTGCTATTTCCCCGCAGATGAACTGATCTCTCATCGTCTGCAACTGGGTGCACAACAGCTCGTCGACCATGATCCCAGCTTAGATGAACTTGAAGCCGAATCCGGTTTGCATGGTTGCAGACTGGCACCCTGGCAGCGAGTTACACACTAATTAAGGCTGCACAGCACAGGAGACTGTCGCTAAAGGCGGGGCCCGGATAGTTTCTCAATCGGGCCCGGGTCTTCGTTCAGAAGCACCATCGGTTTATGGGCAGCCATATCTGCGATGGCCTTTTCAAATTGCACCACTCTCGTTCGGCCCGCTCGCGCCACCATGATCGAAGCACCGATGCCGGCCGACAAGACCGGGACGTGTGCGGCCGCGGCGATAGAAGGTCCATCGAAGATCGACCACTGAAAATCACGCCGCGCATCCGCCAGGAGCCGATCGAGATTCGGTCCAGGAGCAAGCAGGTTGTCGTTGCCCTGGGCACGCTTGACCATGGCAAGATGAAGATTGTTGTCGCCGCGCACCGAAACGATAGATCGCAGGTCGGTCTTCCCCTGCAGCACATCTTCGACCCCGGAAGGCAGCGGGGAATCGCCAAATACCTGCGAGAGCTTTGGTCGCGCCAGGGACAATTCAACGAGCAGGACCGGAAGCTTGCGCACGTGGAAAGCAAGCGCCAGGTTGGCAGCAGTCAGGGTTTTACCCTCGCCTTCGCCGGCACTCATTATCAGCACTTGGCCCGACGGCAGCAGGCGGCTGAGAATCCGATCAACCACCGCGCCATACTGCCGGCCCGCATCCGAATAAATCAGGTCGCCTTCCAGGGGATAGGCGTTTGCAGTCGTCCGTTCAAGCACGCTCATTGAGGCTTCATCTTCGGAATGCTGCCGATCAGGACGATGTCGGGGAAAAGTGCCCGCAACTGGGCACTGTCCTGCAGAATGCCAGCCTTCGTTTTGCCTTTCGCCTGCAAACGAACTGCCCATCCGCCTGCCACGCCAAGTACCCCAAGAGCGATCAGCAGTGGTACGGCGATCCTGCTTACCGTTGACTTTCCTTTCGCAGCAGCAGGCCTGACTGGCGGCGTGGTTTTCGCGACTGCCACTGGAGTAGAGGGAAGTTCGGGAACAGCGGCAGGTACACCAGCGGGCATAGTGTCCTGCTCCACGGCTTGCGCAGCCGGACGGCGGCTCAGAACGGTTGCGCCCGAACGAACC
>CAZZVA010000203.1:0-5665 GCA_964657345.1 uncultured Acetobacteraceae bacterium | reverse complement strand
GCAGGCTGAGGGTGCCATAGCCGGCGAAGTGGCCGGTTTTGCGGATGACGTGGTGAATCGTTTCCCAGCGGACGTCGGAAACTGGCCCGAAGAGCGCCTGCCAGAAAACGCGCAAGGGGCCGCTGGTGTGGTTGGCGCCGAAGGTCGGGGTCGACTCCAGCATGATGATGCAGACGCCGATCAGGGCCGGAATCCACGCCAGGAAGATGCGAAGCGGACGCGGTCTGCGATGCCGGCTCCGGGTTGGAGTCAACGCCACTCCGGCCTGCCGGCACTGGCAACAAAGGGTCCGGTCGACCGGGAAGAGTGCGACCAACGGGAGCATCCACGCGAAGCGGAGTCGCCCGCACGGCAGGTGCTACTCGACATGGTAGTTGGGGGCTTCGCGGGTGATAATGACGTCGTGCACGTGGCTTTCGCGCAGGCCGGCATTGCTGATGCGGACGAAGCGGGCGTTTTTCTGCAGCTCGGGAATGGTGCTGCAGCCGAGATAGCCCATGCCGGAACGCAGGCCGCCGACCAGTTGGTAGACCATGGATTCGAGCGGCCCGCGATGCGGCACGCGGCCTTCGATGCCTTCCGGAACGAATTTGGCCAGGCGGTTGTTGCCCTGTCGCTCACGGGCGACAACACCTTCCATGCGGCCGGCGTCATCCGTGAAATCGTCCTTGCCCTGGAAGTAGCGCTCGCCGGAGCCCTGCGCCATTGCGGAGAGCGAGCCCATGCCGCGATAAGCCTTGAAGGAACGGCCCTGGTAGAGGATGGTCTCGCCGGGACTTTCATCGACTCCTGCGAATAACGATCCGATCATGACGACACTGGCGCCTGCTGCGATGGCCTTGGTGACGTCGCCCGAATACTTGATGCCGCCATCGGCGATGATCGGAATATTCCGATCCCTGGCTGCGCGATAGCACTCGCTGATGGCCGTGATCTGGGGCATACCTGCGCCCGTGACCATACGCGTGGTGCAGATGGAGCCGGGCCCGATACCGACCTTGACGGCATCGGCTCCTGCATCCATCAACGCTTTGGCGCCTTCATAGGTCGCAACATTGCCGGCCATCAATTCGACTTCGGGGTATCGGCGTTTCACTTCGCGTACAGCATCGAGAATGCGTTTCTGGTGGCCATGCGCGGTGTCGATCGAGATCACATCCGCGCGTGCGCGAATCAACTCTGTTGTTCGTTCCAGGTAGTCTCCGGTAGCACCAATGGCGGCGCCGACGCGGAGCCGCCCCTGCGGATCCTTTGCGGCATTCGGGTATTTCAGTTTTTTCTGAATATCCTTGACCGTGATGAGGCCCTTCAATTCGTAATCACCATTGACGACTAGAAGCTTTTCCACACGATGCTGATGGAGGATCTGCTCAGCTTCTTCCAGCGTGGTCCCGACCGCGACCGTAATCAAATCTTTCTTGGTCATTACGTCGCCAACAGGAATGTCTGTCCGTGTTTCGAAGCGCAGATCGCGATTGGTGAGGATGCCGACCAGTCGTTTGCCCTGGGTGACGGGGACGCCGGAGATCTTGTAGCGACGCATGACCTCAAGCGCGTCGGAGATGAGCTGCTCCGGCCCGATGGTGACCGGATCGACGATCATGCCGCTTTCCGAGCGTTTGACCTTATCAACTTCGCCAGCCTGCTGCTCGATGGTCAGGTTGCGGTGAATAAAGCCCATGCCGCCCTGCTGCGCCATGGCAATGGCCAGGCGGGATTCGGTCACGGTATCCATGGCTGCCGAGAGCAGTGGCGTATTGATGCTGATGCGCTGGGTCAGGTTGGTCTGGGTACTGACCTGCGTGGGAACGACATCACTGGCAGCAGGCACCAGCAGGACATCGTCAAAGGTAAGGGCTTCCGGAACTGGAAATTCGATCATGTCTCTCTTTAAGTGGTAGATGACGGCCAAAAGCTGTGCGATTCACAGCCGGTTCACGCTTGGTTGTGTCCAGGTTGCTGTTGATTGTAGGGGGATGGGGGCGGCAGGGCAAACGGTTTAGCTGCCGGGCCGGCCCGGTGGGCGGGTTGTCGGCTGGCAGCCTGCCAGGTATGACTTTCGTCAGTTGAACAGATTTTAACTTCCGCCGATAACCACACTCGAAGTCAGCCTCTCTGCGAAGAGGATGACCGGTCATACCTCGAAAGTGTTCTGACCTGCGCGTGTAGTGCTTGCGGAAGTGCCGTTTCAAGGCAACACTATTCAGTATTCAGCAGTGTCAGGCCTGAAATAACGCTGTGTTTACGTCAACCGGGATAACGATAGTGTCTGGACCATCAGCAAGCAGGGAACGGGTGTCTGATCCGCAGGAGCAGGGGACAGCGCAGCGTCTTCCAACGCTTCGACGGTTGCTCCGTGTTGCATGCGGGCTGATTGTCCTTTCGATCACAGGCGCACTGCTGAATGATCACAGCTATAAGGCGACCGGGGTTTCGGTGATCTGGCTGGCCAACGGCCTGCTCATGGGAGTGCTGCTGCGATCCCCGAAACGCCAGTGGCCTTCCTTCCTGGTGTTGGGCTACGGCATCGACATTTCCCTCAACCTGTTGCAGATGAACTCGTTTCGCGTTTCAGCGTTCTTCAGCTTTTGCAACCTGTTGGAAGCGCTGGTGGGCGCCTCGCTGATGTACGCGACCATGGCTCCCGAGAGTGACTTGACGGAGGCCCGTCAGCTGCGGAGCTTTCTGCTATACGGAGGTCTGCTGGCGCCGGCTGTCGCGTCGCTGATGGCCACCTGCTTCCTGGTCATGGTGGAGGGTGCGCCGTTTGCAGGCTCACTGCGGGCCTGGTTCGCTGCCGACGTCCTGGGCATTGCGACGGTCTTGCCGCTTTATCTTTCCTATCACCACGGCAGACCGTTTTCGGTTCGGTCGCGGCTGGAGGTAGCTGGTCTCTTCAGCCTGTTGACAGTAACCACACTGGCGATTTTCCTGGATACCACCTACCCGTTGCTATGGGTGGTGTTGCTGGTGCTGTTGCTGCTGGGCGTGCGCCTGGGCTTCACCGGTTCGGCGCTGGGACTGCTGGCCGTGATCTTTATCGGTGGTTACCTGACGGCGGACGGATTTGGCCCGCTGGGCAACCAGAAACATGGCTCGCTGGCTACCAGGATCCTCATCTTCCAGACGTTTATCGCGATGTCGATGCTGGCCCTCTATGTGACAGAAGTGGCGATGTCTGCCAACCGCCGTGTTCATCTGCGTCTGCAGGCAAGCGAGGCCCGCTTTCGTTCCATAACAGAGGCATCGCGGGACATCATCCTGCTGGCGGATCTGCAACGCGTGCCGCAATATATTTCACCGGCACTCACAGAACTTCTAGGCTGGCAGAAGGAAGACGTGCGGGGTAAGCGTTTCGGCGAACTGGCGTTGCCGGAGCACCTGCCAGTTCTGCACGCAGCCCTCGATGATCTGCTGGAGGGACAGGAGCCACGTCCGTTTACCTACCAGGGCCTGCGGAAGGATGGCAGTTATCTCTGGCTCGAAGCGACAGCCCGGCTGCTGCACGATCAGGAATCAGGGCGTCCATCCGGATTCGTCTGCGTGCTGCGGGACATTTCCGAGCGGAAAGCAGCAGAGGCCCGGATGCGCATGGCATTCGAGCAGGCAGAACAGCTTGCCATGGTGGACGGGCTCACGGGCATCGCCAATCGAAGACTGCTGGACCAGGTGCTGCACCGGGAATGGCAGAGCGGCCGCCGCGATCAGACACCGCTGACCCTGATGGTGATCGACGTGGATCACTTCAAGGCCTTCAACGACTGCTATGGCCACCTGGAAGGGGATGAGTGCCTGCGCCGGCTGGTCCGAGCGATCGACGCAGGTCTGCGCCGGCCGCTCGATGTGCTGGGACGCTATGGCGGTGAAGAGTTTGTCGCGGTCCTGCCCAACACTTCGGAAGAAAGCGCCGAACTGATGGCGGATCTGCTGGGGCGTGCGGTCGAAGACTGTGCCATTCCGCACTCCACCAGTCCGCACGGCATTGTCACGGTCAGTATCGGCTGCGCCACGGTTACCCCGCATGCGGACTCCGATCCCAGTGACCTGCTCCGCTCCGCGGATATGGCTCTGTACCGTGCCAAGATGAATGGCCGCAATCGCAGGGAGACCGCCTGGACGCCGGAGTCTGTCCTTTAGTCCTTCTACCATCTACGAGAAGGCTGAAACAGTTAACTGCCTTCCACGCAGCAGCTCCTGGGAAGCCAGCCTGCATTGAATTTCTGCGGGCTGAAGCGTATCTTACGACTATAGCGAGTTTGTTCCGTCCAAAGCTGCCTGCTTGCAGGGTAGTCGTGGTCAGGAGAGACGAGTGGGCGAAAGCCCACTTTTTATTTGCAGCAAAAGTGCCCCGGCTCAATGGGTACAGGAACCTGAGTTCGCATGGCAGTGGATCTCGATCAGTTACGGGCAGCAGCACAGCGGGTCGCCACCTCGCACGGTCTGGATGTGGTCGATCTGGACTTTGCGGGAGGTGGAAAGTTCCGCGCGCTGCGGGTTTTTCTCGAGAAGAATGCGGAGGGCCGCGCCAAACTGGCTGAAGCCGCAAAGGCGGCCCAGGAAGCGATGGCAGCCGGCGCCTCGAAGAAGCGCGGCTCGGATGAGGCCGAGCGATTGCTGGGTCATCCTTCGCATGCCGGGCCTGGCGACGAATCGGGCGACGTTGCAGAAGAAACCGACGAAGGTGTCGAGGAGGGACTGGTGCCGGCTGCGGTCCTTGAAGGGACGCTGTCCATAGAGCACCTTTCCGGCGTTACCCATGAAGACTGCGAGCAGTTTTCCCGGGACTTCGGCATGCTGCTGGACGTGGAGGACCTGGTTCCGGGCGCTGAGTACACGCTGGAAGTTTCGTCGCCCGGCCTGGACCGCAAACTCTCGTATGCGACGGATTACGAGCGATTTGCCGGCAGCCTGGTGAAGCTGCAGACTTTTACTCCGGTTGCAGGCAATCGCCACTGGAAGGGCCGGATTGCTGGATTGACGGACGGGAAACTGGTCCTTGACCTGGCTGCGGTGAAACAGAAGAGTGCGCGAGGCAAGCCCGGCAAAGCTGCCAAAGCCTCGCCCGCCTCCACGGTAGAGATCGATTTTGCCAATGTGGAAAAGGCGAACCTGGTGCCGGAGTTCTAGGCATTCCCCACCATGCAACGCAGAAATGGCAAGACCAAGCACAGGAATAAGCAGAGAAGGAAGAACCGATATGGCGAGTCTTTTGTACCAGAACATTGAAGCATTGAGCCGTGAGAAGGGCATCGATCCCAGCATCGTGGTGGGTGCGGTCGAAGACGCGATTGCACTGGCGACGCGCAAGTATTACAAGACGCAGGAAAACATGCGCGCCGAGCTGGATAAGGAAAGCGGCGAAATCCGCGCCTATGTCTACAAGACGGTCGTGGATGCCGACCAGGAAGTCGAAGATCCGCTCAATCAGATCGGCCTGGATGAAGCCCGCGCGCTGGCGCCGGAGGTCGAAGCCGGCGGCGAGATCCGCTACTACAAGCCGACCGATGTGCTGGGACGCATTGCGGCGCAGATGGCCAAGCAGGTCATCTTCCAGAAGGTGCGGGAAGCGGAACGCGACACGGTTTTCCTTGAATACAATCATCGCGTCGGCGAGATCATCAACGCCGTCGTCAAGCGCGTTGAGCTGCAGGATGTGATCTTCGAC
>CAZZVA010000202.1:0-5669 GCA_964657345.1 uncultured Acetobacteraceae bacterium | reverse complement strand
GGCCCTTCCATCCGTGGTCCTTGGACAGGGCTTCGGCAGCAGTTCGTCCTCATCAGGCTCATCGAGTTCGGGATCTTCAAGCAGCGGGAGTTCGTCAATGGGCTCCAGCAGCATGGGACTGACTGTGCCGCAGCCTGCTGCGAACAGTACGTACCAGGGCAGCATTGTGACGACGCAGGCGACTTCCGATGTGCTGTCGCTTTCGATCGAAAAGGCGATAGCCCTGGCCCTGCAGCATAACCTTGGCCTGATCGTCTCCAACGTGAATGTAAGTACAGCCGGCGGCCAGAAGCTGCAGCAACTGCAGAACCTGCTGCCGACCGTGACCGGCGACTTTCGTATTGCCGACCAGGAGACCAACCTGAAAGCGCAGGGGCTAAGCATCCCTGGCATCCCCACTATTATTGGTCCCTATGGCTACCAGGATGTGCGCGCGTCGCTGACCTGGTCGCTGGTGAATGTTTCATCGCTGCAAAAATTCCTTGCCTCGAAGCACAATTTTCAATCGACGCAGCTGACACTGGCGGATGCGAAAGACCTGGTGATCCTGACGACGGGCAATGCGTTCCTGGTGTGCGTCGCGGATGTCTCGACCATCCGCAATGACCAGGCGCAGCTGGATACGGCGAAGGTATCCCTGGACCAGGCAGTCGCCAATCACCAGGCGGGGACGGCGCCGCTGCTGGACGAATTGCGGGCGCGTGTGGATTTTCAGACGCAGCAGCAGAACCTGATCAGTGCGCAGAATCAGTATGAAAAAGATCGGATTGCGCTGGCGAGAACGATCGGTCTGCCGCTGGACCAGAAGTATGAACTGACGGATCTGCCGACGTATGTGCCATTACCTGAGGTCGATCCGAAAGCCGCGCAGGCGCAGGCGCAACAATCCCGGCAGGATGTGGCAGCAGCTGCGGAGGCCGCGGAAGGTGCGAAGGAAAATCGCAAGGCAGCGACGGCAGAGCGATATCCGACCATTTCGTTCAGTGGGGATTTCGGCGATATCGGACAGAACCTGGCGCACTCGCATGACACGTTCACTGCAGTGGGCACAGCAAGCGTCCCTATTTTCGAAGAGGCCAGGCTGCGCGGGGATGCACGCATCGAGCAGGCACAGCTGGACCAGGAAGTGGCGCAGTTGAACAACCTGCGTGGTTCGGTACAGGCCGATGTGGCCGATAGTATCTACGACATACAGACAGCAGCGAAACAGGTTGAGGTTTCACGCAGCAATGTGCAGCTGGCTACGCAGGAACTGAATGATGCGCAGCAGCGGTATGCAAGCGGCGTCTCCGACAATCTTGCCGTGACGCAGGCCTTGGCGTCGGTCGCGCAGGCGAATAGCCAGTATGTGACCAGTCTGTATCAACACAACATTGCGAAGCTGGAGCTGGCACGCGCGATGGGCGTCATCGGAACGAAGTATCAGCAATTTCTTGGAGGAAAGTAACTGTGGCCGAACAGAATCCAGAGTCAGGGAGACCAGGCACGGCGGTAGCGGATGACCAGAATGATTCTGATCAGCGACAGCCGGAGCCGGGGCAGAAGAAGAAGCGGCGCAGCTTTATCATCATCGGCGTCGTGGCACTGCTGGTGGTGATTGCCCTGCTGTTCTGGTGGCATTCGACATTCTATGAAGACACGGATGACGCCTCCATCGCGGGCCACCTGATCCAGATCAGTCCGCGCATCCAGGGCCACGTGTTGAAGGTGAACTTTACAGAGAACCAGTCAGTCAAGGCCGGGGATGTGCTGGTGGAGATCGACCCGCGCGACTACCAGGTAACGGTGTCGCAGGACGAGGCGAACCTGGAGGCGGCGGAGGCGAATTATGAATCGGCAAAGGTGAACGTGCCGATTACAAATATCCAGGCGACCAGCAGTATTTCGTCGGCAGGTGCTTCGGTGCAGGGGTCGGATGCCGGTATTCACCGGGCTCAGCGTCAGTTTGAGCAGGCGCAGGCGGCAGTAGCGCAGGCAGAGGCAAACAACATCAAGGCGCAGCAGGATCTGCAACGCTACACCCCCCTCGTCGAGAAGGACGTCATTTCCAAGCAGCAGTATGACCAGTATGTGGCGACGGCGCGCGCGAGTGAGGCGCAGCTACAGGAAGCCAAGGCCAGCGCCATTGCTGCCGAGGACCAGATCTCGATCTCCAAGCAGCAAAAGCTGGAATCTCTGGCACAACTGCAGAATGCAAGGAATGGTCCGAACCAGGTAAAGGCGCAGAAATCGAAGGCCGACCAGGCGGCGGCGCAGGTGGAGCAGGCACGAGCTGAACTGGACCAGGCTAGGCTGAACCTGAGCTACACGAAGATCGTGGCGCCTGCAGACGGCATTGTGACCAAGAAGAGTGTCGAGATCGGTGACAACGCGAGTGCCGGGCAGAACCTGGCTACGCTGGTTTCGCTGGACGATATCTGGATCACGGCCAACTTCAAGGAAACCCAGTTGCGGCATATGCAGATCGGGCAGGCGGTCAAGGTCCATGTGGATGCCTACAGCCGGGACTACAACGCGCATGTGTCGCAAGTGGGCGGCGCGACGGGATCCAACCTGAGCCTGTTTCCGCCGGAGAACGCAACGGGCAACTATGTGAAGGTGGTACAGCGCGTGCCGGTGCGGATTGATCTGGACCAGGGTGAAAATCAGGATCACATCCTGAGGCCGGGACTTTCGGTAGAGCCGACGGTGCGGATCAAGAACTAAGCAGGCAGTGCAGGCGTGAGGAGTGAATAGCAGGCGCGGGATCCAGCAATCCAGCCTGCTTTTTCATTTCCGGGTGGCTCTTTCCCAGGCCGCACATGCATCCAACCCTGTGAACAGGAGGAATAATGAGCAGCAACAATAGCGCCTTGAAGACACGGCAGACGAAGAGTCCGGACCTGATCACTCCGAACTGGAAGCAGAGTGCCAAGATCACCCAGCAGTACGGCACCGTGGTGAAGAACATTCCCATCGGCCTGCCGACCGAGGCAAGGCAGAAGATGGTGGACCAACTGAACCTGCTGCTGGCAGACACGATTACGCTCAGGGATCTGTACAAGAAATCCCACTGGCAGGTGGCAGGCCCGACCTTCTACCAGCTGCATTTGTTGTTCGACAAACATGCTGAAGAGCAGAGTGAACTGGTGGATACGATTGCCGAACGCATCCAGCTGCTCGGGGGCGTCAGTATCGCGATGGCCCACGATGTGGCAGCAAACACCCGGCTGAATCGGCCGCCGATCGATCGGGAAGAAGTGCCGGTGCAGATCTCCCGCCTGCTGGAGGCGCATGACTTCATCCTGAAGACCACGCGCGACCTGGCAGAAAAGGCGGAAGACGTAAAGGATTCCGGAACCAACGACATGCTGGTGAGCAATGTTCTGCGGACCAATGAACTGCAGACCTGGTTTGTGAGTCAGCACCTGGTGGAAATGCCGTTGACCTTCGCGGAATAAGAGCAGCTTCCTGGAAGCGACGGAAAGGGGCTGGAGCGATCCGGCCCTTTTGTTTTGTCTGTAAGCTCACAAAATCGGCATCAAAGTGTTCGCGCGGCTCATCTATACTGCAGCCAATGCTTCTCGGCTCAGAGCTAGCCCATGCCGATTGCGGTCGATTTCTTTCTCCATTACGTGTACCTCATCCTCTTCCTGTGGGTCATGGCGGAGCAGCTTGGTATGCCTATTCCCAGCATCCCGCTGTTGCTCACAGCAGGGACCTTGACGGGTACCCACAAGGCTCATCTTCCTCTCGTCCTGCTGGTCGTCATCCTGGCGTGTGCCATCAGTGATTCGGTCTGGTACCTGCTTGGAAAAAAGTATGGCGGTTCGGTGGTCAAGCTGCTGTGCCGTTTATCCATGGAGTCGGCTACCTGCGTTCGCAAGACCACCAACTACTTCACAAGCCATGGTTCGAAGGCGCTGCTGATCGCCAAGTTCATCCCCGGGCTGAGCACGGTAGCGGCGCCGATCGCCGGGCAGACGAATATGCCCTATGTCACTTTCCTGGCGTATGACCTGGGCGGGGCACTGCTGTGGTCGCTTTCGATGACACTGGCGGGACGGTTTTTCGGCGATGCCCTGGAAAAGGATCCGCATGCGTTGCGATTGTTCGGACACTTTGCCGGTGTGTTGTTTGTTCTGCTTCTGCTGGGTTTCTTCCTTTACCGGGTTTCGAAGCAGCAGGCTTTTCTGAAAGGGATACGAGGAGCCAAAATCGAGCCGGAAGAGTTGAAGGAAATGATGGATGCGGGGCGCGATATGTTCATCGTCGACCTGCGGCACCCGCTCGATTATCTGCCGGACCCGCGGGTGCTGCCGGGGGCCCTGCGCCTATCGCCGGAGACGGTTTCGAGTCACTCGGAACAGATCCCGCGTGATCGCGATGTGGTGCTGTACTGTACCTGTCCGAGTGATGCGACGAGCGGCAAGGTAGCGTTGCGGCTGCGCAAGCTGGGTATCTACCGGGTCCGTCCGCTACGGGGCGGATTCGATGAATGGAAGAAGCTGGGATATCCCCTGGTCACATTGAACGAAGAAGCCGGGCACACTGCCGCGTGACCGAGAAGTGTTTATGGCCTGCGTCCGCCTTTTATCCTGAACATCCAGCTATGCTACCTTCGTGTAAGGAAACGTCACCTGGCCGGTAGTTACCCGGTTGTTCTTACCGCAGCCAATGTGATTTGACGAGGCGATGCCACAGCCGCATGAGAATTCATTTCGTTCCAAGGACGGCGCCGCGACCGGTTTCTGCCGGGAGTGCTCGACTACCATGAAGAAGCCTGTAGTGCCTGATTGGAAAGAGTATACGGGCATGGAGACGAATTGGCTTACAACGACCTGAGGGAATGGATCAAGAAGCTGGATCGCGAAGGCGAGCTGAAGCGCATTCGTGAGGAGGTGGATCCGATCCTGGAGATTGCCGAGGTGACTGATCGCGCGTCCAAGGCGGGTCGCAAGGGCGGCCTGGAGGGCTATGCTCCGGGCGGGCCTGCACTGCTATTTGAGCGAGTGAAGGGATATCCGGGAGCACGGGTCTTGATGAACCAGTTCGGCAGTGAGCGTCGCATGCGGATGGCGCTTGAGACAGAGTCGCTGGATGACATTGCCGGGCGGATCCAGTCGCTGCTGCAACAGAAATCGCCGGACAGCCTGCTGGACAAGCTGAAGCTGCTGCCGCGGCTCGCCGAGGTGGGTAAGTTTTTCCCGAAGACGATTCCTTCGAAGCAGGCGGCGTGCAAGGAAGTGATCCTGCGTGACAACTTCAATGTGCTCGATTTTCCTGTGCTGCAGTGCTGGCCGATGGATGGTGGACGTTACATCACGCTGCCGCTGGTGGTCACGCGGGACCCGGTGCATGGCAAGCGGAATATGGGCATGTACCGCATGCAGGTGTATGACAGCAGGACGACCGGCATGCACTGGCAGCGTCAGAAGGTGGCGGCAGAGCATGTACGCGACCGGCTGCGCCGCGAAGCCGAGCAGAATGCGACTGGCGATCCACTGGCCGCGCGGGTCCGGGCGATGGCAGAGACTGCCGGCGGCACGATTGCGGCAGGGCAGGTGTCTGCAGCGGGGATGGGGTTCCCGGCCGGGAATGCCGTGGCTTATGGAAATGTCAAAGAGCATCGGATGGAAGTCGCGGTAGCGATCGGGACAGATCCTGCGACAACTTTTTCAGCCATTGTG
>CAZZVA010000201.1:0-5689 GCA_964657345.1 uncultured Acetobacteraceae bacterium | reverse complement strand
CCATAGGCGGCCAAGCCGCAGGCGCACAGTACGGAAGCGCATAGTAAGCGGGAGAGGAGTTTCGCGGAAGTCTTCATACACTTACCTCCGACCCTTTCGATGCGTTGTGTCCCCAGGAAAGTCGCCCTGAGGAGCAGCTGCTTACGGCTATACTCAGGTGGTGAGCGCGTACGCTGAGAACCTCTACGCCAGTGCCTTCCAGTGCGGAAGGGCTTTTCGCAAGACCAGGATGACTGCGGAAACAGGCTTGCGTGTCTACGTGCGAACGTACTTTTTGCATGGGACAGCAACCGACGAGCATGTCTAAGAGGCGGATTTTAGTCACCGGTGGCAGCGGAACCCTTGGCCTCAACATCCTGCAGCAACTTGCTCAGGACCTGAATCATGTGGTGGTTGCGCCGGTGCGCCGGGTTCACGAGTCCATGCATGCGCTCGGACCCAACATTCAATTCATAGAACATGAGCTGAGTGACACAGTGCATACGGCGCAGATCTTCGAGCGCGCCAATCCTGACGTGATCATCCATTGCGCCGCAAGCGGGCTCAGGCCGCCCAAGGGTTCCTGGTTCGACATGATGCGCTTCAATGTCGAGTCGACCATGCGGCTGTTTCAGATGAACTGCCGATTCGATCACCACTCCCGGTTCATCTACATCAGCACCGGTCTGGTCTACCGGGACCAGAATCGCCCGCTTGTGGAGTCTGACCCCATCGAGACGCTGCACCCGTACGGCGCCAGCAAGGCGGCTGGAGACGCGATGTTGCAGGCGGCTGCGGCTGAGTTCAATCGTTCGCTCACCATCTTCCGTCCGTTTGCCTTCACAGGTCCGCATGATGGCGGTGACCGGCTGTTCCCTCGAATTCTTCATGCCGCTGAGACCGGTCAGGTGTTACCCATGACCGCAGGGACGCAGGTGCGTGACTTCTGCTCTGTGCGCGATATCGCGCGTGCCGTGCTGCTTAGCGTCAATCGCACGCCGTCGACGCTGATCGAGAAATTCAATCTCGGCAGCGGCCAGTCCATGCCGCTGCGCGACCTGGTTGCTTCCGTGTGCGGGCAGCTTGGGATCCAACCCAAATTGGAACTGGGCGCCGTGCCCATGCATCCCTACGAGCCGCATCACTCCGTGGCGGATTACACACGTGCCCAGGATGAATTAGGCTGGCGGCCTGAGCACAATGTTGCGCATGCGGTCTGGGAGCTGGCGCGTCAAACACACCCGCATCTGTCGTTAGAGGAACCATCTCTTGTTGCCAACGGATTGTGAACTGTCGGTCGTGATGCCGGCCTACCGCGAAGCAGACTCGCTTCGCATGTTGCTGCCGGTCCTGATGCCGGCCGTGGCCGCGCTGACGCCAAGCTTCGAAGTGATAGTTGCCGATGCTTTGACACCGGTCGACGACACGGCTGAAGTGTGCGCGGCCAACGGTGTCACCTGCATTGCCCGCACCGGCGGCAATCTCTACGGGGACGCCGTCAGAACGGGTATTGAACGATCGCGTGGACGGTACGGTCTGTTGATGGATTCGGATGGCTCACATAATCCGGTCGAGTTGATCAAGCTGTGGGAACGGCGTGGAACCACGGACATCGTGATCGGCTCGCGCTATGTACGCGGTGGAAGCACGGAAAATCCGGCTGTCCTCATTCTGATGAGCCGGGTTTTGAACCTGGCATACAAGTTCGCGTTCCACCTGCCGGTTGCGGACGTCAGCAACAGCCTGCGGCTTTACCGCGGTGACCAACTGCGTGCGCTCCACCTTGTATCCGATAACTTCGATATCGTAGAGGAAATCCTGATTCGGCTGGTGGCGGGGGAGTCGCATGCGTCCGTGTCAGAGGTCCCGGTGACCTTCGAGCAGCGCAAGGCGGGCGAAAGCAAGCGCAACCTGCCCGCGTTTGTCCTCAGTTACTTTGCCTCCATGGCAAAGATGCGAAGCTTTCGGAACGAAGAGCTTGCAAAGGCAAAGACCAAAACAAACGATCGGAGCAGTTGATTTGGCTTATCTCGTAACAGGTGGGTGCGGCTTCGTTGGCTGCAACCTTTCGGCGGAACTTATCCGGCGCGGTGAAGAGGTACTTATCCTCGATAACTTCACGCGACCTGGAACTCCGCTGAATTATGCATGGCTGCAGACACTGGGTCACTTCGAGTTCTTCCACGGCGACATCCGGAACAGCCAGGACCTGGAAGTTATCTTTCGCAAGCACTCAGTCGAGTGTATTTTTCACCTGGCTGGCCAGGTGGCGATGACCACCTCCCTCGCGAATCCGCGCCGCGACTTTGAGGTGAATGTACTCGGATCGATCAATGTGCTTGAAGCGGTGCGGTTGTACGCACCCGGCGCAACCGTGGTGTATGCCTCAAGCAACAAGGTCTATGGTGAACTGGAGGATTGCGTGCTGGAGGAAAAGCCGACACGCTGGGAACCGCGGGGCAAAAAAGGCGTAGACGAGCGGGCACGCCTGGAGTTCTACACGCCCTACGGCTGCTCCAAGGGAGCTGCCGATCAGTACATGCTGGAGTACGCGCGAAACTTCGGCGTCAACAGCGTTGTCTTCCGGCACTCCACCATCTATGGCGGACGGCAGGTCTCGACCTTTGATCAAGGCTGGGTGGGCTGGTTCTGCCAGCAGGCCATCGAGACCAAAAAGAATCCTGAGCACAGCTTCACCATCAATGGCGACGGCAAGCAGGTAAGGGACCTGCTCCACGTCTCCGATGCCGTGGCCTGTTACCTGGCCGCGCACGAGCATCGCGACCAGGGACGAGGCAATGCGTTCAATATCGGTGGTGGTTATGAGAACAGCATGTCGCTGCGCGAACTGTTCCTGCACCTGGAGAAGGAACTTGGCGTAAAGATGAATCCGCGCGAGCTGCCCTGGCGATCCAACGACCAGAAATACTTTGTCGCCGATAACTCAAAGGCCCTGGAGCGTATCCAGTGGGCGCCGAAGAAGACGAAGGAAGCAGGCATTGCAGACTCTATCGCCTGGGAACTTGAGCGGCAACGTGCCTGACCGCGCGCAGCCGCCGAACCTGCCTGCAGTGAGTGTCTGGGACTGTGTGCCGTTGCGTACATTCCTGCGCGTTGTAATTGCTCTATGGCTGCTTACGCTCTTGGTTGGCCTCGCAGAGCACTTCATTTACCATCTGGCTCGATACCATTGGTCGCCATTTTTTCCTGCTTATACGAGTCCAGACGACTTCATGTTGTACAAGGATCGTTTTCGTTACTTCCACCAGCAGAGTTTCTTCGTCTCTTGGCAGTCCGAGCCGTTGACGATTGCAAGGTTTCCCTTTACGTACCCGGCCCCGGCGGCCGTGCTGTTTCATTGCTTCTTTCTGTTTGGAAGGTTTAGCGAAGGGGTGCTCTTTGGTTCCTTCCTGGTTGGTGCCATCGCCGGTGCTCTGTTGTTCATGCAGGCTCTTGTACGACGCGGATTGTACGGGATATCAACCCTCGCGGTGGTGCTTGTCGCCGGAGTGTTGTCTTACCCCATTCTTTTTGCCTTAGACCGCGGCAACATAGAACTTATCAACGTCCTGCTTGTGTGGGCTTCGATCGCTTGCATTTGGAGGTGCTGGTGGTACCCGGGGGCAGTCCTGCTTGGCCTAGCAGTTTCCCTCAAGATATTCCCGTTCCTTCTTGTGGGTATCTTTGTCGCACATCGTAAGTACGGCGCATCACTGACCGTCCTCCTTGTGGCAGCCATTTCCACGTTGTGCTCTTACTGGCGGCTTGGGCCAACGTTTCAGGCGGCGCGAGCGGGAACCGCAAGCGGTCTTGAATTCTTTCAAAGGGCGTACATTCTATCGTTCGATCTAGGCGAAGCGGGATTCGACCATTCCCTCTTTACACCGGTAAAGCTCCTGCAGAAAGCGGCGCACCACATTATGCCCTCGATGGTTGGAACCAGCTTGGCGCCGTGGCTCCGCTTCTATCTTCTGCTGGGGATACTCTGTGGGCTGGTTCTTTTCTTCTACCGGATCATTCGTCTCCCGCTCGTGAACCAGATCGTAGCCCTCGTCTCGATTTCGATCCTGTTGCCCCCGCTGTCGGCCGATTACACGCTGGTGCACTTGTATGCTCCGTTTGCCTGCCTGGCATTGTTGGCCGTTAGTGCCACCCGATCACGCAAGGCAGTGCCTGGATTAGGCTTCGCGATGCTGCTACTGGCTGTACTTGTTGCCCCGGAAGGATTCCTCTTCCTGCACGGTTTACGTTTGTCTGGCCTGATCAAAACCTCAGCCTTGCTGTTACTGGTTGGCACGGCAGTAACGTTGCCGTGGGAGGATCGTGGCCTCGTGGAACTGGCGGGAACCCAGCAGACGGCGTAAGCACCGGTGTGTCCAGCTACGGAGATATACTGGCGTTAATGAGCGCCCCCGGCAAAACGTTCTATATCGAGACCTTTGGGTGCCAGATGAATGCCCATGATTCCGAGAAGGTGATCGGGACGCTGGAGCATGAGGGCTATACGCGGGTTGAGGAGGAAGAGGCCGCTGGGCTGATCCTGTACAACACCTGCTCCATTCGCGACAAGGCTGAGCAGAAGGTCTTTCACCGGCTGAACGAGTACAAGCGCATGCAGGGCGAGGGCAAGCAGTTTGCCGTGCTGGGATGCGTCGCGCAGCAGGAGGGCGAGAAGATCTTCGAGCGCGCGCCATATGTGTCGCTGGTGTCGGGATCGGCGTCGTACCGCAATCTGCCGGAGATGCTGGTGCGGCTTGAAGCCGGCGAAAAGCGCATCACCGGCCTGGACGATCACCGCACGCAGGACGCGACCTTCGACACCGAGTTCACGACGCGCTCGAACCCGCATCGCGGCTACATCACCATCATTGAAGGCTGCGACAAGTTCTGCAGCTACTGCGTGGTGCCGTACACGCGCGGCAAGGAGCGCTCACGCGCGTCGGACAGCATCCTTGCCGAGGCGCAACGCATGGCTGCGCAGGGCTTCACCGACATTCAACTGCTTGGGCAGAACGTGAACAGCTATCGCGATCCCATCGGCGAGTGCACGTTTGCCGAGGTGCTGGCGATGATCGGCGAGTTGCCGGGCATCCGCCGGGTACGCTTCACCACATCGCATCCGCGGGACTTCACGCCGGACATCATCGCGGTCATCGACAGCATGCCGACGGTGTGCGACCACGTGCATCTGCCAGTACAGTCCGGCTCGTCGGCGGTGCTGAAGGCGATGCAACGCGAGTACACGCGTGAGTGGTACCTGGAGCGCATCGCGTGGATCAAGGCGGCGAAGCGCGACATCAGCATGACGACCGACATCATCGTCGGCTTTCCCGGCGAGACCGATGACGACTTCGAGCAGACGATGACGCTGCTGGAGGAAGTCGGCTACGACGCTGTTTACGCCTTTCAGTATTCGCAGCGGCCCAACACGCCTGCGGTGGGCATGCCGGACACGGTGCCCGACGACGTGAAGTCCGCGCGGCTGCAGCGGCTGATGGATGCGCAGCGTGAGCGCCAGCGTATTGGCTACGAACGGCACCTTGGCGAGGTGATGGAAGTGATGGTCGAGGGCTACAATCGTCAGCGCGGTCAGGTCACCGGCCGGTCGTCGCAGAACAAGACGGTCAACTTCACCACGGCGCAGCCGATCCTGCCGGCGCTTGGCAGCTATGGCAAGGTGCGCATCACAAAGACGTTTCCGAACAGCCTG
>CAZZVA010000200.1:0-5756 GCA_964657345.1 uncultured Acetobacteraceae bacterium | reverse complement strand
AAAAGGTATAGCCACGACGCCATTGAAACGTGGAAGCTTTGAGATCTACCGGCACTGCGTAGCTGTGACGGAAGTCGATGGCGCGGCTGTAGCTGTCCTGCGCCGCTTCATTCACGAATGCGTCGTCGCGACTGCCGAGCACGGGTACCCGCATGGGCTGGCCGCCGAGTAGTAACAGGTTGCCGCCCTGCTGGAGGTAGTGCTGGATGGAGGACCATGCTGCGGCAGGAAAGGCAGAGCCGTAGGGCAGCACGAGTAACTGCGCGTCCTTCAGGACGGATCCGGCTTTGAGATCATCAATAGTTGCAGATACTGCTTTCGGGCCTAACGCGGAATGGAGGGAGTTCAGAGGGATGACTGCGTTATCGATGGTGGGGAAACCGTCCTGATGGAAGAGTACGACCTGTGCCTTTGCCTGGATGGAGGCTAGGGCCAGTGTGAAAGGCAGTGCGAGCAGGAGGGCGCGGCCTGGAGAGCGCATGGGGGGTCCTTATACCAATGGAAGCAGACTCAGAATCCTGTAGAGAAAGAGAGCGAGACAGGTATGGGGTCCTGTCTCGCGTCGAGTGGATAGAACGACTTCGGTTTAGAAGTATTGCTTCAAGCCGATCTGGATCTGCCGGGAAGTGTTGGCATAGCTGGTGATGGCGCCGAAGGTAGCGTCATTGACGTTAGCGTCGGGAGCACCGCTGACCGGGTGATTGAGAGCGTTGAACATTTCCAGGCGGAACTGGAAGTTGAAACGGCTGTCGGATCCCCAGCGATTGTTTTTCACAGCGGAGAAGTCCAGGTTGCTGTATGAGGGAACTCGAACATTGGCAAGGACGCGAGGTGCGTTGCCGATGGTGTATGCGGCAGGTTTGGAGTATTGCGTGGTATCGAACCAGTGCGCGCGGCTCTGGTTCGAAATTTTCGGACTCTTTCCGGTCCATGCCGGACGCTGGCCGAAGGTGAAGATGGATTCGGCAGTGGTGCCGTTATCGACGCTCGCCAGTACTACGGGTGTGCCGGTGGCATAGTTGACGATGCCGTTGACCTGCCAGCCACCAAGAACCAGGTCCAATGGCCTGGAGATGTCGTTGCCGAACATCTTTCCATGGCCATAGGGAAGTTCGTAGACGATGCTGGACGTGAGCTGACGTGCGACGTCATAGGCCGAAAGACCTCGTTCCGCGCGTGGGTTGTACTGGTCGGCAAAGGTCTGTGCTGCCGGGCCAAGATAGTTGACGGAGGAGGCTGCGTTGTCGATGGCCTTGCCGCCGGTGAAGGCGATGGTGAACATCAGTCCTTGAGAGAATTCGCGATCGAGACGAAGGGTAAAGGCGTGATAGATGGAGTCCGCGTCCGGCTTGCGGTAGCTGGAGACGCCGTTGTATTGCGGGTAATGACGGAGCAGCTGACTTAACTGAATGGTCGGCTGGCTGAGCGGAGATCCGAGGGTAGTGATGACTCCATAGAACGGGTTGGCGACCTGGTTCAGGAGTTGCGATCCCATAGCGAGGTCAGCCGTGGGCAACTGGTCAAAGGGGACACCGGGGTCGCCGTTGATGAGGAAGAGACCACGGTTGCCGAGGTAGGCGACTTCGGCTTTGAGACGCGCCGGCAGTTGATACTGCATGCTGAGGTTCCACTGCATGGTGTAGGGATTGCGAACCTTGTCGAAGAATGACTGCTGCACGCCATTGCCCAGATCGATGCCCTGGATGCAGGCAGCCGAGGCGAGGCAGGCTGCATTCTTAGCCTGGGGCACCTGGTAGCCAGTGGGAAACGGATTGGAGAGGTCAGCCACGGGCGCGCTGTGCTGACTGTCGAAGCTGGGGCTGAAGTTGGTTTGTGCATTGAAGCCTTCGAGTCCCGGTGCGCCCGAGGTACCGGCTGCCTGGAGTGCAGAGGGCTGGAAGACCACGCCGAAGCCGCCGCGGAATGCCAGCTTGGGCAGACCGCCGTAGGCAAAGCCGAGACGAGGGCCGAAATCCTTGGTCTGAGTGGCGACCTGATGTCGGCCGTACTGCGATGCGCTGGTGCCGACCATCGCCATTGCGCCCTTGAGGCTGGCACATGCCGGGCAGCTTACGCCCGCGGCCGGTGTGACTGCGCCGAGGGGCGAAGCCGCATTCGGATTCCACACGGACAGCTGGTTATTCTGCTCTGTACGCGGAATTTCAAGATCGTAGCGAAGGCCGAAGTTGAAGGTAAGATCACGACGCACCTTCCAGTCATCCTGGCCGTAGAAGGCGAGGTATTGCGATGTCTGCACGGCATGGGGATCGTTGGTGATGTCGCCACCCGACGGCAGGCCCAGCAAGAATGAGGCGAATGCATTGCCGCCGGAGGTGGAATCCTGCGGATTCATACGGGTCCAGCTTTCATCCACGCTGAAGGTACCGGCGGGATAGGTGTACTGGTAGAAATCGAGCTTGAGGATGCGGTATTCGCCACCGATCTTGATGGTGTGGCCGCCGAGGATTTTGACCAGGCTGCCGTTCACGTCGTGGGCGAGAGGATTTTCCTGGAGCGGTACATACCCAAGAGTGCCGATGTCTTCATAGCCGCCGGAAAAGCTGAAGTGCGGGAAGACCAGAGCGTTCTGTGAGGCCTGCTGGCTGATGGAAGAAGGGAGCCCGAGGGTGGTGGGATCAAAGCCCTGGCTGGATGCTTTGCGGACCGAGGTGGACTTGGAGAAGCCGTAGCGGAATTCTCCCAGGAGTTTTGGATTGAAAGTAACGGTGTTGTCGAAGGAGAGGCTGTACGCAGTGCCAGTGGAGGGACCGTTATAGCCGCCGGGCGAGGCGACGTTGCCAAAGTCGTTCAAGTAAGTATTGGAACCGGAGGAGTGTGAGAAGCGCAAAAAGGAACGCCACTTGGAAGAGAACTGCTGATCGACGCGAGTATCGAAGTGGTAGTAGTTGTTGGTATTGATGCCAGTGGTGGTGTGGAAGGCAGCAGCCGTCGCACTGCCCGGCGTGGGGTAATAGCTGAGGACTTTCTGAGCGATCTGCGAGGCCTGGGTGGTGAGGCGACTGGCGGGAATGATGTTGTTGGGGAACTGGTCGCGAATGTAGCTGCCGGGATTGGCTGGATCCGGATGGACAGTCAGCGGATCGTAGATTTTTGTGGAAGAGGCGGAAAAATCACCTGTGAGCCAGTTAGCAGCAGGAAGCAGAAATGCCTCCGACTGGGCTGAGGACTGGCGGGAAGATTCGAAGTCCACAAAGAAAAAGGTCTTGTCATGGCGGATCGGACCGCCGAGGGTGCCGCCTGTCTGATAGCGATGGGCGTCAGGCTTGGTGGAACCTTTCGAGGCGCCGAAGGATTGTGCTGCCAGGCCATTGGTTTCGAGGAATTCGAAAACACCCCCGTGGAAGCTGTTCGTTCCGCCCTTGGTGGTGAGGCTGACGATGCCACCGGAGAAGCGTCCGTATTCAGCCTGGAGGACGCTGCTCTGGACGTTGACTTCCTGCACGGAATCGACGACCGGATTGTAGGCACTGAGATTATTGCCGACGTTGTTTTCCGGGAGGATGTTGGTCATGCCGTCGATGAGCTGTTCGTTGTTGCCATTGCGCGATCCGCCAATGTGGGGTGTCGAGGCGCTGCCGACGTTGCTGACTGCGGGGGCGAGAAAGGCGAAGTCGAAGGGGTTTCGGCCATTATCCGGAAGGTCAAGGATCTGACGGGCGGAGATGGTATCTGAGAGGTTGGAGGTTTCGGTATCGAGCTGCTGCATATCAGCAGTTACCTGCACGGTATCGGAGACCTGGCCGACGGAAAGCGTGAAGTTAACTTCATTTGTAGAGGCGATTTCGACGTGGACGCCGGTCTGGGACGCGGGACGAAAACCGGTGCCGACGGCCTTGACAACATACGTTCCCGGATTGACAAAAGGTACGCTGTAGCGGCCCTCGGCATCGGTTTTGGAGAAGAGCGACTCGTTGGTGCTGGTCTCCGTTACCGTGATAGCCGCATTCGAGACGGAATTACCGCTGGAGTCGGTGACTGTTCCAGAGATAGTTCCGGTCGGGGTTTGCGCCAGCAGTGGGATCGTTATCATAAATACTGCTGAAAGAAGGTAGCGGAAGAGGCGCATCTGGTTCTCCTTGAAATTTGGAACTAGCCGTCCGGTCTTCCGGGAGGCCGACGACTTTTACTTTTTCTCACGACTGTCCGGTCATGAGATCGATATCATGGTGGCTTATATCTGCGCATTCCAAAGGCTGTCAACAATTATTTTTGGCGGATTTGACTGCCTGCATGCGAAGCCAGAGCCTTGCGGGAGACGCGGTAAGAGGTCACGCTCCAGCTCGCTCCAGCGGCTGGCGTGGCTTCGCGGGAGTGCCGTATGCTATGGCTGCGCATCGATGCGCCACTTCGCCCTTGTGCGCGGAGCGGTGAAACTGCATGGCGTGTAGAGGCGGTTGCTGACGATGGCTCAAGGCGTGCGCGTGGCTACGGTCCTGCTGTTGAGCCTGCCGGGGTTCTGGGGTGCCGGGGCAGAGACATGCACGGCGGCCGCAGGTCTTAGTCATTCGCATGGAGCGTCGCGAGCGGCAGAGTATGCGGAGCTCGGATCGATGTTTCAGCAGGCAGGAAGGTATGGCTGCGCAGCGGAAGCATACAGAAGTGCTGCGGCGCTGGACCCGGCGTCAGCGACCCTTGAGTATTCCCTGGGATCGAACCTTTATGCTGCGCAGGAGATGGAAGGCGCAGTGACCGCATTGAAGAAGGCCATCGCACTGAATCCGTCGATGATGCAGGCACACCTTACGCTGGGTGTGGTGGATCACGATCGCGGTATGACCAAGGATGCTTTGCGTGAATGGCAGGAGGCGCTGCGACTGGACCCGTCGTCGGCGACAGCGATCGACTGGATTGCGAAAGCCAGAATGGAGGCAGGACAGTATGCGACTGCCGCCGAGTTGTTGCGCGATGCGCCGGAAGATGAAGAGCTGCTCCTGGACCTGATTGTGGCTGACAGCAAGGCGGGCATGTTCGACGAGGCGATCGGGAAGGGGCAGGCGGCGATACAGCAGCATCCTGAATGGAAGCGGATCTATCGTGCGCTGGCGACGGTGCTGGTCCAGAGGAATCGCTATGAAGAAGCCGCGGAGACGCTGCGAACGGGGCTGGCATTGCAGCCGGGCGATCTACCGACGCGACTGCTGTACCTGCGGGTCCTGATCCTGAAAGGCGATATGCAGGCGGCGGCCAAGCCTGGCGCCGAGTTGCTGAAAGAGCGGCCACACGACTACGAGGTGCTATATCTGAACGGCTTGCTGGAACGGCAGCAGGGGGAGTATGAGCGGGCGCTGCAGCACCTTGAAGCGGCAGCGGCGATCCGATCCAATACATATGACGTGCATTACAACCTCGGATTTGTTCTTGCGAGACTGCAGAAGGCACAGGCGGCACGGGAGCATTTGCAGAAGGCCATCGATCTCGATCCGTCTGCGGCGGAAGCTCATTTCCAGTTAGCGGGCGTGTTGAAGACGCTGGGCGAGACGGAGGCAGCGCAGAAGGAGTTAGCCGAATATCGGACGACGATGCAGGCACGTGCCAAGCATGACCAGGCGATTGCCCAATCGACGGAGGCGGCGGACAAGCTGAAGGCCGGCGACACTGCTAGTGCGATTTCGCTTTACCGCGGCGTGGCTGCCGAATCGCCGGACGATCCGCTTGCCTATTATCGGCTGGCGATGGCACTGGACCGTGCCGACCAGTTGCAGGAAGAGACGGAAATACTGCGCAAAGCAGTCGAG
>CAZZVA010000199.1:0-5847 GCA_964657345.1 uncultured Acetobacteraceae bacterium | reverse complement strand
GTTCTCAAGCGCATTTGCCAGTTCGATTTCCTTGGCGACCGTGACGCCGTCCTTGGTAATGGTGGGTGAGCCGAACTTCTTCTCGATGACCACATTGCGACCCTTGGGGCCTAGTGTGACCTTGACGGCATCCGCGAGCGTGTTGACGCCGCGCAGAATCGCCTGGCGGGAATCTTCGCCGTGCAGAATTTGCTTTGCCATGTGTATGTCTCCTTGCAAGCCGGATAAGTATCCGGGGTTATTTCGTAATGATTAAGGTCGTTGCAGTAGGGAACCGACTACTTCTTGTGCAGGATGCCGAGGACTTCGTCTTCCTTCATCATCAGGAACTCTTCGCCATCGATCTTGATCTCGGTGCCGCCCCACTTGCCGAACAAAATGCGGTCGCCGGCCTTCACGTCCAGGGGGAATACTTTGCCTTCGTCGTTCGACTTGCCCTTGCCGACGGAGATGACTTCGCCCTCCTGGGGCTTTTCCTTAGCCGAATCGGGAATGATGATGCCGCCGCGAACGGTTTCGCCTTCTTCGATACGGCGAACCAGGATGCGGTCGTGGAGTGGGGTAAAGGTGGTGGCTGCGGAAGCAGTAGCAGTTGCCATGTATTTCTCCTTACAAACGAGGATGATCCTCGGTGTTTTCAATCACGTTGCTGCGTTTTGGTGGTTCGGGCGGTGCCGTTCGCGCTGCGGCGTTAGCAGTGTCACCCTTCGATTGCTAACTCTAGAGGGGACGGTGGGGGCTTGTCAAGGGTTGGCGGGGTGGATATGAGCGAAGTTCACTCATAATTCATCATACTCCTGCCATAAGCTCGTTTGCATGGTAGCAGCGGTGGTATGGTCTGGCTCCCCGCGAGCCGCGGGACGTAGAATGCTGGGATGGGATGGACAGGGGAAACTCGCAGATGGGCCGGGGCAATGCTGGGCGGGGCTCTTTGCCTTGGCATGGTCAATGCGGCGTCGGGGCAGGATGAGCACCGTGGACGCAAGTATCAGCCGCCACCGGAGACCAGCGAAATCCATGTGACTGTGGTTCGGGACTCCACGGGGAAACCGATCCGCAATGCGGCCGTGGTCATGCATCCGCTGAGCAAAAGCGGTAAGGACGAAGGCGCGATGGAAGTGAAGACAGATGAGGACGGCAAGGTCGCCCTTGATGTCATTCCTATCGGCGATACCCTGCGTCTGCAGATCATCGCCCCCGGCTTCCAGACCTTCGGCAATGACTACCCGGTCGACGCGGCAGCGAAGGAAATTACCATTCGCTTGAAGCGGCCTGGACAGCAGTATTCGCTCTACAAACCCAGCGGCGATGGCGACCAGAGCACCCAATCGACAGCAGAAAATAAGGGTTCCAAATCAGGCAACGCGCGTCCTCCGGCAGAAACCCAGGATTCACCGCAGGTTGGATCGCC
This sequence comes from uncultured Acetobacteraceae bacterium, assembly GCA_964657345.1. GTDB lineage: Bacteria > Acidobacteriota > Terriglobia > Terriglobales > Acidobacteriaceae. The sequence continues at coordinate 4,436 of CAZZVA010000199.1, read as the reverse complement.
ACACTAATCCGCGATTGTCCGCGCAGCGAAGTCTTCGAATTGGCAGCAGAGTTGGAGAGCATGGAAAGCTTGAAAGGGAAGTCTGCGCTGGTTACCGGCGCAGCGAAGCGCATCGGCCGGCAGCTTGCTTTGAGCCTGGCAGAAGCAGGCGCAGATGTCGCCATCACCTATCGTGGTTCAGAAGAAGAAGCAGAGCAGACGCGGAAGGATCTGGCAGATTATGGCGTACGCGCTATCGCAGTACAGTGCGACGTGCGCGACCCCCAGTCTGTGGACACGACCATCCGTAGCGTTCAGGCAGAGTTCGGGCGCCTCGACCTGCTCGTGAACAACGCCGGCCTCTTCCAGACAGCAGCCCTGGAGTCGATCACCGTGGACGCCTGGGATGCAATGTTCGAGACCAACACCCGCGGACCCTTTCTCATGGCGAAGGCCTGCCACGCGCTCATCGCAGCCACGGAAGGGCGCATCGTGAACATAGGCTCGCTGGGCGGCATGCATCCCTGGGCGACACATGGACACTACTGCACCTCGAAAGCCGCGCTGCATATGCTGACGCAGACCATGGCGAAGGCATGGGCCCCATCCATCAGCGTGAATTGCATCGCTCCGGGCATGATCGTGAATGGTGAAGTCGGCTCCGACTACGAGCAGTTTGCCGCCAAGACACCCATGAAGCGCAATGGCACGGCCCAGGACGTCGCAGCCGCGCTACTATTCTTCGCCACCGCCCCGCGCTTCATCACCGGCCAGGTGCTGGCCGTGGATGGCGGCCTCGGCCTCTAGTGGAATCTACTCCGCGAGGGGTTGCGGTTGACTGATCTCCCTCCAGAAGCCTTTGCAGATCCGGTACTGAGCGCTCTACGAACCAGGCAGCGTTCGCTCGCGATGAGCCGGGGGGAACTGGCGGTACGCTATCCAGCGGAAGTGACTCCCTTTGCGGCTGTAACTCAGTCAACCGCCGAAGCAATGCTGGAACTGCGCTCACTGATGAAGATCGGAGAGCACGTCTGGGTGACAGCCGGGAGTCTTCCGACAGTTGCTGGACTCGTCAAAGCATCTGTTGTGGAGGTGGCGCAGATGGTGCTGCCGGCATCCGCCGTGCTGGCCGCTTCTCCCGCTGCGACGGAAGAGCTATCTCCGAAGGAAGCGCCCGAAATGGTGGCGCTCACCGATCTCGCTTTTCCAGGCTTCTTCCGCCCACAGACCTGCAGGATGGGACGCTACTACGGCATCCGCGAGGCTGGGCAGCTGCTGGCAATGAGCGGTGAGCGGTTCGCGCTCAATGGGGCCGGAGCCGACTACACCGAGGTGAGTGGAGTATGCACCCATCCAGCCCATCGCGGCAGGGGCCTGGCGGCCAGCCTCATCACCAGGGTAGTGGAGGCACACCGGCGCGAAGACGTGATTCCGTTTCTGCATGTATCGGCAGACAACCGGGGCGCCATCGCCTTGTACGAACGGCTGGGTTTCCGGCGCGTGCGCAGCATCCTGCTGAATAAAGTGGTGCGCATCGGTTGAGATTCAACAAGTCTTCTCCTGACTGCTATATTCGGGGCGCGCTTCATTCCTGCATTGAAACTGTTGCGAAAGGCTCGACCTTGACCCATTTGATGTGTTGCCTGCCTGTACTGCGCCGCCCTCTAACCTGCTGTTTACTGGTCATCGGCAGCATCCTGCCGACCAGGGCCGGCCCATTCGCGAACGCCCAACAAACTGCAGGCACGAGCGCACCGCCGAAGGTGTGGTCAGCCCAATGGATCACAACTCCGGATGGCCCGACCCGCGATTACAGCGTCGCCTACTTCCGCAAGTTCCTCTCCTTGTCGCAGACCCCTTCCCGGTTTCTTGTCGATGTAAGCGCCGACACGCGATTTGAGCTGCATGTAAATGGCAAGCGCGTGACTGCCGGGCCGGCGCTTGCGGATGTACAGCACTGGCGCTACGAAAGCATTGATCTTGCACCCTACCTGAAGACGGGAAATAACGAGATTGCCGCCATGGTCTGGAACCTCGGCAGCGCCGCGCCAGTTTCGCAGATGGGACTGGAGACTGCCTTTCTGCTATCTGCCGAGGATGCTGGCAATGCTGCCGTCAACACAGGGGTGACACGGCACCGGCCTGCTCCCGGAGAGACAGCGACAACGGATTTCAGCAACGGCTGGCAGACGCTCAAGGAGCCGGGCCGCACAGCTGGACACGAGCAGATGCTGGACTACTATGCTGCGGAACCCCAGGAGGTGATGGACGGGCGGAAGATGCAGTGGGACTGGGACAGCGCAGCGGGTTTGAAGGCACAGTGGCTGCCGGCACTGGTCCTGGGCGGCGCAGGCCCGAGGGGCGCGCAGGATAGTCCGACACCGTGGATATTGCAGAAAGACGAATTGCCGCAGATGCAGTATAGGGCTATCTCGCCGGGCCATGTTGTCCGCAGTAGCAGTGAGACATCAAACATCCAGACGCTTGACCGGCCAGTCACCATCCCTGCGCATGCAGACGTGACGTTCCTGCTCGACCGCGAAGAACTCACGACAGCCTTTCCTTCGCTCTCTCTACGAGGTGGAGTCGATGCCACCGTGGACATGACCTACGCGGAAGCTCTCTATGACGCGAAGGGTGAGAAGGGCAATCGGAACCAGATCGAGGGCCGGCACATCCAGGGCATCAGCGACCACGTGGTGAGCGATGGAGGCAGCCGGACGTATCGCACGCTCTGGTGGCGGACGTGGCGCTACCTCCAGGTGGAAGTGAAGACCGAAGCCCAGCCGCTGACGATCGAAAAGCTGGAAGCTTTCTACACTGCCTATCCATTCAAGGCAGAAGCTCATTTCGAAAGCAATGACCCGGTGTTATCGAAGATATGGGACACCGGCTGGCGAACAGCGCAGCTATGCTCGCATGAGACTTACATGGATACGCCATACTGGGAGCAACTGCAATATGTCGGCGACACTCGCATCCAGGCATTGCTGTCGTACGCAGTCACCGGCGATGACCGGCTGGGCCGCCAGGCAATCCTGGCCTATCGAAATTCTCTTCTTACGGATGGCCTCACGCAGAGCCGCTATCCTTCTGCCCTCACTCAGGTCATTCCACCCTTCTCGCTGCTGTGGGTAGGGATGTTGCACGACTTCTGGATGTATCGCAGTGATGCGGCCTTTGTGACTTCCGTGCTGCCGGCCACGCGCGGTGTCATCGACTGGTTCGCTGCGCGTCAACGCACCGATGGCTTGATGGGGCGAGTCGAGTGGTGGCCCTTCGTGGACTGGAGTCCACCGACTTACGCAGGCGGAGCCCCGCCGCAGGAGGTAGATGGTGGATCATCCGCAATCACGCTGCAATATATCGCGGCTCTCCAGGACGGTGCCGATCTGGAAGACAAGATGGGCGAACCCGAACGGGCCGCACGCTACAGGGGATTGGCAAAGCGGGCGGGTGAAGGACTCATGAAGCAGAACTGGGATGTGAATGCCGGCCTGCTTGCCGACACTCCCGCGAAGAAGACTTATAGTCAGCAGGCTAACTCGCTGGCTGTCCTGCTGAACGTAATCCCAGGTGACCAGCAGAAGACCGTGATGACGAAGGTGCTGCAATCGTCGGATGGAAAGGGGTTGTCGGCGGGCGTGCCGATGTCGCAGGCCAGCTACTATTTCTTCTTCTACGTCGCACGAGCCCTGGTCCACGCAGGACTCGGCGATGAGTACATCGCGCAACTGGAGCCATGGCGAAAAATGTTGTCGATGGGCCTCTCGACCTGGGCCGAGACGCCCGAGCCTACGCGTTCCGATTCCCATGCTTGGAGCGCGCATCCGACGCTTGACCTGCTCACGATTGTGGCTGGGATCGCACCCGGATCCAATGGCTTTGAGAGTGTGCGTATCACGCCACACCTGGGTCCGCTGGAGCGGGCATCGGCAGCGATGCCTTCGCCGAAGGGAATGGTCACAGTGCGCTATACAAAAAAGCAGAGTGGTTGGACAGCCCATGTGTCGTTGCCGGAAGGCCTGCCAGGCCAGGTCGAGTGGCGTGGGCAAACCATTCCTCTCCATGCCGGCGAACAGGAGGTTGAATTGCCCTAGCTGCACCATCTAAACGATTCTGTCCGCAGCGGAGCGCGATACGATCCACACAGTCTCTGTAGCAAGCCGACGCATCGAATCCAACTCTTCTCACGAATAACACTGTCTTCAAGGCAAGTGGTTAGGGAGCAAACTGGCGATCTTCTGAATAGTGCACGTGGACCAGACGCCACCTACCGGGATTTTGGTGGGAGACCTGGGTTTCAACGCTAATGTGTCGTTACGGACGATCCATATTTCCGCAATGTCGTATGAAACGTCCAGTGGAACTCCGACCATCCCGCGTCGCCGCTCACGTGTATCTCTCTAGCACTTGGCTCGAGATTGCGTGCCGAGAACATGCCGCCGATTGCGTTC
>CAZZVA010000198.1:0-5881 GCA_964657345.1 uncultured Acetobacteraceae bacterium | reverse complement strand
TCGGGTGGCCTCCTGGATGGGTACGCAGCCGGCATGCGGCGGGATGATGCTCCGGCCGAGTTCCTGGGAGAAGCCGATTTCGGAGGTGTAGTAGCCGGCGAGGGTGAGCTTCTTGACTTGGTAGAAGAAGTCCATGGGGCCGGGCGGGATGGTGGTGCGCATGGTCTGCTTTTGCTTCGAGGCGAAGACCATTGCCTGGGCGTCGAGTTCCTTGAGCAGCTCGGTCTGCTGGGCAGGCGTGGCGTCGATGAAGGCTTTGGAGAACTTTGCCTGGCTGCGGGTGTCGACGGTGCCGAGGCCGGTAAGGAACTCCTGGGTTTCGGAGGGGTCGTACCACTCGGTGAGCAGGAGGTCGATAAACTCGTTGACCTTGGCGCCTTTGGCTCCCGGAGTGTCGGTGGCCGGGATGATCATCTCGGTGATGGTGGTAAGGGTGGCGTTCTGGTGAGGGTTCAGGGTGCGGAGGCCGGTGGACTGGGCGACTTCGGCGCTGGCCTGCTGGAGGACGGTAAGTGCTTCGACCGGGAGAGCGGAGATGGCCGCGGCGGAACCGAGCAGCCGGAGTACTTCACGTCGATGCATTCGGAAAACCTCAGTGGAACGATACGCGGCTGGAGGTGGCGTTCGCAAACGCGGGGTGTGACGGATTTGTCTGCGGGGCTGGAGGGGGTTGCGAGTTCTGTTGAGCCGGCTAAAGTCGTGCGGGCAGGATGGTGATGACCGGTGGAGTTGTCTTTCACGGAATCAGCGTTGCAGGCGACTATCGCAATTATAGAAACCCGAATATGACGCCGGAGAAAGCGGGCGAGTCGGTGCGTAGACAGCCATGACGACGGTCCAGTGATGGTGGCTCTGCCTTCACGGGACCAGGTTCGAACGGTGTAACGGTACAAGCACGCGCGAAGGCGCAGAAACTGCCGGGACCCGCTGATGGAGGATGCGGTCAGGGCAGGTTGTATTCCGGGCGACCTACTGCTGCTTTTACGGCTTTCGAGGTTCAGAGCTGTGGTACTCTCTGGATCATTCCATGCCGAGTCGTGCTTCCAGTTCGCGAGGTTGTTGTTACTCGTTTCTGCACAGGAACACCTGTTGCCTGTTCATCGGCAAGACTCCGCGACTCTGAGACAGAGTTTCGATTTCAAGCTTCTACCATGATCACCCTGTCGTGATCTTTCCACCGGTTCATGCTGCGCCTGGCGCAAGCAGGGTCCCCCTTTGGATGCTTTATCAGCCGTTGCTTCCCTGAGCGGCAGGGCCGGTCGTTATGTATCACTTTTGAGGAGGAATGATGCAACAACTGAGAAGGTGGCTGGTCTCTATTTCAGCCGTGCTTAGCCTGTTAGTGGTTTTGAGTGTTCCGTCGCCGGCGCAGACATTTCGCGGCAGTATCAATGGCACGGTGACGGATGGGTCGAGTGCAGTGATTCCGGGAGTCAAGGTCACGGCGACGGATGTGGCTACGGGCGTGGTGCGCGACACGCAGACATCCGGCGGCGGCGAGTTCCTGTTTAACGATCTCCCGGTCGGTTCCTACTCGATCAAGGTGGAGGCCGCGAGCTTCCAGACGACAGAGGTAAAGGGCGTGGAGGTGAATGCCGGCAAGGTGTATACGCTGCCGGTGAAGCTGAATCTTGCCTCGCAGGCTTCCACGATCGAGGTATCTGCGAATGCTCTTTCGCTGGACACGACGACGACGACGCAGACGACGGTGCTGGAAGGTAAAACGCTGCAGGATGTACCGCTGAATGGCCGCGACTTTACGCAGCTGCTGGGCAGCTCGGTGGCGTTCGCCGGCTATAACAACTCCGGCTCAGTGAATGGTATGCGGAGCAACCAGGTCAACTACACGATCAACGGGACGGACAACAACGATTTGTATCTGAATGCGGACGCTGTCAACCAGGGCGGCATCAGCGGAATTGCCGGCGTCGTTTATCCGATCGATGCGCTGGACGAGTACTCGCTGCAGACGACGGGCAGTAGTGAATCGGGCCGCAGCCCAGGTGGGAATCTGAACGTTACGACGAAATCGGGTACAAACAGCATTCACGGCGATGCCTATTACTACAACCGCAACGAGGCTCTGGCCGTGGTTTCACCGTTCGTCCAGCCGGGATCGCAGGAGCAGCCGCTGCGCAACCAGAACTTCGGCGCTTCGGTCGGCGGACCTATCTGGAAAGACCACACGTTCCTGTTCCTGTTGTATGAAGAGCAGAAGTTCCTGATCGGCGGTACCAACACTGTTACCGAACCCTCGCCGGCGTACCAGGCTCTCGCACAGGCTGAGCTCAACAAGTTCGGCGTTGCGGCCAGCCCAGTTTCGCAGGCGATCCTGAGCACGTTGTGGAATCCGACGGTCATTGCGAATCTTCCCGGGACGCCGCTCAACTACTCCAGCAGTGCGCCCCAGAGTGGCTACAGCCATAACGCGGTGGCTCATCTGGACCACAACTTCAGTGACCGCAGCCACATCTCGGGGATCTACTATTTCGGGCAGGGCTACGCTGACGCGCCAAGCTGCATCTTCGTATGCTCCTACCTGCCGGAGTACTTCCAGACGGTTCCGTCACACATTTCGAACTACAACCTGGTCTGGAATTTCAGTCTGCGGCCGAACCTGAGCAACCAGCTGGCTGCGGGGGTCAATTATTTTCGGCAGAACTTCGCGGATGCGGTACATACCCAGAATCCTCTGACGCTGGCCGGCCTGAATACCGGCTCAGGTCTCTCGGGAGCACCGCAGATTACGATCAATGGCTTTGATTCGATCGGCGTCACGCCCACGTCGGGCCGGAACGATATCTCCGGTCAGATTGCGGACACGGTTTCGTGGACTGTCGGCAAGCATCAGCTTCGTTTTGGAGCGGAATATCGCCGGTCTTACATCGATCTTTACTATTACTTTGGCGGACGCGGCGCCTTCAATTTCGGCACCGGCCCCTCGCAGCTCGGACCCTGGGCAGGCGATGCCTCGGTCACCGATCCCAACGTTCTGAACCTGGCCGATTTTCTTGCCGGTTATGCGTATACGTCGAATATCACGCTCGGCACCCAGGAGCGGAATATCTACACGCACACGGGTACTGCCTTTGCGGAAGACTCCTGGCAGCTCACCCAGAAGCTGAATATCAACATCGGTGCGCGTTATGACTATCAGCAGCCGTTCTATACCAACGCGCCGAACCTTTCCTATTTCGATCCCAGTACCGCAAACGGCCTGGTGGTGGCGGGTGGTGGCTCCGGCTCGCCGGACTATATCTATGCCAGCAACAAGCTCAACGTTTCGCCACGCGTCGGTTTGTCCTACCAGGCGCGGGAAGGAACGGTGATCCGGGCGAACTTCGGCATTTACTTTGACCAGCCGGCGGGGCAGGCGTTCTTTGGCAACATCGGTATTCCGAATGGAGGATCGGGCGGCGCCAACAATAACCCGGTCGGCAGCCAGCCGAACGAGGCTATCGTTCTGAACGCACCCAGTACACCGACGCCTATCTGGACTCCGAACCAGCAAACCCCAATCTTCACTGCCGGCCAAGGCCAGCCCACGGGCAGCAATGTTGTTTCGATCTACTCGGCCAGCCGGAATTTCAAGACTCCGTATGCCGAGTTGTATGGATTGAACATCGAGCAGAGTCTGAGCAAGTCGTGGCTGTTGACTTTCGGCTACACGGGATCGGTCAGCCGTCACAACCTGGTGCTGCAGGATATCAACCAGAATGCGTTGGGGGGCGACCAGAACCCGGCGAGTGTGACGGTGAACGGGAACACATTCAGCTATCAGCAGTCGACGCGGCCTTACTTCTCCAAATTCCCTAATTTCGGGATTATCAACCAGATCAACTCTGCGGCTGGTTCGAGCTATAACTCGCTGCAGGTCACGCTGCGCAGCCAGTCGTGGCACGGGCTGACGAGCCAGTTCGCTTATGCCTGGAGCCATAACCTGGATGATTCCAGTGTGTTCAACGTTATTCCGCAGAACTCGCTCAACCTGTCCGGAGACTGGGGCAACGCGAATAATGACATCCGCAACCACTTCTCCTCCTACCTCAGCTATGCGATTCCTGCCTTTGCGCATGGCCCGAGCGCGTTGACGCATGGCTGGGAGGTCAATGGCATCCTGAAGTTCCAGGACGGCCAGCCGGTCAATGTGCTGACGGGTCAGGACAACAGTGGCACTGCCGAGGGCGAGGACCGTGCCAACATTGTCGGGGCGCCGCTCACTGGCAAAGAGACGGTGCAAGGGCATTCGTTTGCACAGTATTTGAACCAGAGCAGTTTTGCCGTGCCGACGGCCGGAAGCTACGGGAATCTGCGCCGGAACCAGGTGACCGGGCCGGGCTTTGGAGACACGGATCTGTCGCTGATCAAGAACACGCCGATTTACAAAGAGCGGGTGACGGCGCAGTTCCGGGTGGATATGTTCAACGTCTTGAACCGTACCAACCTGGCGCAGCCGAACAATAATCTCGGCGCTGGATCCTCGTTTGGGACCAGCACTTCGACAATCGGTGTTGAGTACGGGGCACCGGGGATTGGCTCGGGTGAACCTTACAATACGCAACTGGCGCTGAAGATTCTGTTCTAGCGCGGTCGCGCACCAAACAGCGAGCCGGCCTGCCGGGGCCGGCTTTGCTGTTTTCTGGTGAGGTGTTTTGTAAGGGGGCAGTTTCTCCCGTGGTATGCTGCGCGTGTGTCGGCTGCCGGCTCACCTCTGAATTCGGAAAATCCTCGTCATGCAGGGGTGGTCCGGGTGACGCACTGGATCACGGTGATCTGCTTCGTGGCGCTGCTGGTGAGTGGGGCGGAGATAGTGATTTCGCATCCGCGCTTCTACTGGGGCGAGATTGGCAATGTGAATACGCATCCGCTTTTCACGCTGCCGCTGCCTGCATCGAGACCCACGGTTCCCACTGCTTTTGGATACGTGATGCCGGACCAGAATGGCTGGAGCCGGTATCTGCACTTTGAGGCGGCGTGGGCCGCGGTGTTGACGGGGCTGGTATATGGGATCTTCAGTTGGTGGAAGGGCCATTTCCGCAGAGACCTGTGGCCGCCGCGGGCCGAGAGGACAGGGCGGGCGTTCTGGAAGGTGCTTGCACATTCTCTGCCGGGTACGCACGCGGACGAAGCGGACGCTTACTCGTATAACGTGGTGCAGCGGATCGCGTATCTGCTAGTAATTTTTGTCCTGTTTCCGCTGGTGATCTGGACGGGGCTGGCGCTGTCGCCAGCGTTTGATTCGGCGGTGCCGGCTGCAGTCAACCTGCTGGGTGGGAGGCAATCGGCGCGCACGCTGCACTTTTTTGTTTCGGGAGCGCTGGTGCTGTTCCTGGTGGTCCACGTGGCGATGGTGGTGCATGCGGGATTTGTGAGTCGCATGCGAGCGATGATCACGGGCCGCGTCGTTGCTTCGAGGGAGGGTCCATGAGATTGATGTCGCGGCGGAGGCTGATTACGACAGGGGTTGCAGCGACTGCGGGCGTTGCGGGCCTGACGGCAGCCAGCCGGATGGCCGAGCAGTATGGACTGATTCCGCCGGACAGCGGCGGTGTGTATGGACCGGGCGCGACGCTGACCTACGCGGCGCAGCGGCTGCTGACGCGGCATTCGCTGGCGCGGGAGTTTCCGCGCAGCATGATCTCAAAGACGCCGTTTGCGAATGAGACTGCGCCGTTCAGTGATGCTTTCAAGCGACAACAGGCTGACGGATTCGCTGATTGGCGCCTCGCGGTCGACGGGATGGTGCTGCATCCGGCGTCGCTGTCGCTTGCTGACCTGAAGACGCTTCCGGTTCGCAGCCAGATCACGGAGGTGGCCTGCGAAGAGGGCTGGTCTTATATTGCCGAATGGATCGGGACGCCACTGATTGAGGTTCTGAACG
>CAZZVA010000197.1:0-5892 GCA_964657345.1 uncultured Acetobacteraceae bacterium | reverse complement strand
GCCGATGCCTACCTCGGCGACGCGGAGGTGCAGCTGAATCAATTCGACGACGCGAAGCCTGAGCTGGAAAAAGCTGCTGCCGGGAATGTGGTGCCGCCCATGGTCCATCGCGATCTCGGCATCGTGTATGCCGCGGCGGGGGACAAGGAAAACGCCGCCCGGCAATTGCAGCAGGCGATCAGCCTCGATCCGAAAGATTCGACAGCGCATTGGCGGCTGGCCAAGCTGTATCAATCCGCCGGCAGAAAAGAAGAGGCAGCAGCAGAATTCGCAAAGGTCAGCAGCATGAATGCGTCCGAAAATCGAACTCTGCCGCAATCCATGTCAGGGCCGCCGGCAACAGCGCATCCATAAGCAGGAGGCTGCCTCAGCCCCGAGGTTCCTTTTTTAGATGCTGCTTCAGGTTCCTGGCAAGCACTTCGATCTCGGCAGAGTGTGTTAGCGCATTCGCCGACAGTGTATTCGTGCCGCTCGCTGTCACATCTGTCTGCAGCTCCTGTGTCAACACAACCAGCCGCTCTGAAGTGGTTTCCAGCCTCACGCGCCGCGCCTCTTCAGGACTGATGCTGGGAGGCGCAGCCCTTTCCACGGAGTCTTGCTCCTGCTTCGCTGCAGCGGGCACATGCATGTCTGCGGTGCCGGCACGCAGTGCGCTGTTGATGTTCTTTGCGAGACTCTCCATCAACGTGGCCACCTGTGCTTCCGGAGCATAGGATCCCCGGCCATGTTTTTCGATCGATCCTTTCAGTGCAGATGCCAGAGTCGCCAGGTCTTTCGACGCATGCGTAATGAGTATCCGTCGTTCGGCATCCAGCATGATTGACGCGTGGTCGACCATGCCGACGCTGGTCGGATTGACGGCATACTTCTGTTCCAGGTCCGGCTCGCGCGGGGTGGGATCCTTTAGAAAAACTCCTTGCTGCTGGTTGGTACCCTGCGCTGCCGCGAGACGGCATGCGGCGAGCAGTATCGCTGCCACAAGGATATGTCGGCTTTGTGACGGGAAAAATCGAGTGCTATGCACGTGTGCTGGTCCATCCTCGAGGGAAGTTGGGCCCGGTTTCAGTTCTGATGCAGCCACGTCGCTGCCGTTCGCACCCGCGTTGTGCTGCTTTTATCCTATAAACTTTGCTGCGGTGAGACAATCGCCGCTGCCGTCCTTTACTAGAATGCCTGCCCGGGATAGACCTTGATCCAGTGGCTTCGCATACGCGCCCGCACCTCCTTGCCCGCAGTCTGAGAAACGATCACGCTTGTCTCCTGTACCGGCATATGGCAGTCGATGCAATTGCTTTCGGCCTGGTGTCCTCGCGCTTTCGCGACCGGGCAGTTCTGCACCTGGTGGCACCCGAGGCATTTTGCTGAATAGGCAGCGATCGGCTCGCCAGCCGTGTGCGTGTTGTGACAGGTGGAGCAGCTCATCGCCGGGGACGAGAGGTAGCAGCGGCTACGTCGAAGGAGTCCGACCTGGTCACCGTGCACATCCGGATGCTCCACCGCAGGTACAGGAAGCGGGCGATAGTATTTCTCCAGGGGTTCGCCGGGCACATAGGAGAAAGCCGAGGTGAGTGCCTGCCGCTGCGTACCGTTATGGCAGAGCGCGCAAAGATCCACCTGCCGATCGCGCGTGAAACGTTTCGGATTCAGAATGGCATGCGATGCAATGCGGTCACGATCGGCTTTCGGCTGCTTCTCCAGCGTTACATGCGCGGCGCCGGGTCCATGGCAGGTCTCACAGGCGATTCCGGTGACCAGGGAATTTTTCACGTAGGCGTTGGTAAATGGATCCGCAGACTGCGGCTGTGCAAAGGCCGCGTGGCATTCCAGGCATCCCGGATTGATCGGCCGGCTGAAATCCGCTGTGTGATCGTCGTAGCCCGGACTATTGATCCAGCGGTGTCCGTCCGTCCAATAACTCACCGGCAATTCAAACAGACGGTCTCCGCTCCAGTACAGGTAGGTCTGCCCGCGCTTGCCTGAACCAATCACGACATCGATGGGCTCGGTACGCTTCTGCTCGATCCCATCCCAGCCGGTTACAGCACTTTCCAGGTAGCGGCCGGCTTCCGTCGTCATCTCGAACAACAATTCCGGTTCGGCCTTGTTTTGTGAAGGGTCAACGATCATAAGCCTGCTGCCTGCGGAATTGAACGCTGCATGCATCGACGCTGAGTTTGCCGGCTGCGAGGTCAGGTGATGCGCTGTACGCGCGTACGGTCCGGCTTGTTCCTGGTGGCAACCGGCGCATGCGGCATCCCCGGCAAACTGCGGCGGCGAGTTGGTTGGAGCCTGCGCGACAGCATAGCTCCCGGCGACCAGCAAAGCCAGCAACACAGCAATCGCAAGGGAACCCGGCGAAACTCGTCCCGTAAAGCCGCTTCCGTGGTGAGCGCATCGCACGCCTCAACGTACAGGCTGGCAGCAAGCCGTCGCAAGCCGTAATCGTCTGCTTGCGATTACGGCCCCATCGACGCAGCGTTGCATGGATCGTACCCGAGCGAGAGCTTGGTTACCGGGCTCGGCGGGGTCGGCGGCGTGGCCCAGGGCGAAGCATTGAAGTCGAAGAAGTCCAGCAGGTTGGGCTGCGCGGCATCGCGTGCCGTGAGGTGCGCCGCACTACCGATGAAGCGGTTCTCGACAAACTTGATGATGGCTGTGTGGTCCATGGGCACATTGCTCACGTAGTGGCGACGTGTGAAAGGCGAGATCACAATATTCGGGACGCGGAAGCCGAGCTGCGCCGAGAAGCCCTTGATTGCTGCCGCGTCTTTCGGGTTTGCTCCAGGGTAGGAGGACAAAAGATCGCAGTGGGTGGTGGCCACGCCGCCGCTGGGCACGCATGGGCCGTAGCTATCCGCATTGACGGCGATCGAGGAAATATCGGGGATGCTGCTGCTGAGCGATGAATCCGTGAAGTCATTCGAGTGGCCCGGCACCGGAGGCACATGCTCCAGCGGGCCGCCGCCCTCGTCGTAGCTGAAGAAGAAGACCGAATCCTTCCACGACTTGCTGGTCATGAGCGAGTTCACGATATTCGCGACCTGGTACTGACCGCCGAGTACTGATTGACCCGATCCCGGATGTTCGTCATTGTTCCCATATCCGGCTTCGATGAACGCAAAGCTTGGCAGGGTGCCGTTCTTTACATCCGTGAAATAGGTTGTAAGCGGCGCTATGTGGTTGGGATCGATGCAGAAGGAGTTCGTGGTGTCTCCGACTACGCTCGATGGCTGCGTTGTGCCGGTGCAGGTACCGGTGGGATTTTCATGCAGGTAATTATAGGAATAGCTGAGCGAGGAGAAATCGGTGGCAGGATAATTCGCGGCAGCCGAGGTACCGCAGGTGGTGCCGGCATTGCAGTAGCCGACGGTCACGGAATAGTAGATTTTCCATGTAACGCCTGCGTTCTGCAGCTCCTGGAAGATGGTCGGAATGACCAGTTGCGTCAACTTGTCCTGGTTGCCGGGATCCAATACGAGTCCCTGCGTTGTGCCCCCGGTGAAGGTGGCGATGCGATTCGAAACGCTCTTGCTGGACATAGGCGAGAACCAGCGATTGGATACCGCGAACTGCGAGGCCATGTAGTAGTAGTAGTTCAGGAAGCTCTGGTCGTAGTAGCCCATTGCTCTATGCCCGGTCAGATCTGTAAAGCTGCCGGAACAGCTACCGGATGCTGCGCAGCTTTTCGCGTAGCCTTCGGCGTCATGGACAAAGCCATCCATCGAGATGAGCCGGGTTGCCGCGAAGTCATACCGGTTGACGGCGCCATAGCTGGCCAGCCAGTCCGAACTGTCGTCATCGATGCAGGTACTCGCCAGTTTGAAGGGCGAGTATTTTGTGCCTTCGTCATCCTGGTTGAAAAAGCTGGTGAGCTTGTCATCGATGCCATCGACTTCGTAGTGATTGCCGTCGTCGCCGACGTCCCATCCATTCGCCTGGCGGTAGGGGTTTAACATGCCGAAGTAGTTGTCGAAGGTATGGTTTTCCTGCAGCATGAAGAGTACGTGATTGATGGACTGTGCTGAACCCGCAGGTCCAACAGTAACCGTAGTAGTTGCAGAAACGTTGGTGCTGGCCGCGGCCGTAGCTGTGTACGTGGTGGTCGCGGCGGGGCTTACGGATTGTGTGCCGCCGGTTGCGGAGAGTGTGTACGAGGTGCCGTCCGAGCCCGTGAGCGTCACGCCGGTCGCATTGGTTGCTGTGACCGTGAGCAGGGAAGAGCTGCCCACCGTAATGGAGGTGGGATTGGCTGTGAGGGTCACGGTCGCGGCTGCTGCATTCACCGTCACCGTGGCAGCGGCTGTCGCCTTGGTTCCAGCATTCCCGCTCGCCGTGACTGTGTAGGTGGTGGTCGCGGTCGGGCTGACCGATTGTGAACCGCCGGTCGCATTCAGTGTGTACGAAGTGCCGTCACTGCCGGAGATGGTCACGCTGTTCGCATTCGTCGCGGATACGGTGAGGGTGGATGAGTTGCCGGAAGTGATGGAAGTGGGATTGGCGCTGATGGTCACTGTCGGCGAGGCCGCGACGGTGACTGTGGCCGTCGCTGTAGATCTGGTTCCGGCACTGCCGCTTGCTGTGGCTGTGTAAGTGGTGGTGGCGGCAGGGCTGACCAGCTGCGTTCCGCCGGTTGCGTTCAGTGTGTATGACGTGCCGTCACTGCCGGAGATGGTCACGCCGGTTGCATTCGTTGCGGACACGGTAAGCGTGGAGGAGCCACCCGCTGCAATCGAAGTAGGGTTGGCGCTGATGGTCACTGCCGGTGCAGCAGCGATGGTGACGGTGGCGACCGCGGTGGCCTTGACACCGGCTGCGCTGGTTGCCGTGGCGGTATAGGTTGTTGTCCCGCCTGGACTGACAGGCTGCGTGCCACCGGATGCGCTCAATGCGTACGAGGTACCGTCGCTGCCGGAGATGATTACGCTGGCCGCGTTGCTCGCTACCACGCTCAAGGTGGATGATCCGCCCGCAGCAATCGAAGCGGGGTTCGCGGGTATGGATACAGTTGGTTGCGCAGCGGCTGAGACGGTCACAGTCGTCGATGCTGCAGCACTCCCGCTGCTGCCGGTTGCCGTGGCCGTGTAGGTGGTTGTGCTCTTTGGAGTCACCAGTTGCGTGCCGCCGGTGGCGCTGAGCGTATAGGAGCTGCCATCACTCCCGCTGATCGATACGGAGGTGGCGTTGGTTGCGGAGACGGACAGTGTGGACGATGCACCGGCTGAAATCGATGCTGGATTGGCCGTGAGTGCTACAGTCGGCTGGGCTACTGTGCCCACCGTGATGGTCAGCGAGGTGTAAGAAGCAGTGCCGCAGCCGTCCCACTCCTCCACCACGGTGCCGTGCTTGCCTGCGCTTACTGCGAGGCTGGTGTTGAGCGTGCTTCCTTTCACGGTGTAGATCAATTTGTTGTCAACGTACACGCCCATCGACGACACGCCTTTTGCGCAGCTGGTGGTCGCTGTGGCTGCATAAGCCACGGGCGAAGTGACGGTGCTATTGTTCGCAGGCGACGTTACGGTCACGCCGGATGGCGGCGGAGGAGTTCCGCCGCCGCTGCTCACCGTGATCGCAACAGGCGTATAGCTGGCACCGCCGCACTTGTCCCACTCTTCCACCACCGTGTTGTGCTTACCCGCAGCAATGGCCAGGCTGGTGTTCAGACTACTGCCGCTCACTACGTAGGTCAGCGTGTTGTCAACATACACGCCCATCGACGCGACACCTTTCGAGCAGGCGGTCTTCGCGGTCGCGCTGTACGCGACAGGCGAAGCGACGGTCGCGCCGGAGGAAGGGCTGGTGACGGTTACCTGGGCCAGTGCAGGAACCAGCGACAGGAGAAGTGAGGCGATAGCAGCACAGAAAGATTTCATGGACCTACCTTGGAATAAACCG
>CAZZVA010000196.1:0-5966 GCA_964657345.1 uncultured Acetobacteraceae bacterium | reverse complement strand
GTCCGGTTCAGCACTCCTGGGCGGTCTCGCTCTTTGGGGACGGTTCGGCGCGCCTGCCCTGCGTGCGGATGTCAAGCAGCCAACACCTGGCATCGTCACGATTGTCAACTTTTCGAATGACGGCAAGCGCCTCGACACAGTCAAGGAGCCGAAGGTCATCAAGACCGATGCCGAGTGGAAGGCGATGCTGCCGAAGAACTCGTATGAGATCGCACGCCACGCCGACACGGAGATGGCCTACACCGGCGCAACCTGGAATCTGCACGATAAAGGCCTGTTTCGCTGCATCTGCTGCGATACGGCGCTCTTCAGCTCGGACACCAAGTTTGAATCCGGAACCGGCTGGCCCAGTTTCTGGGCGCCTCTCGCGAAGGAGAATGTGCTTGAGAAAACCGACCTCAGCTTTGGCATGGAGCGCACGGAAGTCAAGTGCCGCCTGTGCGAAGGCCACCTTGGCCACCTCTTTACCGATGGACCCAAACCCACCGGCCTGCGCTACTGCATGAATTCCGGCGCAATGAAATTTGTGAAGGCAGCCTGAGGCAGCCTGAACCTGAGAATTGAAAGGATCTGCAATGTTTTCGATTTCCAAACGCATGATGTCTACCATTGCGACCGCCGCATGCCTGGTCAGCGCGGTCGCCTGCAACACCAAGGTGCAGGCAGCGGCGGCTCTGCCGAATCCCACTGTGGACGAACAGAAGGGCGCCGCAAAGACGCCGGAAACCATGGTTCTGGCAGGCGGCTGTTTCTGGGGTGTGCAGGCAGTCTTCGAGCACACCAAGGGTGTCCTGCAGGCAGTCGACGGCTATTCAGGCGGCAGCCAGCATACGGCCGACTATGAAACGGTCAGCACCGGCTCCACCGGACATGCCGAGTCCGTCAAAGTGACCTACGATCCGACACAGGTTACCTATGGAGAACTGTTGAAGGTCTTCTTTACCGTTGCCCTGGACCCGACCGAACTGAACCGGCAGGGACCGGATGAAGGCACCCAGTACCGCTCCGTGCTTTTCTACTCCACACCGGAGCAGCAGAAGATCGCCGCCGCCTACATTGCCCAGTTAAACGCCGCCAAAGCCTTCCACAAGCCCATCGTCACCCAGGTAGTCCCGCTGAAGGCGTTCTACCCGGCCGAAGCCTATCACCAGGATTATGCGCAGATCCACCCTGACAATGGCTATATCTACATGAACGATGCTCCCAAGGTTACGGCGCTCAGCCGTGAACTCCCGGACTTGTATGTCAAGACTCCAGTCAAGGTGAACCTGCAGGACCTGGCGCAGAAATAAAACTTTCCTGTCACGTAATGGGAGCCCAGGCAGACGTTTGCCTGGGTTCTCAATTTGAAGCTACGGACGCTCCGGTTTCGGCAACACGTGAATCGTGTGAAACCAGGTCTCTGCCAGCGCAGGCCAATGGGTGACCGGTAGATTCGTCGGGCGCAATCCATAGCCGTGGCCGCCTTCCGCAAAGATATGCAGCTCTGCCGGTACCTTTGCCTCCTTCAATGCCTGGTAGTAGCGAAGTGCATTCTCTTGGTGGACCGGATCATCCTCTGCCTGCAGCACGAACGTGGGCGGCGTACTCGCGGTCGGCTCCACTACAGGCGAAAGCGCGGTCAACGCCGGCGCCGCAGCCAGATAGCCGGGATAGAGGATCACCGCGAAATCGGGACGGGCATCGAGTTTGTCCGCCGCGTCCACCGCGGAATAGGTCGTCTGTGCCGGGTGAATGCTCAGCACAGCCGCCAGGTGAGCGCCTGCAGAAAATCCCAGGACCCCGATCCGATGCGGGTCGATCTGCCACTCCGCCGCATGCTGCCGGGTAAGGCGCATGGCCCGCTGCGCATCTTCGAGGTCGCCCAGTTCTTCGGGATAGTGGCCGTCATAGGGCACCCGGTATTTCACCAGCACACAGTTGACGCCGAGGGAGTTCAGCCAGGTGCAGACTTCCGTGCCTTCCAGGTCGTACGCCAGGATCCGGTAGCCGCCACCGGGAAACACCAGCACTGCCGCACCCGTGTTGGCTGTGGAATGAGGAGTGTACAGGGTCAGTTCCGGCTCGGTCACATCCGTCAGCTTGATGATCGGCCGGCCGGCGATTTTCGGATCGGTCGGCAGGTTCGTGTCCCGCTCCGGGCCGGTTGAACGGACGGCATCAGGTCCGGTGGACTTCAGAAACCCGGCAGGCCACAGAGGCATCGACTGCTGCGCGGAGGCACTCAGCGTGCTCGACAGGACAATCAAGAAGGCGGGCAGAAAGGCGGGCGGGAACACTGGAGTCAATGGCACGGGGCGATAATACAGCGCGGCAAAGCAGAGGTGAAGGATTTCGCATTGACTGGCATCCGCAGTCCAACCTTCCGGGTCGGGTCCTACCAGGCTTATGTTACTGCCGGTGTTACCAGGCATTTTCGGAAGTAATCCGAAATGGGCTACCTTGGCGCTGCTTTCCTCACATTAAGCTTGCCCCGCAGCCGCCCTCACGCCACTATGGAAACAAGAAAGCAACCTGCTCCTTGTTGAGTGACACTTCCCGCATGAACACGATGCGCAAAGTCAGTAAAGGTCCAGGCCGACAAGCCAAGCCACTTTGCTCTGCAGGTCAGCAGGCAACTTCGACGAGTCGTTGAGACTCACAGAAGCAGCCCCTGAAACAACTGAACTACGATTACCGGCCCATGAGAGGGGTTTATCCAATGCAGAATCCTGTCAACTACACCCTGCAACTGCGCATGCTTCCAGCCGATCTGCAAGGCAGCACGGAACTGGAAGTGGTGGCGCAACCCTGCCAGAGCGGGCTGCCATTCCATGGCCGCTTCCGCCAGTGGGAACCCGTCTTCGACAATATCTGCGCCTGGGTAAGCACGTCGGCATTTCACCGCAAAGCCGTGCAGCGGACACTGTCCGCTGGACTTGTAGCCGACCTCATCAATCGCGAAACCGGCAGCAAGCACCTGTTCAGCGAGGTGGAGATCGCGCGCCTAGGGCTCTCTGTCCGGGAAGCCGACATCCTGCTGGCTGCCGATCATACCTCCGACCTCAGCACCGCAGCCTGAGCGCTGAAGGCGGAATCGTTTCCCTGGCGGCGCCTCCGAGTGCCGCCTTGTCCTTTTGAGGATCAGTTCCCAACAGCCTTGCTGCCACGACCGATCCACCTCCATGGCCGCTTGTTGTAGACTCCGCTTTGAGTGACTACTTCAGCCGAGCCTATCCTGCCTCTGCCAGGCGTATCCAGGACGCCGGATCCGATCGTATCGGGCCAAAGCTATTCCGTAGGCGTAGACCTGGGAGGCACCAGCCTGCGTGTAGCCGCTCTCAGCGAGGATGGCAGCCGGCTCAGCTCGATCAGCCTACCCACGCGAGTCAGCGATGGACCCCACGCTGTCGTCGCAGACATTTGTGATGCTGTTCGCAGCACCCTGGATAAAGCCGCCAGAGCCAAGAGCGCGGTTCCGCTGCGTGGTATCGGGCTGGGCAGCCCTGGTCCCCTCGAACTGCCGAATGGACGACTGCTGCACCTTCCGAACTTCCCCGGATTCGACGGATTCGAACTGAAGCAGGCGGTCGAAAACGAACTGGGTATGCCGGTGATCGTGGAAAGCGACGCCAATGCTGCTGCCCTCGCTGAATGGCAGCGCGGGGCCGGGAAAACGCTGGGCGTCGGATCACTTTGCATGTTGACGCTGGGCACCGGCGTCGGCAGCGGCATCATCCTGGACCATCGGATCTGGCATGGAATGAATGGTATGGGTGGCGAGGCCGGACACCTTCCTATCCTGCCGGATGGCATCGCCTGCGGCTGCGGCGGTAACGGCTGCCTGGAAATGTATGCCTCCGCAACCGGCATGCGGCGCATGGCGCTGGAGATGGTCGAAGATGGCAACAGTCCGGGATTGGCCAGGCTGGTGGACGAGAAGCCTGCCTTTATGGCGCGCGACCTGGCTCACCTGGCTGAGCAAGGCGATACAGCTGCTCTGCAACTGTTTACGGAACTGGGGCGCTATGTCGGGCTGGGCCTGGCAGCGCTGGTCAACACTCTGAATCTTCCGCTGTACCTGGTAGGGGGCGGACTTGCGAGTGCGTGGCCCCTGTTTGCACCAGCGATGTTTCAGACGGTCCGGCACTACAGCTACGTCTACAGGTTAAGTGAGCCGGCAGATGTAACACTTCCCGAGCCGCTAAAGACAAACATCCTGCCGGCAACGCTTGGTCCGGATGCAGGCATCATCGGGGCAGCCATGCTGCCCTACTCCGACAAATTCTGAATTTACTCGGGAACAGCAGCCAGCTTGGCCTGTGTCCCTGTTGGCCTGGATCCGATAAACCCGTAATAGGCAATGTAGATGTAGCAAAGCGCCGGAATGATGAAGGCATGCTGCAGACCGATCTGGTCGGCAGCCTTGCCTTCCGCCAGCGGAATCAACGCGCCGCCCACAATGCCCATTACCAGCAGGCCTGAACCCTTTCCCGTGAGTGGACCGAGGCCGGCAATGCCCAGCGTGAAGATGCTCGGAAACATGATGGAGTTGAAGAGCCCGACCAGCAAAATGCTCCACACAGCGAGACTGCCGGAACTCATGATCGACAAGACAGTCAACAGGCAGGCAACGATAGCCACAAAGCCCACGGCTGTGCCGCTCTTGACGCGTTGCAGAACACCCGCCCCGATGAAGCGGCCGATCATCGCGCCTCCCCAATAGAAGGCTACGTAGCTGGCTGCCCGCGCTGTCGTGAAGTTACCCGTGTTCGGCTGGACAAAGTACTTGATGAGATAGCTGCCGATCGAGACTTCGGCACCCACGTACACGAAGATGGCAACGACCCCCAGGACAAGATTGCGATGCTGCCAGAGCGATCCCATCGGGTTGTCGGTGTTGCCGATGGGTCGGAACTCCTGGGTAGTCTGGATGCGCGGCAATTTGAAAATGGCCACAGCGGCGGCAACCAGGATCAGGGTCAGGCCAATACCGATGTAGGGGAACTTGACCGTGGATGCTTCCAACTGGTGAGCGGCAAGCGTGGAAAGCTGCTTCAGCCTCTCCGGATCCACGCTCCGCAGGATGAAGTAGCCTCCGAAAAACGGAGCCAGCGTCGTGCCCAGCGAGTTGAAGGCCTGCGTCAGGTTCAGTCGACTGGAGGCCGTACTCGCCGGACCTAGAACCGATACATAGGGATTGGCAGCCACCTGCAGCACCGTGATGCCGGCCGCGAGTACGATCAGCGCTGTCAGGAAGAAGGGATAGGACGGTGCCGCCGCTGCGGGCACGAACAGGAAGGCGCCGATTGCCATCACGGCAAGACCCACCACCATCGTCCGCTTGTAGCCGATCAGTTCAATGACTTTGCCGGCAGGCAGGGCGAAAACGCAGTAAGAGCCAAAAAAAGCAAATTGGATAAAGCCCGACTGGAAGTAATTGAGGCTGAAGATATCCTGCAGGTGGGGCATGAGGATGTCATTCAACGAAGTGAGGAATCCCCAGATAAAAAAGAGCGTGGTGACCATGGCCAGCGCACGACCGGTGCTGCTGCTGCCGGAGCCGGATGAAACGGAATAGCCCCGCTGGGAGGCGCCTGAAATAGCCATCGGTTGAACCAGTCCTTGGTCGTGACGCTTGGAATCGACCCTTGCGTAGATGCTGATCTATCCGCTACGGACACTAACACACCTGCTACCAGACGCGCCTGACCGGAAATTGATCGAAGACCGGGTCCGCGCTGAGCAGGGACATGGATTCAACCGTGGGCCTGGGCGGCGAGGATGCAATCGAAGGGATCGTTGTGAACTTGCTTGAAGAAGATGGCAAGCTGGAAGTGGTCCAGCGACGTTGCAAGAATGGAAGCCCTGGGCGCGGACAAGGCCGGAAACGTCGGACATCATCGGTTTTCACTGGGGGCTGGCAGAAGGCAGTCGTCCTGCATGCTGGCTGCGTTCTCCTTGATGTGCCTGCTGGGCTTGCGTTA
>CAZZVA010000195.1:0-5981 GCA_964657345.1 uncultured Acetobacteraceae bacterium | reverse complement strand
CGCCACCACTCATGGTCGCGATCTCCTTCGCGACATTTTTCCTGGCGGCATTCACGGCCATCATCAGCACAGTCATCAAATTCGCACTCGAGCCGCCTCCTCCCCCGTGTTTCAGATCATCCACAAACTCGGATTTTGCCGGGGCGAATGCAAGGCTGACGACCAGGGTATTGCTGGCGCCAATCTTTTTCACTAGTTCGTCGACCTTCACATTCCGGCTTCCGTGATCGCGCGTTTCACTGATCAACAGCAGCACGCGGCGCCGTTCAGGAGCGCGGTCGGATAGCTGGTCCAGTGCGAACGCGGTCGCATCGTAAATCGCTGCCCCGCCGTCGCCAGGCTGCAGTTCGCGAATGTGCCCGTCAATCACTTCCGCATTGCGGGTGAAATCCTGGACCATCTGCGCCTGCGAATCGAACGTGATCAGCGCAGCGTCGCTCTTGCCATCCTGCAAAAATAAATCGAGCAGCGAGGCAATGCGGCTGATGCGCTCGAATTGTAGAGCACTGCTACGGCCGGTCTCGATGGCAACAACGATCGATACCGGGGCCGTGTCCATTTCCTCATCGACGCGAAGTTTCTGCGGAACACCGTTGTCGTAAAGCTGGAAGTCGTTCGCCCCCAGACCGTACACGATATCGCCGTTCTTCTGTTCCACCAGCGTCGGCACCAGCACGGCTGAGCTTTGAACGCGGATCGTTGTGTCCGCGGGTGTGTTATCAGCAGGCTGCTGCGCCCAGCCGCCTGCCGCTTGCAATACCAGCATGAATGAGGTCGCAACGCAGAGACATTCAGACTTCACTTCGCGGGTTCTTTGCTCCCTGTGGGCATCGTGCCTGGCTTTTTCGCGACTCGTCGCTTTTCTGGCTTGTTCGAAATAGCGGCTGCAACCGTAGACTTCTTTCTTGAAACGACGGCCTTGGCTGGTGCAGCCTTGCCGGCCCCATTCGGCGATGCGACGACTTTTGTCTTCTTTCCGGTTACGGCAGCTTTGAGAGCATGGACTTCGGTACCCGCGGCATCTTCCAGCTTTTTGGCGAAACCAAGCACCTCTTTCAGGACGGTCGAGGCCGCTGCCATGACCGTACCGGCAGGATGCGTCACATGCTTCACCAGCTTGTCATAATCGTAACCGGCCGCAAGCGCTGCTGCCTCACCTGCCTTCGCTTCCTCTTGCATCCCCGCAGCTACAACGGTCGCGTGAGCAAAATCCCTGGCTCTGATCAGCTTCGGCAGCTGGATCCACCACAATAATTGCTCGAACGATTCCTTGATGAAATAGTTTTTGCCGGATGCCTCATGCACACCCGCGAGCCATCGAACCTCTGCGCTTTGCTGCAGCTGCTTTATCAGCAACTCCAACGCTGGAAGCGCTTGCTGCGGTTCACCGTGCACCAGCAGACGCACTCGCGAAGCACCGCGCCAGCCGTCTTCCCCCTTGAGTTGGAAACCTTCAAAGGCCCGCGCCAATGGCTTACGCAGATGCATCTTCTCAAAGCCGTCTGCTTCCGCAGGCTGCTCCGGCGACCGTGGCGTGATAGATGGGCTACTGATCTGCGGAAGCATCCAGTGCAGCACAGTTGCCGCAACCGCGGGCGCCCAGATGGCTCCTGCATTGGTGCGCGGGCTGGCGTTCGGCAGAATCTCCCGTGCTGCTTCCGGCCATGCCTGTGCGGCAGCCGCCTCCACGCCCGGGCAGCGAACCAGGCCCTGCAGTAATGTCGTCAACTCCGCTTCTGCATACTTGGCAGCTTCCTCGCCGCGCCGCGCGGTGCGGATCGTTCCATCGAATGCGGGCTCCGTCCAGCCGACGCTCTCGCGAGCCGCAGCCAGCAGGATCTTTGAGCGATTCACAATCTCCGGCACAAGACTGGGAATCGCTTTTTTGTCGACGGCAGTCGTTGCTGCAGCCACCGGGGTCTTTTTCATCGAAGCTGCAAGCCGATGACCCTCTTCCGCAAAACCCCGGATCAACACTGGTTCCAGAAGCGACATAATCGCATCATGTACAGGCTTCATGGTCAGATCGGTGAATGCCTCTTCAAGACTCGGCACACCCTCGCCATGCAGCAGGTCATGCAGTTGCGCCCACGGATGCTGCGCATCGGAGCGAAGTTCTCGCCAATCCAGCAGCACAGCATATTGATAGCCGCGCAGGTCGATTGAAAAGCCATGATGCGCGATATCGGAAGCGGGCCGGATGTACTCCAGCCCATTGCTCATGTTGCGGAAACCGACAAACACATCCTGGCCGGTGACCAGGCCAAGGCCGTCGCGCACTTCACGCTGACGTATGCTGCCACTTGCCTTGTCAGCGTAGTTCGTGGAGTGATGGATCGTACCGCCGGTAGACGAATAGCTATTGTTGAAGAGCACCAATGCACGCTGGTCGCCGCTGCGATTCGAGTAGGCGAATACATTCTCATCCACCGTTCCATCCGGTCGCCAGAAGTCATATAGAAGAAAGTTGTCGCTTTCTGCAAATACCCGGCGACGATGTAGCAGTGGCGCAATCTCGCGTTGATGACGCTCCACCAGCCAGTCGGTAGGCGTCTCGTCAAACTTGGGCCGGTAGTACTCCATCCCATACTTTTCAGTGAAGCCTTCCACCTGGCCGTGACCGAACATCGGCAGCCCCGGAAGCGTGGCCATCATCGAAGCAACACCGAAAAACTTGTCCCCATTGCCGAACTGGTCGATCGCTGTCCGCTCGTCCGGATTGCTCATGAAGTTGACATACCGCTTCATGATGCCCGGATCAAATTCCATCGTGTTCTTCAGCACCGACCGGTAATTGGCATTGTCTTCGTCGCGCAGCATCACCATGAAGGCACTGTTGTAGACGCGATGCATACCAAGCGTGCGAACGAAATATCCTTCCATCAGCCAGAAGGCTTCCGCCAGCAGCAAGGTACCGGGCACCTCGGCGGCAACGCGATCAACCACTTCACGCCAGAATTCGTGCGGAATAGCAGCATCGAATTGCGCTGTCGTCATACTGCATTCAGCCCGGGACGGAATAGCCCCGCCAGAACCGGGCGTGGGAAACCATAGCCGCTGGATGTGACGCTTGGCCAGTGTCATGGCGGCGTCAAATCGGATGATCGGGAAGGAGCGCGCCACCTGCAGAATGGTCTGGATGACCTGTTCGCGCACCTGCGCACTCAGGTAATTCAGCTGCGCAGTGTCATTCCATGGAAAGCTGGTACCGTCATTGCCGTGGTACACGTACTGCGTGTCACCGGTCCATTTATCACGGCGGCGGAATACCACCGCAGCATCGCTCTGTTCGTAGTAATGATCTTCAATCTTGATCTCGACCCGCTCATCATTTGAAAGATCCGGCCCTTCAAATCGGTAGGAAGGATAGGGGCTGTCATGCCGCGACAGAAACCATTCGGGATGGTTGACGACCCAGCTCGAATCGATTCCCATGTGATTCGGCACCATGTCACTGGCGAGGCGAATGCCTTTGGCCGACGCACGATCGCGGAGATTGCGATAAGCCTCCTCGCCACCAAGGTCAGCAGCGATGGTGTAATCGTAGAGTGAGTAGGCAGAGGCTACTGCTTCTGCATTGCCGCAGAGCCGTTTGATGGTCTGCGAAGCACGGCTTCGCTCCCACACACCAATCAGCCAGAGGGCGTTGAAGCCGCGGTTTGCAAGGATCGAAAGTTCTTCATCCGGAATATGATCGAGCCGATGAACATGCCGTTTGTACCGCTTGGATAGCTGGTCAAGCCACACATAAGTACTCTTTGCAATCAGAACAGTATTCGGCATCCAGTCCTGGTCCGGACTGAACCTCTCGTACTCGTTCTGCTGCACAGCGAAGTCAGGAACTTCCCCCCGGCCCGCCTGAAAGGCGCCCTTGTGCCCCCATCGCCGGCCCGCCTCCGCCGCATTTTCTGATGGCGGATGGAAGCGCATCCATATCGCCAGCTCCTCTTCTTTCAACACGTCGCCCGCGAGTACCAGGCGCCGCAGCAGATCACCGATCTTGCTTCCCCATCTGCGCTGCAGAAACGTCAGCTGGCCGCTGAGCGAATCCGGAGATGCGAGCAGCGGAGCGAGCATCAAGTCAATCAGGTTTGGGTATTCGTCATCCACGGCAGGACGCGTTGCAAAGTAGTCGCGAAGCTGTTCCGTAACGACCTTGTAAGTTCGCGTAGGCACCAGCTGGGTGTCGTCGAACAACTCCTTGAAAGGCAGGAACCCAGGATTCTTGTTGGCAAGCCACAACAGCACGAGTTCTTCAAATGCAGCGTGACGGTGCGGGTAGCCGTCCGTCGATCCCTGAAGCCAATCTGCTGCGGACACTTCACCGCGATACACACTTGTGCCGGGAAATTTTTCTACAAACGTCAGCAGCAGTCGCTCCAGACCTTCCTGGCCGACTTTCTGCTCGAACCATGTCAACGCATCGGCAAGTACCATCGGATCGATCGTTTCCCGATAGTGGGCAAAGAGTGCATGCGTCGCTTCATCGATCAGCCCCATGGCAAAGAGGGCTCCCGGGTTGACGGCTAGCTCCGGGTTTTCTGACGTTTCGCGGACAGTGTTTATGCGGTGCGCGAGATCGCGGCTCGCAGCTACGTCGGCGAAGACCACATTCCCTGCAAACGAAAACAGGGTGCCCTCTACGCCGTAGCGTTCACGGGCGCTCCGGGAGATGTGGAATTCCATGATGACGTTCGCATGGTTTTGCATACCGCTGATCTTTAAAATCTTCACCTGACTTGCTCACCCCTCTGGATCGTCTGAGAAAAGGCCTGTTGGCTCTACCAACGCCGGCTGCACGCGCTGGGGCTTCCCTGCACCGTTAATCGTTGTTTCAATGATACGGGCACCCTTCCAACCTCACGCGTCAGGCGAAGGAAACCTGCTGTGGTGGACGCAGGATGCAGGTTGTCGGATGCTTCCCGCAGAAAATGAGCCGAAAAGACTCGCCCGCGCACGATGGTCACCCTCTCCGATGATGGCCGGCCCTGCTTCATCCTGCTTCGACCCACCGTGTTTTCTGATACACTTCAGTGGTGCACAAATGCCTGGTCGGTTTATCGATAACAGAGCGTTTAGGCTGAATAAGCTGGGGACGTAGCTCAGTTGGTTAGAGCGCTGCCCTGTCACGGCAGAGGTCGCGGGTTCGAGCCCCGTCGTCCCCGCCATACATTCCAAAAGACTTACGGAATATATGGGACCTAAGTGACAAGCAAATCAGGACACAATAAGGTCACAATAGCGAATCGCCCAACGATTACGCTTCTGTGCCCGTTCGTGCCTGTTTTTGCTGTGTGCCCGCGTTTGTGCCCACGCCGGGCACAATCATCTGAACAACCTTGCTCTGTGCTGCCCGCTTGTGCGAGTTCACGGCCTGCGTGTAAACGTCGAGCGTGATCTTGCTATTGGCGTGCCGCAAAAGCTCCTGAACGGTCTTCACATCTTCCCCGTTTGCCTTAAGCAGTGTGCCGAAGGAATGGCGGAAGGTATGCCAACCGATGTTCTTGTGGATGCCAGCCGCCTTCGCCGCTGGCTTGATATGCCGCTTCATGAGGTTGTCCGGCCAATAGGGCTGTGTGCCCTTCATGGTCGGGCTGGCGAAGACCCAGTCGGACTCCATCGGATAGAGGCAGGTTTTTCTCCAACGCAGAAGATCCTCGGCCATGTAGCCGTCCATCGGGACCGGCCTGGCCGACGCTTCTGTTTTGCAGACACCCATCACCTGATGCCAGATGGACTCTGTGACCCGAATCTCCAGGTTCTCGAAATCAATGTCATCCCACTTTAAGGCGAGAAGTTCACTGACCCGAAGACCCGTCGCCGCGTCGAGCAGAACCAAGGTCCGCTCCCGCACGGCGAGCCTCGTCAAAAGAGCCTGGAGTTCGTGCAGTTCGAGGACATCAGGAATCCGCTCCCGCTTCGCGCTCTGGCGCACGAGCTTGATCGGATTTTTGTCCGTCCACTCGTACCGCATCGCGTGA
>CAZZVA010000194.1:0-6001 GCA_964657345.1 uncultured Acetobacteraceae bacterium | reverse complement strand
CCGAGGAGTGTAGTCAATGACCATGCAGGAAGAATTTCTCACCAGTGCGCTCCAGGCAGCGCGCTCCGCCGGCCACATCTTTCCAGAATTCGCAGCCTGCGAGGCAGCCCTTGAATCGGCGTGGGGCCAATCCAGGCTCGCTCTTCAAGCCAACAATCTCTTTGGAGAAAAGCAGTCGCATCCACCCCTCGGAGAATCCGTCATCCTGCCCACCAAGGAATTCCTCTACGGATCATGGGTAACAGTGTCTGCGACATGGGCGAAGTTCGCTGACTGGAACGCCTGCTTTGCCGCCCGCATGGCGCTTCTCCGCCGCCTCGCTCGCGCCTATCCCACCTACGCAGCAGCGCTTTCCGCTAAAGACGGCTCCGCCTTCATCACCCTGGTTTCGAAAAAATGGTCGACCGATCCCGACCGCGCTATCAAGGTCCTTGCAGTCTGGCAGGCCCATCACTCCATCATGCCGGGCGCATTGCTCCAGCTCTGAAGCGTCAGGCAGCCGCCTTGCGCGAAACCTGCCCCGCGGTGGCTTCCTTGTGCTCCGCAATCAGCGTCGACTCCCGAATCGGCTTCTCATGCAGCAGCAGTTCCGTCGCCTTCAAATCCGGATTCGCATGGAACCACTCCTGCACAATATTGTCATGCAGCAGATTCAGGATCGCCATCAGCGACATCCCCTGGTGATGCGCCATCCATTCGCGAACCAGCACCGGTTCCTTGCGCGTCTTCGCTGCCGGATTGTTCGGCTCATACGAATAATCCGCAGCCTCGTAAAATCCGAAGGCCCCGATCCATCCCATCTTCGCCATGCGGTTCAGATTCTTCATCGCAGCCGTTGCATTGATGCCAAGCGCCAGGAATGTCGAATAGGGTGACACCACCGGCCCCGCCGTAGCGTCCCACTTCAACGCAACTGCCGGAATCCCGAATGCCTGGTAGTGATAGTGTCCGCCATCATCTTTTTGCGAATAGCCGCACTCCGATATGCCCCATGGAATGTCACCATGCGCGCGCGCATACGCCTGCTGCACCGCGACCACGCCATCCAGCGTCCGCGTTACCAGCGTGTCCGGATAGGACCGCATCCACAACGCAGGCATCAGGTATTCAAACATGGTGCCCGTCCACGAGATCAGCACCGGCCGGCCATACGCAACAGTATGCGTGCGGCCCAGCTTGAACCAGCTGGCCTGCGGCGCCTCTCCTTTGGCAATCGCAACAAACGCACCGATGCGCGCCTCGGAACACAACAGGTCATAGCAGGCTTTGTGCAATTCATCCTGCTCCACCATGTAGCCGATCGACAGCATGGAGCGGCTCGGCTCGATCAGGAACGAGAAGTCCATATCGGCGACGCAGCGATACGAATCCGCAATCACAGCTTCGATATCGGAAAGCAATGCAGAGATGCGCGGCATCGATCGCGACAGCAAATCGCGCAGCTTTTCTGCTAGTACCGTCTCCACGTTGTCACTACTGGAACTCATCGTGATGCGGGCAAGACGCTTATCGATATCGGCCGATACCTCTGCCGCATTGCCAAGCAGCACATCACTCGCCGTGTAAACAGCATTCTGCATCACTGAATGCTCGTTTAAGGCACGGAACTCCGGACTGAGCCACGGCAGATAATCGCAGATCAGCGTGGTGATCGCGCCAATGCGCAGGTTGGTCTCTGCCAGCCACCAGGTGCCCTCGGCAGCCTTGTCAGCAGCATGCGGATGCCCCCCCGCCTTCTCTGCGTGGAACGCCCATTCAATCCAAGAAGTCAGATCATCCCCGGCCGGCGGGGCAGGAAAAGTATGCGCCACCTTCAACTCGCTCAACATCGCAAGATGATCGCGCAGGCCTCCAACCAGGTGCTCGCTGAAGAGCGGGTCCCGCAGCATCTTGCGCGTGCCCGCATGCAATGTATAGAACGATGCTGCCAGGTTCCCGCTGTCCACGGATGACACGGTAATCGGATGAATCGCCTCCAACGTCCGCGTGTCATACCAGTTGTAAATATGACCGTTCATCTTCTGCAGCTTGTCATACGTCGCGAGGCTTGCCCGCGTCAGCCGTGCATATTCTGGAACTGTGAGATAACCGAATGTGATTGCGGCCTGCCTGGCATTCAACAGCAGTCCAAAGTTGGTCGGCGAAACACGCGCCGCTTCAAACAGCCCCTCCTCTTCCACGTTGTCCGGGATCAGGTAGTTGTGACTTTCTCCGCCGTACTGGTAGAAGAAGCGCCACGTGCGCAGCGCCAGCATGCGCATAAAACGATCCTGGTTCGGCTCGAACTTCAACCCCATTTCGCGAGGCGGCGCATTCAACCACACCGTCACCGGCTTTTCCGCGGCCCACAGCAGCAGAATCGGGATCGAGAAGGGCAGAGCATGAACGTTGAAGAGCGCAATCAAAACGCCAACAAAAATCGCAACAATGGGTGTCACCGCCAGGTAGCGGTCGACCGGCGTCACCTTGCCTGTATTGCTTTCCGCCTCTGCCGCCGTCTCCCACTCCAGCAGTCGTTGACCCGTGATGAACCGCCTCACCAGCGATCGCGTAATCGCATCGAGCCCAAGCAGCATCTGGTGCGGAAGGAACACAAGATTCAGAAACGTGATGAAGAAGGCTTGCGAAAATCCGATCCATGCTTCATTCATCGCGCCTTGCACCGGCTCTGCAATCGCACGACCCAGGCTGAAGCAGAGTTGAACAATCGACGGCGCAAAGAGCAGAAACAGCGTCACCAGCGTCCAGTAGCGTGGACCACCGGACAGGCCAAGCCAGCCGGACACCAGCAGGAAAAACGTTACCGGTTCTACCAGCGAACGGCGAAGATTATCGAAAATCTTCCAGCGCGAAATACCAGTGATCGGATTGCGCACATACTTGCCGCTCTCGTCCGGAACCTTGCTGAACAACCACTGCGTGATCTGCCAGTCGCCGCGCACCCAGCGGTGTTTACGCCGGTTGTACGCACTGTAATGCGAAGGGTAATCGTCGATCACCTCGATGTCGGTGGCAAGGCCCGCGCGCGCATATGCGCCTTCAATCAGGTCATGGCTCAGCAGGGAATTGCGCGGAAAGCGGCGATCCAGCACCGCATGCAGCGTCGACACTTCATAGATCCCCTTACCGGTAAAAATGCCTTCCCCATAAAGATCCTGATACGTATCCGACACTGCACGCGTATAAATGTCGAAGCCGGTTTGTCCGGAATAGATGGACGCCAGCCGTGAACGGGAAGCGGAACTCACGCTGACGCCGACGCGCGGCTGCAGGATGCCGTAGCCGTCTGTGACAATACGCAGCTGCGGATCAATCACGGCGCGATTCAGCGGGTGAGCCATCGCACCAATGAGGTTGTGCGCGGATCCGCGAGGAAGCTGCGTATCCGAGTCCAGCGTAATCACGTACTTCACGCCGAGCAGCTTGTCCATTGGACCGATCTTCACTGGAAAGCTGTCATACGCGCCCTCCAGCAGCTTATTCAGATCCAGCAGCTTGCCCCGCTTGCGCTCCCAGCCCATCCACACACCCTGGCGCGCATTGAAGATGCGATGACGGTGCAGCAGGAAGAAGCTGCCGGCGCCCCGGCCTGCATAGCGTTCGTTGAGTTCATTGATCATGCCGACAGCGATCTCAACCAGCGGATCAGTATCGTTGGTCTGCGGACGAGTCACAGAATCCGGCAGATCCGTAAGCAGCGCGAAGTGAATATTCGGATCCTGGTTGGCGAGGAAGCGCACCTCCAGTTCTTCCACCAGTTCGCGTACCTGGCTCTCCTTCATCAGCAGCGTCGGCACGGCCACCAGCGTAGTAAACGCCGCCGGCACACCTTTGCCTAAATCCATCTTCGGAAGAGCATTCGCCTTGAATAGCGCAGTCACTGTATTATTCGCGAGGTCCACTGCACCCTGCGCCACCGGAAGAACCAGCAGGACAAAGGCGAAGATCATGCCGAACAACCCGGGATAGATCGGAATCAGTGGCATCAGGATCAGGCCAATCAGGATGATCGCCGTAACCTCGATGCCGCCTATGTAAAAGTCCTCTGCATTCCGCAAAATCGCCAGGCGGATACGATCGATGAGCGGCGGCCGATAGTGAACACGCTCGGCCAGTTGAGGGAATCCTTTGTCGATAAGGTAGTAGCCGACATGCGAACGACGTGTAGCGACCCGTGGATCGGGATGCCGCTGCGTGATGCTTCCTTCGGTTGCCAGTAGAATTGCTGCCTGCGCAATTTCGAGCTCAGTATGATCGGAGGAAAGCGCCAGATCGGAGACACGCGTGCGATACGCCTCGCGGCTCTCGAAGTCCATGCCCGCATACGCTCCGGCCGGATCCTGGCGCAATACCGTGTCGAAGACAACCAGTTCTTCCACCGTGCTGAGCCAGTTTGCGTAGATCGTGTCGCGCAGGCTGTTGAAGCGCTGTTTAAGGAGCGCAGCACCGCCGGCATCATGAGACCCAGGGTTTGCAATTACTGCCTGTGCCTGCGTCAGGATCTCTTCCAGCAGGAGGAACTTGACGGCACTCGGAAACGTCCACAACTCCTTCAGCGTGAACGCATCCACTTTTTGTGCTTCGTCGAGAAATGTCTGTACCGCCTGGGTATCCCAGTAGGAGTTGGTCGTCGCAAGGTAGGCATCCGCCGCAGTCAGCACTCGCGGCTCATCGTCAGCTCTCGGCCGTATCGTTCGAGGCAGCTGGAGCAGTCGTTTGCGCAGGGAGTGGATCTCTTTCAAAACAGAACGTAACAGACGTGGATTCTCTCTCAGTTCGAGAAGTGGATCGAGCGGCTCCCCGGGTTTGTACGTCGGCATCGGCCGGCTGTCGAGCACCGCGAACACCTGTTCGAGTGTCGTCTTCGTCGCATGGATGCGTTTACCAAAAACATCCGTACTCTCCGGCGAATGGGCTACATCCCACGTGACCGCCGCATTCCTTGCCTCGGAACGCAGATACTCTGGCGTGAAGCTTGGCTTGGCTGGCTCGGAGGGTGGTGCCGCCATAGCTGGTTGGACATCTACAGGGGCCGGAGCACTCGACGCGTTGCCGCCATTGCTGCTCTCACGCAGCAGGTCCGCGGCTGGGTCGTGAGAGCCGGAGAGTAATTCCACTTCTGCAATCGGGGGAGCGATGCTCTGCTGCGAATCTTCTGTCTTCTCGCTCATTGTTTTTCCATTAACGATAACTGGCCGCCTGCATCTCGAACATCTCGGCGTATTGCCCACCATGTGCCATCAACTGCTGGTGTGTGCCCTCTTCTACAAGTTTGCCACCGGCCAGAACCACGATCCGGTCGGCCATACGCACGGTCGAAAAGCGGTGCGAAATCAATAATGCCATCTTGCCAAGCGTCAGTTCAGCAAAGCGCTCGAATACTTCCAGTTCACTGCGCGCATCCAGCGCCGCCGTCGGTTCATCCAGGATCAGCAACTGCGCATCGCGCAGGTAAGCACGCGCCAGGGCAATGCGCTGCCATTCGCCTCCGGACAGGTCAACACCGGTCTCGAACCGTCGTCCCAGCATCTGCTCGTAGCCACCGCCCAGCTTGGCCACCACGCTGGCAGCGAGGCTCTTTTCCGCGGCCTGCACAATGTCTGCCTGTGTATGTTCTGCCTCCACATGGCCAACCGCGATATTCTCACGCACTGTCATCTCGTAGCGCATGAAATCCTGAAAGATGACTCCCATTTCCTTGTGCAGATCGTTCAGGTCATACTCACGCAGATCAACACCATCCAGTAGAATCTGGCCTTCGGTCGGATCGTAGAGACGCGTGATCAATTTCACGACGGTGGTCTTGCCCTGGCCGTTTTCTCCGATCAACGCGATCCGTTCGCCCGGCCGCAACGTGAAATTGAAATTGCTCAACACCCGCCGCGTCGTTCCCGGATACGCAAAACTTACATTCCGGAATTCGAACCCTCGTTCGATCACCTTCGGTACGAGCAAACCATTCGGCTTCGATACCACTGTCGGCTTCATATCGAAAAAAGCA
>CAZZVA010000193.1:0-6064 GCA_964657345.1 uncultured Acetobacteraceae bacterium | reverse complement strand
AAGTTGAGATAGTGTATGCCGACCCGGTTATAGCCGGCGCAGGCTGCACAACTTCCAAATTGTGTAGCGGCTCCGAGCAGGTTGCCGGCTGCGGGATTTGCTGTCGCTGGATTCAGAAAGACGTCATTGTTCTGCAACATGGTGTAGGGGATCATCATGTCCCAGCGGAGGCCGGCGTTCAGGGTCAGCTTGTTGGTGGCCTTGATGTCATCCTGAATGTAAAGCGAAAGCGACTGCGTATGAAAAGCGGCCTCGGTGCTTGCCGTACGATTGGCCGAATCCACCAGACCCAGCAGGAAACTTGCGAAGGAGCTGCCATACATGGAGAAGTTGGCATTGGTGGTGTCGGGAATCGACGTTTCCGCCTGGCTGAAGCTGAAGTGGCCGCTACTGTTGTTGGCGATGGAGGTCGCGCGGAAGTGGTGGTACTCGCCTCCGATATTCAGAGTGTGGCGACCCTTATTCCAGAGCCAATTGTTGAAGATGTTCCAGCCGACGTTATTCACGTAGTTCTGGATGAGTTCCCCATTGCTGTTACCGAAGCCCGTGGGTGCATTTTCACCATTGAAGCTGATGTACGGCATGGTGTTGCTTCCGGTCACGCCTGCAAAGGCTACCTTGGTATTGTCGCTGGTGTAGTTTTGCAGCTTGCTTTGCGCGGAGAAACCGGCAGTCATCACCAGGCTGGGTGTGAGAGTTTTCGAGTAATTCACAAGCCAGATATTGGCATTGTCATAGCCGGACTGCTCGCCCGAGAGCGGATTGGTCGGAAGCACAATGGGAGCCGTCTCTTCCTGCACGGTGTAGTAGTGATTGCGCCACCAGGTAAAGGACAGTTCCTGGGTCTGTGAAAGCTGGTGGTTCACAGTAAGGCCCCAGGCTCGTGTCTGAAATGGCACAGACGCGACCACCGGATTCATATTGCTCTGCAGACCGTAATTTGTTCCGGCCGAATTGGGATTCGGGATGTACTGCAGTAAAGACTGGCTGAGCGGGTCGAAGCGGTCCGGGCAGATGACGTTCGCCTTGCCGTTACATTGAAACTGCTGGCCGGTCTGTGGATCGTAGATGGGAATCAAGGCGCCGCTTGCATTGAAAAAGTTGCTGAAGTCGCCGGTCTTCATGGCCGGTGTCGGCACCGTGCCGACGGTCGTTACGCCCTGGGTCTTGTTGAAGATGTCGAGACTTCCCAGGAAGAATGTCCTGTCATGCCCGTTGTACAGTTTGGGCAGAACGACGGGACCGCCAATGGTGCCGCCCCAGTCTGTCTCCTGGTCGGCAGGCGCGATCGCCTTGCCTGCGGAGTCAAAGTTGGTAGGAAAGAAGCCGGCCGAATCAAATACGCTGTTGCGATCGATCAGAAAAGCGTCGCCATGAAGGTTGTTCGTGCCTGTGCGCATGTTGTAAGCGATCGCTCCCTGCACCATGCCGTACTGGGCGGAAGACGCTGAGCGGATCACCCGAAACTCGTCGACCATTTCGTAGGGCGGGTTGGAATTGGCGGCCGAAGCTGTGTCGAGCTTCAGACCGTTGTAGTACGACCCGGCCGAGTTGATCTGGCCGGACATGCCGCCTTCCACCGACACGCTTCCGTAGGCGCCGCTCCTTACTCCCGGCGCCAGGGTCGCAAAGCTGCTGATCTGACGGATGTTTCCGTTAATTTCAAGTGGGAGGTCGGTCACTTCCTGTGGCGGCAACATGGAGTCCAACTGTGGATTCGAGGTATTGAGTTCGACAGAGCCCGCTGCAGCCACACGCACCGTTTCAGTGCCTTTGCCGACTACCAGTTGGAGATTATCGGTGCCCATGACGCCCACTTCCACCACCACGTGAGTCTGCTGGAACTTTTGAAAGCCCGCCGCTTCCACCGTAACCAGATACACACCAGGCGCAAGCGTATTGGCTGTGTAGACGCCTGCCGTCGACGATGCGAACTGGGTCGCGATGCCAGTCCCCTCATTCCTGAACGTGACATTAGCGCCGCTGACCACGGCTCCGGACGGATCAGTGATGGTCCCGGTAAGACCACTGTTGGTTTGCGCGTGCGTTGGCGAAGTCGAGGCAGCCCATCCTGCGAAGAGCAGGATCCATATCGGAAGGGTGAACCAATTCATTCCCGGCTCGCCGACATCAATTCTTTGTCTTTTCTCACGCGCCATATTTAAAAGTCTCCAGTGAATCTCGAGCAACGTACCGGGTGACATGGGCCGTTTCTTGGACCCGGCCTTCGGCACAGTAGACCGCGGGATGCAGATAGAGTGTGGTGGCAACGACTGAACCCTGCCAAGGGTTTAGCGTCTCAAAACAAGGTGAAATCTTCACGAATTCCTGTTCTTCGCCTCTGCTGGCGTCGCGTCACGGTGTCTGGATGACGGTTGTTCCGGGTGTTTCAGCGATTTTCTGGTTCCGCAATCGTGAGGGCGTGCGTCCACAATTTTCCAGTTTCACCGATGTGATTCACCTGTAGTAGAGGATGTGTATACTGATCCTCGCTTAAGGGATTGTCGTTTCGTCATCATGGGGAATCTGCAGACCGTATACCCGGTTGAGATCAGCGAGGAACTAAGGTCTGATCCTCGCGGTCAGCTGCTGTTACGAATTCTCCTCACAGAACCGTTTCAAAAATCACATCGACTTCCTGCTCTGCTTTGCTATCTTGCGGAACACTCGCTTCAAGGACAGCCAGCAAACCTGACTGAGCAGCGGATTGGTACTGCTGTTTTCGGGAAGCCGAGTGGTTATAGTCCCGCCGAAGACAGTTCGGTCCGGGTTCATGTGCGGCAACTGCGCCTTCGTCTGCATGAATATTTTGCCCGCGAGGGGCGAGACGAAGCCATGCGGGTCGACGTGCCGAAAGGCTCGTATGAGCTGGTCTTTGAGCCTGCCCACATCCGTCCTGACCAGCATGTTGCCCCCGTGCCGACGACCATCGCAACATCAACGACTGCTTTACCTGCAGAGCCGGTGCGCGGTCGCGGATGGCTGTGGCCAATGCTCTTCGGCTTCGCACTCCTCGCAGCGGGATGCTGTGCCGTTGGCTGGTATCACTCCCTGACCCGGCTTCATGCGAGGGAGTCGACTGTTCCGTGGCCGTTGTCGTCAGTTGTCCAGCAGGGTAAGGCTACGAAGATCGTAGTCTCCGATGGAAGGTCGATGCTGCGCCTGCTGGCCGACAAGCAATTCTCGCTGGACCAATACGTAGACCCCGGTTTCCTCAGCAGCATGACGCCGAGCCACATGGACGCCAATCTATCGCGCCTGGTGGCATATATTTCCGATTCGCAGATTACGTCCTACGCCGACACGCTGGTAGCCTCGACGTTCATGCGGCTTGCGGGAGGAGCAGGAGGCGACCTGGTGGTTTGCACTGCGCGGGACCTCAACCGCCGGGAGATCGATGGGGGCAACCTGATTTTTGTTGGTGGACCTTTCTCGAATCCATGGGTCTCACTCTTTGCCGACCGGCTCAACTTCAAGACGGTGGAAGACGGCCTGGGTGGCAAGATGTATTTCCTCAACCGGCACCCATTGAAGGGAGAGTTACCCGAGTACGATGGGTTGCGCAATACAGGGTCTGGCGGGGAAGATTACGCGACCCTCGCACTACTGCCCGGCAGTGGCGGTCAAAGTCATGTGTTGATCCTTCAGGGCCTGCGCGAAGAGGGTACCGAGGCGCTGGCAATTCTGCTTAGCGATGAGCGGGAACGAGCTGCTCTCAAGCGAGCACTTCAGATCGGCAATGGTTCCCAGGTACCCGAGTATTTCGAAGCCTTGATACGAACCCGGACGGTAGCAGGGGCGCCAGTTTCCTTCCAGCTGGTGGCGACGCGCATCATTACTCCATGAACAACATGCTCTGAAGCGTGGCTGATGGCCTCACCATGTCTATGGCATAGTGAGAGCTCTCGTGGTGTGAAACCGCAGGATTTCACTTTGTTTCCTGAGGTTAATCCCTTGTCGGGTGTCGCCCGGGTGAAGGAAACTCACGTCGTACTCGAGACTGCGATCCCCCGCCCTGTCTTGTGCGCTGGCCGCAGCCTTCAGTGCTGATCTACACCACCGCTCGATTCACCCTCGTTGGACGTGTTCCTCAACACCTGGGATACCTGTCCGACCTTCGGTCACTTCACATGCATTTGGGGGTCTTATGCGTCTTCTCCACTTTCTCTGCGGGCTATCGCTGTGCCTGCCTGCTGCCGCGCTCGCGCAAACAGTCACAGTGACGGGGCTGGTTCCGGCAAAAAACAGCTTCAACCAATCCAATGTTCTGATTGCCGCCAAGGCAACCAGTAGTGCTGCACCTATCTCCGGATGGGCGGTCTACCTTGACAACAACGAGTACTACCACATCGCCTGCGGCTCGAATGGAGTCTCCTGCCCTTTGAACGGAACGCTGAACCAGGTCATCAGCTCGGTTCCAGCCGGCAACTATAAAGTGACAGTCACGGCTTTCGATGAGAATGGCAACCCCGGTTCGTATGTGGCGACTAACGTTACGGTAAGCAATTCGGTGCTGCCCAACGTCCCATCCACTGCCGAACTCTATCCGAATCTTCAGAACACGACTATTACGCCGACGCCGTATACGAACAACAGCACTGTGGCCTGGCAAGTCTGCCAGGGACCTGGATGTGCTGGAGGAGATGCGGGAGGAACCGGCAATGTGGTTCCAAGCGACACGCCGTCCTCGCCGAACGAGACACTCTCGGGATCACCGCTCTTTGAATATTCCACCGGCGCCGGCTACAACGTGCTGGGTTACCGGCATCTCGGCTGCGTCAACAACAATAACAGCGCGGACTGTAACAACGTACAGAACATGCTGCTCGACATGTGGTTCTCGCCAGTCTCGACTGCGAATGTGCAGCAAATCGAGTTTGATCCTGATCTCTTCGATGATTCAGGACACAAGTATGCTGCGTCTGTCGCGTGTCGTCTGCAACCCGGCAACAGTGCTCCTAACCAGGCCGCCTACTATTGGTATGTGTGGAACTCTACCGGCATTGCGCCAACACAATCCAATCCGAGCGGCGACCCCACCAGTTCAGCTGGTACAGGGACATGGGTGATGACGTCCTATCCCTGCAGCGACACCAGCACGACAGCCGGCCAGTCCGTGGCGGCCGGTGTCTGGCATCACATCCAGCTTTATGTGAACTACGACACAACCAAGACAAACTATACCTACAATACTTTCGTCTACGACGGTGTCACGATTTTCCAGAGTGCGGGCACCACCTATCAGGCGCTTCAACTGAGCGGTCCGCAGACTGCGGAAATCAATGTAGAACAGCAGATAGACAACACGAGTGGAGCTACCACAAATTCTGCTTATTACGACGATTACAACCTGTCGGTTTGGTAACGCTTAGCGATTGACGGGAAGGGTAAGGTTCGCGTTCGCGGTTCTCACCCTTCTCTTGTCGTGAATGAAGAGTCGCTCAGCTTCAGTACTCTGGCCCCGATTTGTCCGGGGCCAGTTGTGTCTTCACCAGGCCCCGCACCACGTGGCGCCGGAGAAGCCGCTTCCACCTCTGCGCACCCTGACCCGCTCTTTCCCTGCCCCGCTGACGTGTTCCTTTCGCGAACGGATGAGTGTTCCTGTGAAGAGTCCCTTGCGAGGAACGCCGCAGCAAGGGAATATTCATTCGATGTAAATTCGTAGAACCGACTCGGGAAGAGGGCGGAGCTTGCACCACAATGTCCGGGCCCTTGTCGTCTAACAGAAACTGTCAGTAGAACCTGCAGAGGAGAACCCCTGAAACGTAGAGATTTTTTGATAGCCGGAACCGCGGCAGCCGCAATGCCTGTTCTCTCGCGGGCTTTTGCCCATGCGGCACCGGGAGAGACAAGACCAGGCGCTTATCCGCTCGAAGCAGCGACTCTAATCTGGTCAGCAACATCAGTTCCGGTACCGCCTCTTTCAGGTGGGGGAAACGATGCAATTGCTTCGCCTGCAGAAAAGGTACCAACCCCGGATCTCCACAGCATTTTTGCTAAAGAGGTTCTCTTGAGTGTCGCACCGTCCCATGCACTGTTGCATCTGTTCGCCTTTACCCGCTAT
>CAZZVA010000192.1:0-6081 GCA_964657345.1 uncultured Acetobacteraceae bacterium | reverse complement strand
CCCATAGGACCAGACTTCGTTGTAATTCCTGCTGCCGTGAGTACGGAAAATCGGCAGAAAAGCCGCATACTCAAACCAGCGTGTGTAGAGCTCGGGATAATCGTCGTACCCTCCGACGTTATTCCGCGCGTCACTCGGATCGAGCAGCGGCGGACGCGCCGGATGATGCACCTGCGGCAGATCCTGCCAGCCCCCCGTGTCATTGCTCCAGTTCGCAATCCCGGAAGCCGTGAAGTCAAGCCCGGTCGGAATCTGCCGCCGGAACGTATCCCACGTCCCGGCAATGTCAGACGACCACACGATCGTCCCATTCCGCTGGACACCCAGGTACGCATCGCGCGAGAGGATCAGCGCCCGGTTCGGCGTGTCCCGCCGAAAACCGTCATATAGAGCCGCAGTATGGAACAGGGGATAGGTGTTGTAGAAGCGCGTACCCGGGCCGATCTCAAAGTAGCTGCCCTGCGGCGGCAGATCGGGCTCGGTCTCATCCGCCCAGATCGCGTCGAAACCCTGGCTCAGGATGTCTTTCCGAATGGTCTCCCAGTACCATTTCGCAGCCGCCGGGTTCGTGGTGTCGATGTCCGATCCGGCGCGGTCATACGGCAGGCCGTTCGTAGGCGTGCCATCCGCCAGATGCTCGAACCATCCATTCTGCTGGATCAGCCCGTAATAACGAGACTCCGGCACAAACCGCGGCCACACACTGATCATGGTGTGGATACCCAGCTTATGCAGCTCCGCATTCATGGCTTTGGGATCCGGAAACAGCTCCGGCTTGAAGTCCATCTGTCCCATCTTGCTGTAGTAGAACCAGTCGATCACGATCGTATCGAGCGGCAGCCCCCTATCGCGATACCCCTTCGCGACCGTCATCACTTCAGCCTGGGTAAGATAACGCTGCTTGCATTGGATAAATCCATACGCCGACTTGGGCAGCATCGGTGTCGCACCGGTCAATAGCCGGTAGCCCGCATAGATCTCGTCAGTAGTCTTGCCAGCGATCACAAAGAAGGACA
Source organism: uncultured Acetobacteraceae bacterium (assembly GCA_964657345.1). GTDB lineage: Bacteria > Acidobacteriota > Terriglobia > Terriglobales > Acidobacteriaceae. The sequence goes on along the minus strand of CAZZVA010000192.1, from coordinate 5,065 downwards.
CCCGGTTGCCAACTTCAGAAGACCACTTTGTCTGCTCGTTGTAACCAGGTTCTATCTTGGTCCGCGAAGGGTTGTCCCAAATCAGTCCGTAGCCCTTGTTCGTGACCAGAAACGGAACACACACACTGGGTCCGGCCGCGGCAGTGTAGTCATGCCAGCAATCCACCTTATGACCGCGATGGTCGAGGTAGCCTTCCTGGTTCTGCCCCAGGCCATAGTAGTGCTCATCGTCCGGCGCCGCGAAAGTCGCGCTTACCTGGTAAAAATCCAGATCCGTGGGCCGCTTGTCATGGAGAATGCCGGCGTTCCCATCCTTATGATTCGGTACGGACTGGCCCCAACCCTGCAGATGCAACAACTGCTTGCCGTCAGGGGTCGTAAAAGTGATATTAGCCCCTGGCGTAGATCCATTGAAGAACTTAGCGATGTCTGTGTGCCGCTGCAGCGGAGCCGGCCGCGGTCCATGGCTTGCGGCGCCTCCAAGGTTCACAATCATGCGCGAGGACTGGTAGACATCGCCGGCCTCATCAGAATGACGGAAGCTCCAGCCAGTTGCGGAAGGTTTGGCGATCATTCCGTAACCCGGCGGCGCCTCGGCCTGGTCCTTCTGCAGACTGAGAGTGATGCGGACGATGTTCTCGGCATAGGGCTCCACCACCAGCGTGGCGCTGCCCCGGCTCAGGACAACTTTATCCTGAGCGCTTTGCGCGTTTCCGGGGGTGGAGCTTGAGAGAGCAGCACTGGCAGCGAGTGCCAGGAAGCAGTGGGTCAGTCGTTTGCATCGGATCATCGTCGGGATGAACTCCAGGTTGTCAGGCCTTCGGACCAGGGGATTGGACTGCCGGATGATTATGCCCTTTTCGATAGAGTTGAGTAAGCAGCGGACCCCGGCTCGCGACATCGCTTCGCCGGCACCGGACGCCTCAAATCCTGCCAAGTGCCTTGCAATGAAATATTTACGCCCAAAATTAAGTTAACATCAATCAAATGAGACTTTTACCCGTAAGCCCAATGGATGCATGTGTTTACAGGTGGTAGAGCGGGCAAGCCGTTTAGATTGAGATCTTTAGCAAAATCCCGGGGGGGAGGGGGCCACTGCCCGGACCACCCTCACCCGCATTCGCTAACACTTAAAGGGTGTCTCTCCCCTGATACAGGCTGCGCTATGATCGAAATACAGTTACTGCGGCGAAATAGAAGCAGTCACGTCTAAAAATTATGTCCAAAACCTTCAAGGGTTCGGTTTTCGGGATCTCCGTTCTATTGGTGGTCTTTGTCTTCGTCGGTACCATGCGGCCGAATGCGGTGCGCGCAGGCGTCCAGAGCGATGGCGCTTACCCGGAGATGGAGGTCTACAGCGAAGTTCTGAACAAGATTCAGAATGACTATGTCGTCGATCCGAACATGAACAATGTGACAGTCGGCGCGCTGCATGGACTGCTTGAGTCGCTTGACGCCGATTCCAGCTTTCTCACGCCGGCCGAGTACAAGCTTTACAAGCAGCACCAGAATGAAGGCACGGCCCAGGTTGGCCTGAACGTCTCCAAGCGCTACGGCTACGCGACCGTCATCTCGGTAGAACCGAACAGCCCCGCCGCGAAGGAACACATCAGCGATGGCGACATTATTGAGGCGATCGGCACCCAATCGACGCGCGAGATGTCGCTGGCCATGATCCAACTGCTGTTGGATGGCCCGCAGGGCACTCAGGTCACGATCTCGGTGGTGCGCCCCCGCAAATCCGAGCCCGATAAGCTCACCCTGACCCGCACGAGTGTGCCGCCCGCGCCGCTCGCTGAGCAGCAGTATGAGAATGCCAGTATCGTCTCGCTCCGTCCGATAGTCCTCACAAAAGAGCGCGTCAACGAGATCGAGAGCAAGCTGAAGAGCATCGCCAAGTCCGGCAATCACAAGATCATCCTTGATCTGCGCGACGTGGCGGAAGGCGACGAAGCCCAGGGCATCCGCCTGGCTAACTTCTTCCTCCAGACAGGCAACATCGCGACGCTCAGCGGGCAGAAATATCCGCTGCAGACATTCAATGCCGAGTCGAAGTACTACATCACCAACGCACCGCTGGTGGTGCTGATCAATCACGGCACCTCCGGACCGGGCGAGCTGGTAGCCGGTGCAATCCTGGGCAACAAACGCGGCGACCTGGTGGGCGATCGCACCTTTGGAGAGGGAGCAGTTCAGAAGACGATGGAACTCCCGGATGGTTCGGCGCTGATTCTCTCCGTGGCGAAATATGCGACGCCGCTCGGCAAGAAGATTCAGGACGAAGCAGTCAGCCCGAACGTGGTCGTCGCCTCAAGCCAGGATCTCGAAGAGGCAGCGGCAGAGGTGCCTTCTCCGGATGAAGCTCCGCAGCAGATTACCGGCAAGCCCAAAGCGGTTCCGGTGAAGCCGGAAGCTGCCCCGACGCCGGCCAAGGCTCCCGAAGATGAGCAACTGAACAAGGCTCTGGAGATTCTGAAAGCCAAGAGCGCGTAAAAAATCTCCGAGAGGCGGGACGATGCATGCGCGTGTCCATCCTCTTACGGATCTGCTCTCGCTTCTGAGTTCGACGCCTTCCCGTAGTGAACTTGTAACAACAGATGCTCCGGCAATCAACCGGCTGTTTCGAGTGCGATTCATGCGAGCATGGTAGGCATATGCTCCTTCGCCGGACATCTCGCCGCAGGTCATTTCCATGACAACCTCGCGGCCTTCCGCGCCATCGGCGCCGAAACGCACCGGCGGCTTCCAGCCACCGCGATCCGCGCAGCGTGCGCCTGTGCGCAAAGGGAACGGGCCACCGAAACGTCCTGCTTCGCACAAAGGCCGCATCGTGCTTGGCGTGCTGGCACTCCTGGCTGTCATCACGGGATGCCTGACCGGACTGATGCTGGTCTATTCCGTGGACCTGCCACAGATTGCGGACCTGCAGCGCTATCACCCGGATACCACGACTGAGTTGTATGACGCGCACGGTCGCGTCTTCGGCTCCTTCGCGCTCGAACGCAGAGTTGTTGTCCCGTACACCGCCTTTTCGCCATTACTGCGCCAGGCCGTTATTTCGATCGAGGACAAGAATTTCGAAAGCCACTGGGGCGTCAACACATTCCGCGTGCTCGGTTCGATCTATCACGATTTGGCGTCCAAAGGCCGCGCCCAGGGCGCTTCCACGCTGACCATGCAGCTGGCCCGTAATCTCTTTCTCTCGTCCGAACGTACCTTCGGACGCAAGCTGCAGGAGGTCTTTCTTTCCATCCAGATCGAGCGAAAGTTCACCAAGCAGCAGATCTTCTCGCTGTACGCCAACCAGATTTACCTCGGCCATGGTGTCTATGGCTTTGAAGCCGGTTCGCAATACTTCTTCTCCAAGCATGCGGCTGATCTTTCGTTGCCCGAAGCAGCACTGCTGGCAGGACTGCCGAAGGGTCCGGTCGGCTACTCGCCGATTCTGTATCCGGATCGGTGCCTGCGGCGTCGCAACCTGGTGCTCGACAACATGCAGCGCGATCGACTGATTACGCCAGTGCAGGCCAGTGAAGCCAGGAATGCCCCGCTGGGCCTCAAGGTGGCGCCACCGGCCAACACCATCGCACCCTGGTTTGTGGAAGAGGTGCGCCGCGAACTGGAGCGAAAGTTCGGTACCGACCAGGTGCATCAGTCGGGCATGCGGATTTACACCACGCTCGATCTCGATCTGCAGCGAGCCGCCAACCAGGCAGTCGCCGAAGGTCTTGCTGCCTATGAACGGCGCAAGGGCTGGCACGGCCACCTGCTGAATACGATTGCATTGGGCAATACACTGGAGGGCTTCAAGCATCCGGACTGGACCACGGACACTGCACCCGATACCTATATCCATGCGTTGGTCATCAGTGTGCTCCCCGGTCGGATCACGGCACGGGCAGGCACGCAGCGGCTGGACATCCAGCCCGCCGGCTGGTCATGGACAGGGGTCAAGGATCCGCGGCAGCTGGTGAAGACCGGCGACGTGATCTTCGTGCATACAGACAACGGCACAGTCGGTGAACCTATCTGGGACGCAACACTGGAACAGGATTCGGGTGCCGAAGGATCACTGATGGCAGTCAATAACAACAGCGGTGACGTATTGGCGATGGTCGGCGGGCGCGACTTCAACCTGTCTCAATACAATCGCGCAACCCAGGGACAGCGGCAGACAGGATCGTCCTTCAAGCCCTATGTCTATACGGCGGCAGTCGAAGCAGGCGCGACCCCGCAGCAGATGATCCTGGATACGCCCGCAACGTTCTACACCGGCAGCGGATCGTATACGCCGCACGATTTTGAAGGGAACTACCTGGGAAGCATCTCGCTGCTGAAGGCGTTTGCAGATTCGCGGAACATTCCCGCCCTGCGTCTGGCGGAGCAGGTGGGCATGCGCAAGGTGGTAGAGACGGCCCACCGCTTCGGAGTGACCAGCAACATTCCGAATTACCTCCCGGTCGCGCTAGGCGCAGTGGAAATCACACTGGAGCAGCAGGTCGGCGCGTACAGTGTCTTTCCGAATGATGGCGTCCTGGTCGAACCACACCTCATCCGCAAGGTAGCCAACTCGGATGGCATGACGATCAGCGAAGACTCGGCCAAGGTGAAGGAGGTCATCAGCACGCGCACGGCACGGGTGATGATGACGCTCTTCCAGGAAGCCGTGCACAGCGGAACAGCGGTCGAGGCTGCAAAGCTGAATCATCCGCTGGGCGGCAAAACAGGAACGACCAGCGACTACACAGATGCCTGGTTTATCGGCTTCTCGCCGTCTATCACATGCGGCGTTTGGGTAGGCTACGACAGCCGCCAGTCGCTCGGAGAGAAAGAAACAGGCGCACGCGCCGCACTGCCCATCTGGAGCGACTTCATGAAGGCAGCAATCGCAGGCAGGCCGGAGGAACGCTTTCCGGGTTCGCGGTGAGAAATAATGACCCGACGATCATGACGCTCCCATGCGACGGAAGTAGCGCTCAGCGAAGGCAACATCTTTCATGATCTGCCCTTTGAGCGCCTCGGGTGTAGGCCACTTGCGTTCTTCGCGGATGCGAGCAAGAAAGTA
>CAZZVA010000191.1:0-6095 GCA_964657345.1 uncultured Acetobacteraceae bacterium | reverse complement strand
AAGCGGCCCGCTCTCGCAAAGAACCACGATCCTCTTCGTGAGTGACGCGCCCTCACCGGGACAGCAGGCAGCCGACAAAACAACGATCATGACCCTGGCTGAGAAAAAGTTGTTTGTCCATCGCACGCCAACCACGACGGACCGCACTGCCCTGGTACACGCGTTACAGGAATACAGAGGCGGCATGCCGCGGACCAGCGACGCTCAAGGTTCCGTTGTCAATGGTGACCGCGTGCGCCTTTCCCTGCAGGCGCTCAGCTATATCGCATCGGCCTACACGCCCATCAAGGGACCAAAGCTGGTCCTTTGGCTGGGGCCGGGCTGGCCATTCCTCGCGCAGTCGGCAGCTAAGTCTTCCGAGCAGTTATTCGACTCGATCATCTACTTCACAAATTCGTTGCAGGAAGCACAGATCACGCTCTACTCCATTACTCCGGAAGGGGTTACAGCTGGCGACAACTCGGCCGAAATCGAATCCTTTGAACTCGCAGAACGCGCCAGTTCCAATCGCAGCATCGGCAGTTCCCCCGCGCCCAATGTGCCGACCGATTTAAGTAACAGCTACTATGGCAATTTCCTCAAAGCTGTCCGGAACATCGGTCAGTCCAATCCAAACGATCTCGATCTGCAGGTCCTGGCCTTTCACACCGGCGGCCTGGTCTTGACTAAGAACAACGACCTCGTCGCGCAGATCGAGCGCTGCGTCGCAGATGCCGCCGCCATGTACATCTTCTCCTACACTCCGGAAAAGGCCGCAAAGCCGGACACGTATCACGAACTCTCCATCCGGACCGCCCGCCCCTCTGACTCCATTCGCACGATCACCGGCTTTTATACCAGGTAGAAAAAAGGCGCAGCTCCCTGGCTGCGCCTTCCGTTCTTTACAACACTTCGAGGAAGCTGTCCTCTGCGGACTATTTCACCGTCAGACTGTAAGACACCTTCCTGGCGCTGCCGTCGTAAGCTCCATAGAACAGCGAGATGGCATGCGCACCCTTCGATAACGACAATGACGGGTTCGCGAACGCCTGGCTGCCCACCGAGTTATAGGTTTCACTCTTCTTGACGCCGTCCACCCACACTTCCATTTTGCGGATCGGATACGTAGAACTGGCGCTGAAATTGAACTGAACCGGGGACGAGACACTCGCTCCGCTGGTAGGCGAGCAGACATGAATGCCCGGTGATGCGGGCGTGGCACAAAGAGGAGTGATGCTGCGTGTATTCTTCAGCAGGTAAAGAAAATCGGCCGAATCATACCCGATCTGTTGATCGCCGGCGTAGAGTGCGGCGTCCAGTTTGCCATCATGGTTGTAGTCGCCGACAAAGGTCCCGTTGAAGTACACGGACCCATTTGCGGGCGTGTAAGTGAAGACTGGCGTGAAACCCGACGACACAAATTTGCTTGCAGATGTCTGCGTCAGCGTAATCACCCCGCCAGACACTTCGCTGGTCTTGGTATCCGGGCACGTATAGTTCGCCGGGCAATCTGCAGCATAAAGAATGTCTTTCAGGCCGTCGCCCGTCACATCCACCAGCATCGGCGGGAGATATAACGCACCAGGGGCAGCTACAGAAGCACTGGTGAAGCTGCGGTTGGCATGACCATAGTAGATCGTGGCGGCACTCGTACTGCCATCCACAGCGACGATGTCGCTATAACCATCATTGTTCAGATCCGCCACAGAAATCTGTTGGAAGTTGTTGCCCGACGTCACGGTCTGCTCAGTGAAATTGCCTTTGCCATCGCCAAAGAGGGCACGAATGTACGTCACTGGTACCGGGGAAGCCGTCGTATCCGAAGAGCGCAGTGTATGCAGCACCAGGTCGGCATGGCCGTCTGCGTCGAGATCGGCGAGCGAAAGATCGAGGAACGGCATCGGAATGTACGGCCATCCCGTTTGATTGCCGACAGGAATCGTGCTCTCAAAAACAGTCTTCCCCGCGTCAAAGCCATGGCCGTTGTTCAGGTAGACAGCAACGCCAAAGGTGCCTCCGGAATTTGCAGTCTGGGGAGTATAAAAGGGCCCGGCGACATCCTGTAGCCCGTCGCCATTGAAGTCTGCCACCAAGACACTCGTCAATTCAGGTCCAGTTGCAACGGGCCCATTCGTATAACCTCCCTTGCCGTTCCCGTAAAAGACATACAGGTCGCCGGGGTAGGCAGCGGTGGCAAAGTCGAGCACGCCATCATTGTTGAAGTCACCGAGCACTTGCGGACTGGTCGGCGCATTGAGCTGCTGATACACATAGGTGCCATTGGAGGAGATCAGGTTCTGATTGCTGGCAATGCCCTGCGAGATAAAGTCGGGAACACCGTCGTGATTCCAATCGATCTGCAGCGGCAAGGATCCGGTAAGAGAGAGTGACTGAACAGAGTATTGAGCCTGCGACGCGGCAGACATGGCAGCAAGTGCGACTAGTCCGATGAGACCTGATCGAGAGAAGAACATTTGAAAACCCCTGGCATGACGGTGACCCATACCAGGCGCACGGGGGGATGCGCATTGGGTGGGCTACATGGGGATGCCGCTCCAGGTCCCACAGTTGTCCCCATTCCACAGTTAAAGTACGTGAGAAGGCCTGGAGACAGATCATTCCCGGGGCGCTCAGGCCAATGGAGGCGCGCCCGAGCGGAAATCAGAAAACTGCCTACGAAGGCTGCCGCTGGCCCCGGATCTGCGGACTTTCATACAGCGACAGATCCCGCGTCACCACGGTCAATCCCGACGGCGTCACGAAATAGTTCTTCCGGTCCTGCTCCTGATCGTAGCCGATCACTGTGCCTTCCGGCAGGTGCACGTCGCGATCGATGATGGCGCGCTTGATGCGGCAGTGTCGTCCGATATTACAGTGCGTGAAGATGATGCTCGACTCGATGTCGGCATAGGAATTCACGCGCACGTCCTGCGACAAAATACTATTCCGCACCACCGCGCCTGAGATGATGCAGCCTTGGGAGATCACGGAATTGATCGCCATACCCGTACGGCCCGGCTCACCGAAGACGAACTTCGCCGGCGGGTACTGCCGCTGGCGGGTACGCATCGCCCAGCTGTTGTCATACAGGTTGAACACGGGCGAGACCGATACCAGGTCCATGTTCGAGTCATAGTACGCGTCGAGAGTACCCACATCGCGCCAGTACAACGCCTGCTTCTTGTTCTCGTCGACGAAGTTGTATGCCGTCATCTTGTACTTGCCGAGGATGCTGGGCAGAATATTGTGGCCGAAGTCATGCTTCGAGTCCGGGTCTTCCGCATCCTTCATCAACGCCGGCAGCAGTACATCGGTATTGAAGATGTAAATGCCCATCGAAGCATCCACCATCTCCGGATTGAATGGCGAACGCATATTGGTCGTCTTCGGCTTCTCATCGAAGCCGATCACATCTCCGTTCTTCGCCACCTCGACGACACCGAAACGCGAAACCTCAGACGGGTCAATCGGCAGCGTCGCCAGCGTCACGTCGGCGTCGACTGCTATGTGATGGTCGAGCATGCGGCTGTAGTCCATCTTGTAAATGTGGTCGCCGGAAAGAATGATGACGTACTTGGGCTGCTCGGATCCGATGGAATAAATGTTCTGATAGACCGCGTCTGCCGTGCCCATATACCAGTTGGCGCTCACGCGCTGCATCGGTGGGAGGATCTCGATAAACTCGCCCAGTTCCTGTGCCACCACGCCGCTCCAGCCTTCACGGATGTGGCGATTGAGAGACAGGGCTTTGTATTGGGTAAGAATGTAAACGCGGCGAAGACCGGAATTGATGCAGTTGGAAAGCGTGATGTCGATGATGCGGTATTGCCCGCCAAACGGAACAGCTGGCTTCGCGCGATCCCGGGTCAGCGGAAAAAGTCTTTCACCCGCCCCGCCTGCCAACAAGACACCCAGCGTATCTTTCATCCCAAACATGTGTGTTTCCGCTTCCCGCGCCCTTGCGCCTTGATACAGTTCACTGACGGTTGACACCTTCCTTGGAAGGCGCCGGACAATCGGGCACATCGTATCACGGCGGGCTGGGTGCGCTCGCCGGGGCTGCGGTGAAACTACTCTGAAGGGTCGCTGACTGAATCCCGGGTTGACGAGGCGTCTTCCCCTTCGACCGAAATGCGCAGCGAGCGCAGGAACTTGACGTCCTGCTGCGTGAAGGAACCACCCGTGGCTGCAGCACCATTTTCCACCTCACCATCGGCGTCTGATGCAGCAGCAAGGCTGGCCGGTTGCTGTTCCACTTCATTCAGGCCGATCGTGGCTTCCAGCATCAGCAGTACATCGAACCCGTGGCGACGGATATCCTGGACCACACCGGCAATCAGTTCGGATTCGGAGACCGAGTCGTGGATGGCTTCGCCGAGTTGCTGAATGAGCTTACGCATACGTTTATTCAAATTTTTCCCCTCTGGCGAAAGATTCCGGTAAACCGCAGCCTGGTAGTGGCGTCCTGCCATCCATCCTACGAGTACCTTACTTCTGATGATCCAGAGTCGCAACGCGTATCAGGATGCGCAAAAGAAACTTTTGCGCGACGCTGCTATCCTTTGGTGTCGTGGAGCGGGAAATGGAACCGAACTCGTTCGGAAAAAAACTCGGGATCGGTGTTCGGATCGCTGGCAGAATCGCCCGTGACCGTGCGCAGGAGGCAGCCCGGAAAGCCGGGCAGCAGCCCGCCGCATCCACTGCAGGCCGGGTAAGTCCAGGCACCGCAACGCGGCCGCGACCCGAAGTCATTCCCCCCGCAAAGCAGCAGGCAGTCCGGCAGCGCGCCGAACAGCTGGCGCAGCAGGGCCGCAACCTCGGCCAGGGCATCGGACGAGGATCCCGTAACTTCAAGCAGTCCTTCTTTCACCCTTTCGCCAACGCGAGCCGCGTTCTCTGGCTGGAGATCACGGGCTGCTTCTTTGCCCTGTTTGCCGCGTTCTTCGGCCAGAATGTCTACAACCTGCGCGCCCAGTACGCCGGCGGACCAGCGCACCGGACCTTTGAGCTGTACTGCTTCCTGACTGCCGTCTTCGTCTACTTCTCGGCCACCTCCTTCATCCGGGCGCGGGTACGATCCCGGCGCCAGTCGGCATCCCGATGAGGGTCGCAGGATGAATCCTGCCAGCCCCAGACGCCCAAATCCAAAACACCTCTGGACCCAGGACGACCTGGACGCACTTGGCTTCGCACCGGCTGCTGATCTAGGCTTACCCGGCCAGTTCCCGTTCACCCGCGGCATCCAGCCCACTATGTATTCTGGCCGCCTCTGGACCATGCGCCAATACGCCGGCATGGGCGACGCAGAAGAATCCAATCGCCGCTACAAATTTCTGCTCGCCAACGGCACCGCCGGCCTCTCCGTAGCCTTCGACCTGCCTACCCAGATCGGCTATGACTCGGACGACCCACTCGCTCTCGGTGAAGTCGGAAAAGTCGGAGTCGCCATCGATTCCATCGAAGACATGCAGCGCCTCTTCGACGGCATCCCGCTCGACACAATCTCCACGTCGATGACTATCAACTCGACTGCCAGTATCCTGCTGGCGCTCTACGCCGTCACTGCTCGCCGCTCCGGTGCGGCCATCAGCAAGCTCTCCGGCACTGTCCAGAACGACGTGCTGAAGGAGTACATCGCCCGCGGCACCTATATCTATCCCATCCCGGCCGCCATGCGCATCATCACCGACATGTTCGCCTGGGCCCGCACTGAAATGCCCGAGTGGAACACCATCTCCATCTCCGGCTACCACATGCGCGAAGCCGGCTCCACCGCTGCCCAGGAAGTCGCCTTCACTCTCGCCAATGGCGCCGCCTACGTGCAGGCAGCGATCACCGCAGGCCTGCTGGTCGACGAATTCGCGCCACGCCTCTCGTTCTTCTTCAATGCCCACAACAACTTCCTGGAAGAAGTCGCCAAGTTCCGGGCCGCCCGCAAAATCTGGGCAAAGCTGATGCGCGAAACCTTCCACGCCCAGAACCCGAAGTCGTGGATGCTCCGCTTCCACACCCAGACCGCCGGCTCTACCCTCACCGCCCAGCAGCCGGAAAACAACATCGTCCGCACCACCATCCAGGCACTCTCGGCCGTGATGGGCGGCACGCAATCACTGCAT
>CAZZVA010000190.1:0-6122 GCA_964657345.1 uncultured Acetobacteraceae bacterium | reverse complement strand
GGGATGACAGCGGGGATGGCGGAAGAATCAAAATCGCCGGGTCGTGCGGTGGACCGGGTCACGATGGAGTTCTAGTTGCCGGTGCTGGAGTCGTATGCGGAAACAGTGGCGCCATGTATATAAAAAGCTCCGGGTTGGATTGAGGACAGGTGGGAAATGATTTGAACAGCGCTGGTAGAGAATCGGTGATCGAACCGATCGCCATTATCGGCATGGGTTGCCGTTATCCGCAGGCTGCGGGTGTGGAGGCGCTGTGGCAGCTGCTTGCCGAGGGCGAGGATGCGATCCGGCCATACCAGGGCGGGCGCTTCCGCGAACTCGATGAGGCGTATGCGCCGACAGCAGAAGGCAGCGGCAGGCTGGCGACGAACCTGGGCGGATTCCTCGAAGGCGTCGATCGTTTTGATGCTTCCTTCTTCGGTATCTCGCCGCGCGAGGGGGAGTTCATCGATCCGCAACAAGGAATGTTGCTGAAGTTGAGCTGGAACGCGCTTGAAGATGCAGGATTGGAAAGTCTGAGGATCAAGCGTACGATCCGATCCGGAGCCACGCAACAGGTGACCAGCGTTACCAGATGGTTCGGCCAGAGCCGCCTGCAGGCGCTTGAGGAGGCTGTGCAAGAGGAAGCAGCGCGGGCAATGGGTTTCCGCCAGCAGAAGCTGCCGTCGCTCGATGCTCGGCTTGCCGACCTGGGAATGAACTCGCTGATGGCAGTGAAGCTGCGCAACCGGCTGCAGACAATTGCAGGGCATAGTTGGCCGGCCACCTTTGCCTTTGACTATCCGACCTGCTCCGAGATGGCATTGGCGCTGGACATGCTTCTGTGGAGTGCAGGGCTGGAAGCAGACCAGGATCTAAACCTGGAACGAGACGAGATGCAGATATGAGCGCCAGTCCCACGGAACTGCTGACACACTTGCGCTCACTGGGTGTGCGCCTTTATCTGGAAGAGGACAAGCTTCGGCTCAATGCGCCTAAGGGTTTGCTCACGCCCGAGTTGCAGGCTGAACTGAAAGCGAATGCGCCGGAACTGATCAAGATGCTGCGCGCTATGAAGGAGCCGGGAAGCCGCGCCCACGCGGTTCCCATGGAGCGCGTGGAACGCACCGAATGGATGCCACTGTCTTTCGCGCAGCAGCGGATCTGGTTTCTGCAGCAGTTAGACAAGGCGAGTGTTGCCTACAACCTGATGGGTGTGTTGCGCATTGAGGGTGATCTGAACCAGGAGGTGCTGGAGCGTTCGCTCAAAGCTGTGCTGCTGCGGCATGAAGCATTGCGCACGTGCTTTCGACAGCTGGAGGGAAGCCCGTACACTTCGATTCGAAGTGGCGAAGACTGGAAGATGCAGCGTAGTGAAATGGACAGGCTTCCGGGCGAGTCCACAGAGAAGGCTCTGTGGCGGTATGTCGATACGGTAGTGCAGCGGCCGTTCGATCTCGAGAAGGGGTCACTGTGGCGGGCCTTCCTGCTCAAGGATAGGCAGATACATTTCCTGGTGATTTGCGTACACCACATCGTGTCGGATGGCTGGTCGATGGGAGTGGCAGTCCAGGAGATAACTGAAAATTACAAGGCATTTGCAGCTGGTGTAGAGCCTCCGCTAGAGAGTCTTCCGATACAGTATGCGGATTATGCCGAGTGGCAGCGGAAGTGGTTCAGCAGCGGAGTGCTTGACCGGCAGCTGGAGTACTGGCGGTGTCAATTGAAGGATGCTCCGCCGATTACCGTGTTTCCTCATGACCGCAAAGCGCTCTCCACTTCGAGTGCTACGGGCCGGAGATCAAAGCATGTGCTTCCGGCTTCACTGGTAGCGGAGATCAAGAAGTTCAGCCGGGCCCAGGAAAGTACCTTGTTCATGGTGATGTTGTCCGCCTTCATGATTCTGTTGGCGCGTTACTCAGGTCAGAAAGATGTGGTTGTCGGCTCGCCGTCGGCAAATCGCAATCGCGCGGAACTGAGTAAGCTCATCGGCTTCTTCGTAAACAATCTTGTCCTCCGGGCGCAGGTGGATGAAGACATAAGCTTTCTCACATTGTTGAAGCGTATTCGTGAAACCGCGCGGGATGCCTACGAGCACCAGGATGTCCCTTTTGATCGCCTGGTCCAGGAACTGCAGATCGATCGCAATCCGGATGTGTCGCCCCTGTTCCAGACCATGTTAATCCTCCAGAATTTTCAGATGGATGCGCTGCAGCTGCCGGGGATGACGATTACACCGATGGAGAACGACGCAGTGAATGCGCGCTTCGACCTGACGGTGGAAATGTATCCGGTCAGGAATGAGCTTCACCTGTATTTCGACTATCGCTCGGATCTTTACGATCATGAAACGATTCTTGAGATTCAGGCCAGCTATGAACAGGTTCTTCGCCATCTGATTGCGCATCCGGATACGACGACGGGCAGGATTCCCCTGCTGTCGCCGCAGCAGAGGCAGGCCGTGCTGTTGTCGTCGATCGGTCCGGCGGCGAAATTTTCGGACAAGCTGCTGCTGGCGGCACTGTACCAGCATGCAAAGGAGACCCCGGACCGCATCGCTGTGCGCAGTGGCGACAAACAACTTAGCTATGCGGAGCTTGCGCTGCAGGTGGATCGGATCGCAAATGCTCTCCACCAGGCGCATGTGAGCCGCGGAGCCCTGGTGCCGGTGCTGCTGAAACGATCGACGGATCTGCTGGCGGCGCTGCTGGGAGTGCTCCAGGCAGGGGCGGCGTATGTACCGCTCGACCCTATTTATCCAAAACAGCGAATCGCCGGCATCCTGACAGATGTGCAGCCGACCGTCATTCTTACCGAGCGTGGCTTGACGAGCCTGGTGGAGGAGTGGAGCGAGCGCTGCCTGTTATTTGAGGATGCGAGTTTGGCAGGTGGACAGCAGGAGACACCTCCGGCAATCCTTCCCGCTACTGCCGATGATCTCGCGTACGTGATTTTCACATCCGGTTCGACCGGGAAGCCAAAAGGCGTGGAGATCAGTCACGGCGCACTGGCGAATCTGCTGAACAGTATGCGCAGGGAACCCGGCTTGACCAGCAGCGATCGTCTACTCGCAGTGACGACCATTTCTTTCGACATTGCGGCCCTAGAGTTCTTTCTGCCTATTTATGCAGGAGCCGAGCTGGTGATCGCCCGGGAGCCGGGGAACCTGCCCGCACTTCTGCATGATCTGGACACCGTTCGTCCCAGCTTCCTGCAAGCGACACCGTCACTGTGGCAGATGCTCTTGAGTGCGAACTGGAAAGGCGACCTGTCGCTGACGGCACTATGCGGAGGCGAAGCGTTGACGGGCGACCTGGCTGCACTGCTGACACCGATGGTGGGCTCGCTGTGGAATATGTATGGTCCGACGGAAACGACGATCTGGTCGTCGGTCTACCGAGTAGGCGCTGCCGACAAGGCCAGCGTGCCGATTGGCGGCCCCATCGACAATACGCAATTGTTTGTGCTGGATGCGCAGTTGGAGCCTGTACCGATCGGCGTTGCGGGCGAGTTGTACATAGGCGGAGCAGGGCTCGCGCGTGGATATTTCGGGCAACCCGAGTTGACGGCTTCCCGCTTTGTCGTGAATCCATTTGACACCGGAACGATGCTGTATCGCACGGGCGACTTGGTGCGCATGCGGCGGGATGGCCGTTTCGATTTTCTGGGTCGTACCGATTTCCAGGTCAAGCTGCGCGGCTTTCGCATCGAGCTTGGCGAGATCGAACACGCAATGCGGCAGCAGCCCGAAATCTATGAATGCGTGGTGTTGCTGAGGGACAGCGAAGGGGAGAAGGCGCTGGTTGCTTATGTAGTCTACCGAAGCGGAGAGACCCTCTCGTCCTCACAGCTGCAGCAAAGAATGCGCGAGCGGATTCCTGAATACATGGTGCCATCGAGCGTGGTGGTCCTTGCCAGCCTGCCACGACTGCCGAACGGAAAGCTGGATCGAAGCAGACTTCCGGCGCCGGAGGCGGCGAAGATCGAAGCAGTGGATGCCATGGTGAGCGGCAGTGCGACTGAAGTGGCCATCACCAGGGTATTCCAAGAGCTTCTCCACCTGCAGCGTATCGATGTCAAAAAGCGATTTTTCGAGTTTGGTGCTCATTCCCTGTTGCTGGTGCGGGCGCACGATCAATTGAGACGGGCACTCTATGCCGATCTGCAGCTGGTGAGTTTCTTTCACTATCCGAGTATCTCGGCCCTCGCGACGCATATCGACACGTGTCTCTTGAAGGAGCAGGCGGAGCTGCATGTCACCCGAACCTAGTGTGCAACCAGCGCAGGAAGTGCATCCGGAGGGAGGTCGGCTGGATGCGCTGAGCGTCGAACAATTCCTGCAACTGTTGGAATCACTTGGCATAGAACTGCGGTCGGCCAATGGAAAACTGCAACTGACGGCTCCTGCGGGAGCAATGAATGCTGAATTGCAGGAGGCAGTCCGCGGGCGAAAGCCGGAGTTACTTGCTTACGTAAATGCCCGGGAAGCAGGAATAGAACGTGTTGCTCCATTGAGCTTCGCCCAGCAGCGACTGTGGCTGCTGGATCGTTATTCACCGAATACTGCTGTTTACAACATCCCTCAACACTGGCAGATTCGTGGGCCGGTCGTCCTGGAGGTTCTGCAAGGAGCTGTCGTGCAGTTGTGTCGACGACACAGCCTGTTGCGGACACGCATTGAGATGCGCGGCAGGGATCCTGTCCAGGTCATCATGGCGGTTATCGATTGTTCTGTCGTCTATACAGACGTCAGTGCAGGCAGCCATGTCGGAACGGCCTTGGAGATTGCCTATCAGCGGCTGGTGGAAGACGGGCGACGTCCCTTCGATCTTGCGTCCGGCCCTCTGATCCGCTTTCACCTTTACCGGCTGGCGCATGAACGCTATCTGATTTCGTGTGTGGTCCACCATATCGTTGCCGATCAGTCTTCGCTGAACATTCTGCAGCGCGACCTGAGCGAGCTGTATCGAGCCGGCCTGCGGGGAGATACAGCTGCACTGCCGCAGCTCACGATGGATTATGCGTCGATCACTGAAGAGGAACGCCGCCACGCGGGCGGCCTGCTGCGACAGCGGGAAATGATGTACTGGCGGGAGCGACTTCGTGATATGCCGACTACGTTCTCGCTGCCTTTTGCAGCACAGCAGCCGGCCGCAACAACAGAGCGGGGGGCAAGAATCAGTCGCCGGTTCGATGCTCGCGTCACCGCGAACATCCGCAGTGCGGCGGCCGGTGCAAACACGTCAGCGTACTTTGTAATGCTGACAGTATTTGCAACGCTGCTGTACCGGTACACCGGTATCGAGGATATCTGCCTTGGAACTCCACTCAGCACGCGCATGAAGCGCGAGCACGAGAACGTAGTCGGCCTCTTCATCAACATGCTGCCACTGCGCTGCAGGATCAGTCCTGCAGCGTCGATGAGTCAGATGCTTGACCAGATGAGGAATGCTGTTCTGAGTGACTTCGAACATGGCAGTGTGCCATTTCAAAAGCTGGTCGCTGAACTCCATCCGGAGCGTTCAGCCTCGTCGCCATTTTTCCAGGTATTGTTTGCGTTGAACGCGGGCTTTGGAGAAGAGATGCAGGAGGTGGACCTGCTGATCTCCAAGTACGATCTGACACTGCAGATCAGTGAGCAGCGCGATACCTACACGGCGCACTTTGAATATCGTACCGACCTGTTTGCGCAGGAAGACATCGAAGCATTCAGCAGGACACTGTTTGCGTTGACCGATTCGATGACGCGTGTGCCGGAGACGCCGGTGGGCCTGCTGGAGGTGCTGTCTCCGGAGGACAGGCAGACGCTTGACCGATGGAACGACACGGCACTGGCGTATGAACAGCGCGAAACGCTGGTGAGCCTTTTCCTTCGACAGGCAGGTCTTCATCCGGAGGCGCGGGCGATCCTGAGCGCGAGCGGAGAGTTTACGTATGCGGAACTGGCAGCAGAGGTGGAGAGGATTGCTGCGGAGTTGATGGTTGCGGGTGCCCGGAGGGGCGCATACATTGCGGTGTGCCTGGATCGAACACCAAGGCTGATTGCTTCGCTGATTGCCGTGCTTAAGGTGGGTGCTGCATATGTGCCGCTCGATCCGGGGTATCCGGAAAATCGTCTGCTGTACATGCTGAAGGATAGCGGG
>CAZZVA010000189.1:0-6164 GCA_964657345.1 uncultured Acetobacteraceae bacterium | reverse complement strand
CTGCGGCTTCGATAGTCTTGGCGACTTTGACGCCGCCGCCCTTGCCACGCCCGCCGGCGTGGATCTGCGCTTTGACCACGACGCCGTTGGCTCCGTTACTGAAAAGCCGCTTGGCCACATCCAACGCCTCATCGAGCGTGTTGGCCACCTCACCCCGGGGTACGGCAACGCCGTGTTTCGCCAGGATGTCCTTCGCTTGATACTCGTGTATTTTCATAGCCGTCCGAAGCACCAATACTAACGGACGAACGTTGGACCTGTCAGCGCGGCCCAGGGCAGCATGGGCCAGCAGGTCGCGGGTCCATTCGGACGAAGACCTGTCGAATGCACCTGGGACATGGCCGTTTTTTACAGAGAGCTGCATCTGCCGCCGGTGACGGAGCTCGCATTGTCAGAAGCCAGATAGACGAGAGATCCGCCTGGCTCGACCCGTGCAGGAGCATTCGCCCTTTACTATTAGCGTCAGCATGGAAGCACTTCGGCACGCGCTCCACCTGGTGACCCAGCAGCACGCGACGCTGTCGGAGGAAGACGCTCGCCTCACCCTGCATGCGCTGCTGGAGGCGGATGCCGCTCCCTCCCCTACGCGTGATCTGCAGATTGCTGCCTTCCTTGGCGCGATCGCAGCTCGCGGCGAAACGGTTGACGAGCTCACGGGATTTGTTCGCGGCATGCGTGAACTCGCGAGTGTGATTGCTTTGTCGGATGACGAGCGCAGGCGGCTGGTGGATACCTGCGGCACCGGCGGCGATGGCTCCGGTACCTTCAACATTTCCACTGGTGCGGCCCTGGTCGCTGCGGCCGCCGGTGCGTGGGTGGCGAAGCACGGCAACCGCAGTATCAGCTCGCGATGTGGGTCGGCGGATGTGCTCGAAGCTCTTGGTGTCCCGATCGAGTTGAATCCCGCTCAGGCTGCAGACTGCCTGCGCACGACTGGTTTTGTTTTTCTATACGCGCCGTCCTGGCATCCCGCCATGGCACGGGTAAAGGATGTCCGCAAGGCGCTGGGATTTCGCACCATCTTCAATCTTGCGGGACCCCTTACCAACCCTGCCGGGGCACGCGCACAGGTG
The DNA here is from genome assembly GCA_964657345.1 of uncultured Acetobacteraceae bacterium. Taxonomy (GTDB): domain Bacteria; phylum Acidobacteriota; class Terriglobia; order Terriglobales; family Acidobacteriaceae. The sequence continues at coordinate 5,091 of CAZZVA010000189.1, read as the reverse complement.
ATGGGCGTCTATAGCCGCGATCGCGTGCCGCTGGTAGCAGAAACCATGACGCGCCTGGGTGTGCAACACGCCTTCGTGGTGCATGGCTGCGATGGTCTCGACGAAATGACAACTACAGGAGACACGGACATAGCGACCGTCAACGCAGGGATGGATTGCCCCGCGATACGCCGTTTTCATCCCCGCGATGTGGATCTTCCGATTGCCGATCCGGCCGACCTGCAGGGAGGCAATGCTGAAGACAATGCGAGGATTCTCGAAGCGATCTTTCGCGGTGAAGACACGGGTCCGCGGCGGGATATCGTGCTGCTGAATGCCTCGGCGGCACTCGTTGCGGCCGGCCTGGCGTCCAATTTGAACAAAGGCCTGGAGCTGGGGCGCGAGGCGATCCGGAACGGTGCCGCGCCGAAATTGCTGAACACACTTCGGGCGTTCGCGTCTGCCCGCTAGCCTCGACACTTTCATGACAGGAAACCTGCAGCGAGTGCAATCCGTCATCGGATCAAGGCCTGTTGCAGTCGCGTACCCTGATTACAGGCGGAATGTCATTTCCAGAAGCCAAGCGCATCGAACCAACATCTGTGTCTCATGGGCTGTTCAAAATTTATGAAGCTGTAGAAGGAAGTTGTGTAAGCAATGCCTGAATATCCTTATCGCGACCTGAAGCCCACACCCGAAGCTGAGGAAGTTTTTCGGCGATGGCTGCGCTACATGGACGACGAAATCGGCCGGCACAAAGAGCCGCGATTGCGCAACGAGTTCGTCCGCGACGCCCTGCACCAGATGCTGTTTGCGCGTCCGCATGGCGGCAAACTGTCACTCAATCTGTCGAGCGAGCTGCCATTCAATGCAGTTGAAATGTGTCTCGATCCATCCAACGTGACCCTTGAGCCCGAATATTACGGCGACATCGACCACGAAAAGTATGCGCAGCGAAAACCGCTCATCTACTTCTGGCAGATGTTCGACCGGTCGCCGCTCGCGCTCAATCACTGGCTCGGCTTCCGCTTTCGCGCCATGCTCGGAAAGCATATCTTTGCGGCGATCGGCAAGAACGTGAAGATCTTTCACGGCGTAGAATTCAGCTACGGTTACAATTTAACGATAGAAGACGACTGCACGATTCACAAATACGTAATGCTCGACGATCGCGGTGAATTGATCATCAGGAAAGGCACATCGCTGAGCGATTATGCGGCCGTCTATTCGCACGCCCATCATCCGAAGAACCAGGCCGACGTGCAGAACCGCAAAACAGAGATCGGCCCGGGCGCGCGCATTACCTTCCACGCTGCAGTGATGGCGGGCGTCCACGTAGGTGAGAACGCGATCCTGGGAGCCATGGGTGTAGCGACCAAGGATCTCGAAGCCAACAGCATCTCCGGCGGTGTGCCTGCGAAACAAATCAAATCGAAAGATGATGTCGAGGGCGACGGATGGGGAGATTCTTCCGACAACTCCGATCAACAGCAGCCGGACAACCAGCGCGATCCGGAACACTCCGCATGAAGCACGACTCGCTTACCAGCAGCATTCACAAACCTTGGACGAACAGCGGCTCTAAATGCCTCTAGCGAAAGCAGAACAGCGCGGCAGGCAGTACCTAAACCCCGTGCCGACGACGCTTGGCGGCATCTCGTTAATGTTCAAGGTGGCTCCGCGCTGGTTCACTGGCGCGGCGGCCCGCTCTCCCCGGCAGACTCCCGGTCCATTCCAGACTGACCCGCGTATCTTCGTCGAGGCGCCTGCTTCGGGACTGCGCATCACCTGGTTCGGACATTCTTCATCCCTGGTTGAGATCGACGGCGTGCGCGTGCTGATCGATCCCGTCTGGGATGAGCGTGCGGCACCGATGCAATGGTTTGGTCCGCGCCGATTCTTTCCTCCAACGATCGCACTCAAGGATCTGCCGCCGATCGACGTCGTCCTCATCTCGCATGACCACTACGATCATCTCGGTGCCGGCACCATGCAGCAGCTTGCCGGGCTGACAAATTTCCGCCAGGCACGCTGGGTCGCTCCACTCGGAGTCGGCAGCATTCTTGAAGGCTTCGGGATCGACCCGCCGCGGTGGACAGAACTGAACTGGACGGACCAGGTCCAGGTGGGTGGCCTGATGATTACGGCACTGCCCGCACGCCACTTCTCCGGCCGCAGTCTCTCCAATCGCTTCCAGACCCTGTGGGCATCGTTTGCGCTGATCGGGCCAAAGCATCGTGTGTACTACGGTGCCGATTCCGGCGAGTGGTACGGCTTCCGCGATATCGGACAGAGCTACGGGCCATTCGATCTCAGCATGCTGGAAATCGGCGCCTTCGACCCGCTGTGGGCGGACATCCACATGGGACCCGAAGGAGCAGCACGCAGCTTCCAACTGCTTGGCGGCAAGGGACTCCTGATGCCGATCCACTGGGGCCTGTTCGATCTCGCGCTGCATGCCTGGACGCAGCCGATCGAGGTCATCCGGGGTATCGACGATCTCAAATTGTGGTCTCCGACTCCAGGGGTTCCCACTGCGGTCGTGGAGAACGAAGAAGTTCGATCTGACTGGTGGCGCTAGTCCTTTGCAGACGTCATGGCAGTGCTACCATCAACCGTTAGCCCGATATGACTCCTGAAATTGCCATCAAGATTTTCCAGTTTTTTGTCCTGTTGTTTGCTCTCAGTCTGAAAGAAGCCGCGCACGGCTGGATGGCATCGCGCCTGGGGGATCCGACCGCCCGCATGCTGGGCCGGGTGACACTCAATCCGGCGCAGCACATCGATCCTCTCGGCACCATCATCGTGCCGCTCATCCAGATTTTCTCTGCACTCACCGGCATGTCTGTCCTCGGATTCGGCGGGAGAAGCGCGTTCCTGTTCGGGTGGGCCAAGCCCACACCCGTCACCACGCGCAACTTCAGCAAGCCTGTTCGCGACGATGTTTTATCGACACTGGCGGGCCCGCTCAGCAATGTTCTGTTCGCGTGCTTTTCGCTCCTGGTCCTCATCGGCCTGGCAAAATTCGCTCCTCTCGGCGCGGAAAATATCCGCCTGCTCGCCCGCGGGCTTGTCTCGCCGGAGTTGATGGCCCGCAGCACTATCGTCTTTCCGCTGGTCGTGATTTTCTACAGCGCCATCACCATCAATCTGTTCATCGCTATCTTCAATCTCATTCCGCTGCCGCCACTCGATGGCGCGCGCATCCTGCGGCATTTTCTGCCCTATAACTCGCTCAAGACTTTTGACAATCTCGGCATGTTCAGCCTGCTGCTGATCTTCTTCCTGGGCGGTCCCATCACTGGCGTTGTGCTGGGACCGGCGCTGCAGATCTTCAATGGCATCCTGATGTCTGTCTGAGCGAGTCTGGCTCTCGTACAATCGAAGGCATACATGCCGGCACTCGAAAATCCTCCTCAGCAAGATCATGATTCACAGCCCGCAGGACCCAGGCGCGTCCTCAGCGGCATGCGTCCCACCGGCAAACTGCACCTGGGCAATTACATGGGCGCGCTTTACAACTGGGTGCGACTGCAGGACGAACGTGCTTCGTCGAATGAAGATGCCACAGCCGCCGGTGCTTCGAAATACGACTGCTATTTTTTCATCGCGGACTGGCACGCGCTGACCACCGACTACGCCGACACTTCGAGCGTACGACAGAACACCTTTGACGTCGCGATGGACTGGCTTGCTGCCGGCATCAATCCGAAACAATCCGTGATGTTCGTGCAGAGCCACGTGCCGCAGCATGCCGAACTGCATCTCCTGCTCAGCATGGTCACACCGCTCAGTTGGCTGGAGCGGGTACCCACCTACAAAGAGCAGCAGGAAAATTTATCCAGCCGCGATCTCAGCACCTATGGCTTCCTCGGCTATCCGCTCCTGCAGGCAGCGGACATTCTCATCTACCAGGCAGACCTGGTACCCGTGGGACAGGACCAGGTCGTCCACGTGGAACTGACGCGCGAAGTGGCGCGACGCTTCAACCAGTTCTATTTCCCCGCAGCGCCGCGGACGCGTCCCATACTCCCCGAGCCGCAGCCGCTGCTCACGCCATCCCCAAAGCTGCCCGGCACCGACGGCCGCAAGATGTCCAAGAGCTATGGCAATACCATCCTGCTCACGGATCCCGAAGCTACCATCCGGCAGAAGCTGAAGACGATGGTCACGGATCCGGCGCGCATCCGGCGCACCGATCCCGGCGATCCGGACAAGTGCCCGGTCGGCGATCTGCATAAGGTCTTCTCCAGCAGGGAGACGCTGGAGAAGGTCTACGACGGGTGCACCACTGCGGCGATCGGCTGTATCGAATGTAAGGGCTGGGCATCCGATTCGATCGTGGCCGCACTCACTCCGATCCAGGAACGCCGGCGGCCCTATGAGCAGGATCCTTCGCTGGTCACTGACATTCTGCTCGACGGCAAAGCACGCGCGACGCGACGCGCGGAAGAGACCATGCAGCAGGTCCGCGCCGCCATTCACCTGGCCGACGATCTCGTACCATCGGCTCCAGGACAGCGCGGATGAGCGCCGAAGAATCCAGACCGGCTGCTGCGGCCAAGAAGGACGCAGAACGCGAAGATACCTATCCGTTCTCCGTCAATATCGGCCAGGTCTATGACGGCCCGCTGGACCTGCTGCTGGACCTGATCCGCAAGCAGGACATCGACATCTACGACATCCCGATTGCGCGCATCACGGCGCAGTTCCTCTCCTACGTGGAGCAGTTGAAGCAGACTGACATCGATGCTGCCGGCGACTTCATCTACACGGCCTCGCTGCTGATCCATATCAAAAGCCGCATGCTGCTGCCGCGGGCACCCGTGGATCCAGTGGACGCCGACGCCGAAGATCCACGGCGCGAACTGGTAGAACGCCTGCTGGAGCACGAACGCTTCAAGAATGCCGCACAGATGCTGCGCACCAAGCAACAGATTGAAGAAGCGACCTGGACCAACCCGGGTCTGCGGAATTTCCGTGCGGAAGTGGCCGATGCAGGCATCGATCCGGAGAGCGATCCCAGCATGGCGCAGGAGATTGCTGCTGACGTGCCGGACCTGGTGCGAGTGTTTCGCGACATCCTGGAGCGCGCCAAACAGCGGCCCGTAC
>CAZZVA010000188.1:0-6187 GCA_964657345.1 uncultured Acetobacteraceae bacterium | reverse complement strand
CATTTTCCAAGTGGATCCTCCCAGGAGCCGATTTTCAGGTCCTGGGTACGGCAAAAAGTAAGAATTGACGCCTCCTGTGTCCGACCGGCCCTGAAACCCCTCGCGCCGACCTTATCGAGGAGACATTGGATTGGCTCCACGTGCAGATGGGCCCGGTCGAACTGGCACATACGCAATGAAGAGCTAGGTCAACTCCCTGCGTGTGTAGCGTCGAGAATGATACCCCCCTGAACCACCCCACACCATCAGCGCCGCGACCAGATGGATGATGAACCAAAGCCCAATGCCCAGATCCACATAAATCAGGTAAAGAATCAAAACCCGCGGCAGCAGGATCGCGAAGATCAGCGACACCAGGCCATACACCGGGAACCGCGCCGCCGTGCTCTGCAGCCATAGCAACAGCAGCGACACACGCGGCAGGAACAGCGAAAACACCAGGAACCACAGCGGCAGCCTGTGGACTACCGTCAATCCATGAAGATCCAATGCGTCGGCCCACCCTTCCGAAATCCTTGCAAGATCCTAATACGCAAGCAGGCCAACAGAACCGCCAGGCATCCGAAACATAAAAAAAAGGTGGCACCCCTCCCTCGGGAATGCCACCGCTAGTGTTGCGAACCCGGTGTTTAAAACTTTGCCCGGAAGCGCTGGGTCGGACCGATCGGCTCTAGCTCACGACCCGCTCGCAGGCACCCGGTAAACTTCAAGGTGCCTTCTCCTGCTCGTTGCTTCGTTTCTCGTGCACTGTACTTCCCAGAAAGACTGCCAGTACGAAAGTGTTGCAGTAGAGCGGTGATCCTGCGTTTCCCGTTTAAGTTCTGCTGGCAGGGGTTCCGGACTTACCGGCCACCCCCGCCATCGAGAACCAGGCGAAGAGTAAAGCACAACCACAGTTAAAATTGAAACTACTTCTTGGCCAGTTCCTTCAGCTGATGAGCATTCTCGATCGAAGCTGACAGCAGGCCTGAGTTGCCGCAGTTGTCCACCGCATAGCGGTTATAGTCCAGGTGCACAAACAACAGGTATTGCTTGCCAACCTGCATCGGAAATTTCTCCGGGCTGTTCTCGCTGAAAATGGTCACGGTATCGGTGCCCATCAGCTTGCCATGCAGAACGCGGTCAACCTTCACAACATAGTTGACGCCGTCGAGATGGAAAGAGGAGTCGGCTACATTCTGCGCGCCCTGAACAGTGCCGACAATCGTCTCGCCTGAGGTGTGCAGCTCGTCGCTGATCGTCAGGTGGTTGGTGTGGCATTGACCGAAAGCAGTGGCGGCGGAGAGAACTAAGGCAAAGGTTGTGATCAAGTTCTTCATGGTCGGGGGCTCCTGTTTTGACTGCGTTTTGTGTTTACAACTTTCGCGTTAGGGGCATAATTCCATGGCGCTTCCACTTCTCCTAGAAATCTCTTCGCCATCGCTGCGTTCGCCGCTTACTTCCGGTTACCCACCTACGCAGTCATCATGCCAGAAAATCAGTACATTGGTAATGTATTTTTGTCCCACATTTGGGGGATATCCCTACAACCCGTTACAAACAATCAGGTTAACCCCTTCAATAGAACGGTAAAATTTACATTCCCAAAGAAAGTTACTGGCCCCGGTACTCCCCTCCTCCCGCGGATCATGAGTCAAACATTGCCATGCCACGCGGCAGAAAGGCGTCGCCTTACTGGGAAGAGCACGCCAAATGGGAGGGCACGACTCGGCCAACCCTTAGAGTCCGGGAAGGCTTCAGACGCTGAAGACCCCTTGCAACTCCAGCCCATTTTTAAACAATCTTTCTGATCAGGCGCCTTCCCATCGCTACCCTCACCCACAACCCGGAGAAAACCCTTAAGCTGCATTCAGGAGAACTCAGCACCATGACCGACGAAATAACCCTCAGTGACGCGCGCGCCGTCATTGCCGCTGCCGAAAAGAAGGCTGAAGAGATTGGCCAGCCTATGAACATCGCTATCGCCGATTCCGGCGGCAACCTGGTCGCCCACGTCCGTATGGACAACGCCTGGCGCGGCTCCATCGACATCTCCATCAACAAGGCCTGGACTGCCCGCGCCTTCGACATCGCCACCAAGGACCTGGCCCAGCACTCCCAGTCCGGCAACCAGTTCTTCGGCATCCATGCTTCGAATCACGGCAAAGTTATGATCTTTGCCGGCGGCATCCCGCTCAAGCGCGGCGGCAAAGTCATTGGCGCCATCGGCGTCAGCGGCGGCTCCGGCGATCAGGACCACGCGGTCGCCGAAGCAGGCGTCGCCTCGTTCAGCTAGTCCCTAAACTGATTCGAAATCAACAGCGCCCCATGCCAGCACTGACATGGGGCGTTTCTCATTAGTCTTGTCATCTCCACTGAAGCCAGCATCCATGTGTCATCTCGACCGAAGCGAAGCGTAGTGGAGAGATCTCCATCTTTCATGCACATCAAGTAGCGCAAGAAGCCAGCGACGGTCGGCAAATCACGGTACAACCACACCGCTCCGCATATCCTCCGCCGCCTTCGCCACGCTCTCCGGCTTGCCCAGGTCGCGCCAGTACGCATCGTCATCGCGAAACGCCAGCACCCTCTCACCCTTAGCGCTCAGCTGCAGATACGTATCTATAATCGAGAACGCACCCTCCTGCGTCATCCCGGCAAAAATCCGCGGCGAAAGAACATGAATTCCCGCAAACGCGAGGCGCTGCTCATCCACACCCATCAACGATCCAGCCGCATCCCGCCGTAACAACTGGCCACGATCATCAAACACCAGCGGACGGGAAGTCGCGCGTCCCTGCACCGCAAGCGTAGCCACCGCACCGCTCGCACGATGCGCCGCAATCATGTGCGCAAGATCGAACCCGCTCAAGATATCAACATTGTGCAGAAGAAACGGCTCGTCACTTTCCTGGAAAAACCAGGAAGCCTGCTTCAACCCGCCGCCCGTATCCAGCAGCGTCTCTTCCCGCGACACCGCGACACGCATCCCGAAATTCTCATGCGCTCTCAGATACTCAACCACCATGTCCGCAAAGTGGAAAACATTCACAATCACTTCGCTCACACCGGAATGACGCAGCCGCGATAACGTCAGATCCAGCATCGTCCGTCCGGCCACCTCCACCAGCGCCTTCGGACGATCATCCGTCAACGGCCGCAGCCGCGTACCCATGCCGGCCGCCAGCACCATCGCCTTCACCGCGGCCAGAACTCCTGCTCGCGATGCATCAGCACGACAACAACGCCATGCTGCGCGCGCAGATGCTTCGCCATCTGCTCTGCCAGGTACACCGATCGATGCTGCCCGCCCGTACACCCGAACGACACCATCAGGTGCTGAAATCCCCGCTTGCGATAGACATCCACACTCATGTCGACCAGCGACTTCGCACTCGCAAAAAACTGGTGCAGCATCTCCTGCTCCTGCAGGTATGCAATCACCGGAGCATCCCGCCCCGTCAGCTTCTTGTACTGCTCTTCGCGTCCGGGATTCGGAATACTCCGCGCATCAAAAACAAATCCGCCGCCGTTGCCGGATTCATCCACCGGCAGTCCGCGATGAAAGGAAAAACTCGTCACCTGCACCGTCAGCACTGGCTGCGGCACACCCAGGCTCTGCAGCTTCTCGGAAGCGAGCATTCCTTTCACGGCTTCCATCAACGTCGGCATCTGGATCGGCAATTGCACATTGTGCTGCAGCCATCGCAGGTTCTTCAGCGCGTAGGGCACGCTCTGCAGGAAATGCTGCTTGCGTTCATAGAAGCCGCGAAACCCATAGGCACCCAGCGCCTGAAAAATCCTCACATACACATAGGCGTAGTAGTAGTGCAGCCACGCCGCCCGATCGAGTTCGATATGCTTCGCCAGTTCATCCAGGTACAGGTCCAGCAGTTCCTGTCGAAGTGCCGGCGGCAGGTCCGCCTTGCCGTCATACAACAGGGAAGCAATGTCATACTGCAGTGCGCCTTTGCGTCCACCCTGGTAGTCCACAAAGTAGGGCGTCAACGCTCCCTGCGTATCGGGCTTCAGCATGATGTTGCGTGACTGGAAATCGCGATATAGAAAGTAGTCGCGATCCGCACTCAGCAGCAGCTTCGTCAGCCGTCCGAAATCGTCTTCCAGCCCCTGCTCATTGAACGGCACGCCGGCCAGCCGAAGAAAGTAGTACTTGAAATAATTCAGGTCCCAGCGGATCGATTGCCGATCGAAACTTCCCCGCGGATAGCAGACCCTGTAGTTCAGTTCGCGGCCGCCCTCCACCTGGAAGCGCGGCAGAATCGCCACGACTTTCCGGTACGCCTGCAGCACCTCGGGCGCAATCTCTTCCCCTGTCCGATGCCGCGACAGGTAGTCATACAGTGTCAGGTCGCCCAGGTCTTCCTCGAGATAGGCGTCCTGCTTGAGCGCCTCGCCATAAATCGCCGGCACCGGCAGCCCCAGCTTATGGAAGTGTTTGGAAAATTCGACAAATGCCAGGTTCTCTTCCGCGCCGTCGTACAGCACGCCGATCGCACTCTGCTGTTCCGCGCCGTACGAAGCAGTCAGCCGGAGGATCTTCCGTCCGGACCCGCCAAGCTCGCCCTGCAACGGCTTTACGCTGTCTGCCGGATGATGAAAATGCCGCTCAAACAATTTCTGCAGCACATCGGTAAAGGATTCGGGACTAGGCAGACCTGGACTCACTCGGCAACAGGATGTTCACTTCGCCTTCTACCTTAACGCAATCCTCACCAGGGACGCTGCTCTAGGCCACAGGCAAAGCGTGTCGCGGCAGGTTCGGCTTCATATGAAAGTGCGCACTGCCCCAGTCACATAGCGACTCCAGCAGTGGCACCAGCCGCTCTCCTTCCGCATTCAGAACATAGGTCACCGCCGGCGGCACCGCAGCCGACGCCCGCCGATCCAGAATGCCGTCAGCCTCCAGCTGTCGCAACTGCTCCGCCAGCACCTTTTCTGAAACGCCATTCAGCTTGTTGCGAAGCTGCGCAAACCGCAGTGGCGAGAAAGAAAGATGCCACACAATCTGCACCTTCCACTTGCCGGAAAGCACGTTGATCGTCGCCTGTACCGGACAGCCATGATTTGGTTTCATAGCGGCTTACCTTTTTGTGCGTACTTCCGCAGTCTACGCACGCGCCGTACGATTCGGGTGCGAACACTCAGCCCGTTTGCAGATTATTCACAATCGCAGGAGCCATCATGATCCTGGTCACCGGAGCTTCAGGAAACGCAGGTGCCGCCGTCCTCGCCGCAGTCCAACAACACAACATCCCCGTGACCGCCATGTATCGCAGCCGGGCCGACGCCGCGAAAGCACCGCCCGACACGCCTACCGCAATCGCCGATTTCGCCGACATGCCCAGCCTCCTCCAGGCCCTGCAGGGCATCTACCAGCTCTACCTCGTCTGCTCTCCCATCCCGCAGCTGGTCGAGTTCGAAACCAACGTCATCCAGGCAGCAACGCAGAGCGGCGTGCAGCACATTGTCCTCAACTCCGCGCTCGGCGCAGGCGACTACCCACTCTCTTTCCCCAGCTGGCATCGCCAGGTGGAAGACACCCTGAAAGCCTCGGGCCTCGGCTACACCATCCTCCGGCCTAATAGTTTTATGCAGAACATTCTTGCGTATATGGCTCCGTCGATCCGCCAGCAAGGCGCCTTTTACGCCGCCATGGGTGAGGCTAAAGACAGCTTTATCGATGTCGGCGACCTCGCCGCCGTCGCCGCCGAAGCATTGCTCGAACCTGCCCGACATCACAATCAAATCTACGAATTGAACGGCCCCGAGGCTGTTACCCACGCCGAGCTGGCAAGCCGCATCAGCCGGATCGCCGGCCGCACCGTGCAGTTCATCGACATTCCCGAATCCGCCCAGCGCCAATCCATGCTGCAGCTCGGCATGCCCGCCTGGCAGGTAGATGCCCTGCTCGACCTGCAGCGCTACTACACCGGCGGCCAGGGCGGCACCGTCGACAACCTGCTAAGACAACTGCTCGGACGCGAACCCGTTCGCCTCAATGACTTTCTCGAACGCAACAAGGCAAGCTTTACTGCCGAAACAGCAAACAAGTAACGGAGCCGCCATGGACACGCAAACCGGGATGACCCACGACGAGTTAAAGCAATTCGTGCGCAACCACTTCGAAGAGTTTGTGAACCACAAAAATCTCGACATCGCCGACATTAATTTCGCGCCCGAGTTCATC
>CAZZVA010000187.1:0-6298 GCA_964657345.1 uncultured Acetobacteraceae bacterium | reverse complement strand
GTCAAACCCCACACAATCGCCACAAAAATCAGGATCGGAAGAATCAGCAGCCCGAAGGGAAAGATCACCTGCTCGCTGGATATCTGCGCCTGGGCGCTCTTGCGCAGGGTGCCTCCGAAGATTACCAGGTCACCCGTGATGGAGGCTTCTCCCGCAACGCTCACATCGCCAAGAAACGAGACAACGTCGCCCCGGATCGAACCCTCACTCTTCACCCCGCCCAGGAAGCTCACCACATCGCCATGCACCGTGCCGTGATTCTCGATGGAGCAAAGAAAACACACTAAGTCACCCACGGTTTCATCCTGGCCAACGATAATCCTCTGGCCAAAACTCACTCTGTCCTGGCCGTTACTGGCAAGGGCTGGCTGCACGGCGGCGACGCTCACTATCAAAAGCAGAATAGTCAGTACGACATGCTTCCATCTCAGGACATGACGACGCATTGGTCCCTCCCTCTGCAACGTACGTGCAACCCGCAGGATAAGTTCCCACACTGAATGGCCTCTGCATTCGATGCCAAGCTACAACAGCGCCGGCACCCAGTCGAGCGGCTCGTCCACCAGGCAATCCGGTACCGTGTGCTCCAGTGTATGTGGCGACAATCCGAAGCGGCAGCCCAGCGACCACGCGCCGGCATTCCGCGCTGTCATCACATCCACGTCCGTGTCGCCAATCATCAATGTCTGTGCTGCTTCCACTCCTGCCTGGCGGACCAGCGCCCGCAGGCCTTCCGGATCCGGCTTCTTCGTCTCAAAACTATTGCCGCCGAACATCTCGAAGAAATACTGCTTCAATCCCAGTGCTTCACAGATGGCTCGCGTCGGCACCTCCGGCTTGTTCGAGAGCACTGCCATCTTCCAGATCTTGCCGCGTGCGTCGCGCAGGGTGTTCAAGGCTTCAAAAACGCCCTTGTAGACGTAAGTGTGGTCCAGCTTATGGTCATGGTAGTAGTCCAGGAAAAATTCGAGTGCCGCATCCACGAAAGCCTCCGACGCCGGTTTCTTCACAACTGCAGCATCGTCGTCGTGATGCTCCAGCGATCGCCGCACAAGGGCAGAAGCCCCATCGCCGATGTACCCCGCAATCACATCCTCGCGCAGAGGCATGCGATGAAAGTGAACCAGCGTTGCATTGATTGAAGCTGTGAGGTCGGCACGCGAGTCGATCAGCGTGCCGTCCAGGTCAAATACCAGCAGCCTCAAGTTGTCTTTAGGGATAGTGCGGGCGATGTGAATCACTTCACCAGTCTACGAGAGAGAAGGGAATACGATTTGCAGGATCTGGATAAGACGCAGACGCGCGCTCCCGGGGAAGCGCGCTGCCTGCTTAATGCAGTTCTAGCGGATCTTGATGTTGCCCGAACCGGTTTCCGCTTTCACCGTCGGTCCCCCGCCATTGATCGTGCCCGTCACATGATGCTTGTTGATACTGCCCGACATCGAAATGCCCTGGGCCGCCGAAATGTCGCCGGAACCGGATTCCGCGTCGAGTGTCAGATGAGCGGAGCCCACCTCCAGATCGATGTTGCCGGATCCGGTTTCCGTCTTCCATCCTTCCATCGGCTGCCCACTCACGTGGATGTCCCCCGAACCTGTCTCGGCTTTCAAGCCGCTCTGCACATTCGCAAGTTTGATGTTGCCCGAGCCGGTCTCGGCTGTCACCGTGCCGCTCTTCGCAAATTCCACGTTTATATCTCCCGAACCCGTCTGCAGTGCCACGTCGCCGCTTAGATTGTTCGCCTCGATCTCGCCCGAACCAGTCTCGAGCTTGGTCGCCATCACGCCCGACGCCTTGATATCGCCGGAACCTGAATACGCCTTCACCTGCGAAGAACGGGGAGCCGTGATCTCGTAGTCAATCGAGACATGGCGATAGTGACTGTCATCGTGGCTGTTACCTATCTTGATCGTGCTTCCAGTCTGTTCGATCGGCGGATTCGCTGCCACCTGCTTGACATCCTCATCCGACCCGCCGCCCATCCAGCCATGACTCGAATGCACATGCCCCACCACCTTCACCTGTCCATCCGAACCAGGAGTGATGTGAATAAATCCCGATCCTGTCGAGACACTGATGACCGGCGTGCCGCTAACCGAAAGATTCTTTTCGAAGTTCGCATCGCTCGCCAGCATCGCTGCCGGGATCAGCATGCCACCCATTGCTACTACTGCAATCCGCCAAGTCTTCATTGTCCGCTCCTGCCTCTCAAGAAACGTATCTACTGCGCGAGCACTACTTTGTCGCCTGCCTTCAATCCCGACAGGATCTCGGTTTTGCTGCCATTCGAAATACCCACCGCAACCTCTACCTTGCGCATGCCATCCTTTTGTTTCGCATCTGGCACATTCACAAACGCCTTCTTCTGCGGGTCGTAGTTGATCGCCTGCTCCGGCACCGTCAGCGCATCCTTGTGCTCGAGGTTGATGATCTCGGCATTCGCCGTCATGTTCGCCTTAATCTCACCATTCGAGTTATCGATCGATACGCGCACAGAGAAGGTCGTGACGTTGTCCTTCTCCACACCGAGCGGAGCAATGCGCGTCACCTTGCCGTTGAAAACGCGGTCCTTGAACGACTCGATGCGAATCCTTGCCGGCTGGCCCATGTAAACGCCGGCAATATCGGCCTCATCCACCTTGCCATCCACGTACACCTGCTTGGTGTCGCCCAGCGTCATCACCTTGGTCGCGCCCGAGCCCAGCACCAGGATCGAACTCACGGCATCGCCCAGTTCCACGTCGCGGGATAGCACCACCCCATCCATCGGCGACGTCAGGGTCGTATAACTCAGCTGCTCTTCCAGCTGCTTCAAACTCGCCTGGCTCTGCGCCACCTGCGCCTTGGCCTGGTTCAGCTTGGCACTGTCCACCGCTACCTGCGCAGTTGCAACCTGCTGCTTGTTCTTCATGGAGAGGTAGTCCCGGTTAGCATTGTCCAGTACCTGTTGCGACACGATGCCATCCTTCGCCATCTCCTGGTTGCGTTCGTAGGTCGAGCGGTACATCGGCAGATCTGGAGCCTGCGCATCCACCCGGTCATGCTGCACATTCGCTTCGGCCGACGTCACATTCGCCTGCGCCGCCAGCAGCTGTGCCCGCTGCGCTTCCACCTGCGCTTCAATCTCCTGGCGATCCAGCACCGCCAGCACCTGCCCGCGCGTCACCTTGGCATTCACGTCCACCAGCAGCTTCTCCACGATGCCGCTGGCCTTGGACTTCAACTCGACCTTGGTAATCGGCTCCACCTTGCCGGTTGCCACCACGCTCTTCGCTATGTCGGAACGGGTCGCCTCCCCCAGCCGCGAGGGATCGATCTTTGTTCCACTGCCATGGGCCAGCTTCACCGCAACCACCACCCCGACTACCAGCACAGCAACGATGCTTCCCCACATCCACCAGCGCTTCTTCTTCCGTTGGGCCACAGCAAACTCTCCAGTTGGCAACTGCCTGCCCGTAACAACCAGGCCTGCGACTTCTGCTTAAAGCATACGTAGTCCACTGCAGGATGGTTCCGTGAAACCCATCTGCCAACCCGGACCAGCTTCCAAAGGCATCGGTTTCCCCTCCTGCATCTCACTCACCAGGTCCCGCACCGCACCACTCTCAGCACGAAAAGGAATCTGCAATGGCTATCAGCACCATTCCCCGGCGCACTCTCGGCACTACCGGCGAAACAGTCTCCTCCATCGGTCTTGGTGGATGGCACATCGGCCTGCCCACCGTCGACGAGAAGCTCGGCATTCGTATCGTTCACAGTGCCATCGATCATGGCATCACCTTCATGGACAACTCCTGGGACTACAACAACGGCATCAGCGAAGTCCGAATGGGTCGCGCCCTCCAGGGCGGCAAGCGCCAGCAGGTCTTCCTCATGACCAAGATCGATGGCCGGACTAAAAAGGAAGCCGCTACCCAGATCGAACAATCCCTGGAGCGTCTGCAGACCGACTGTATCGACCTGGTCCAGCATCACGAGATTCTGCGCTTCGAAGACCCGAATCGCATCTTTGCCGAAGACGGCGCCCAGGTCGCCATGCTCGAGGCACAGAAGGCCGGCAAGATCCGCTACATCGGTTTCACCGGCCACAAGGACCCGCGCATTCACCTCTACATGCTCGAAGTCGCCCAGGAAAATGGCTTCAGGTTCGACACCGCCCAGATGCCGCTCAACGTAATGGACGCGCACTTCCGCAGCTTTTCGAAGCTGGTTGTGCCCGAATTGGTGAAGCAGGGAATCGGCGTTCTCGCCATGAAAACCATGAGCAACGGCATCCTGTTAAAATCGAAGACCGTCACCCCGATCGAATGCCTGCACTACGCCCTGAACCTGCCCACCTCCGTCGTCATCACCGGCATGGACAGCCTCGAGATGGTCGAGCAGGCCGTGGAAGCCGCCCACTCCTTCAAGCCCTTCACCGACAAGGAACTCGCCGCCTTGCTCGCCAGGACCGAAAAGGCTGCAGCCAAGGGTGAGTTCGAGCCTTTCAAAACATCATCCATCTTCGACGGCACTGCCACGAACGTAAAGTGGCTGGGTGAAGAGCCGCCCCGGCTCTCCAAATTGATGCCTGCCTGACCATCCAAGGCAAAGGGCTGCCGTATTTGAGCAGCCCTTCAAGCATTTTCCTTGTAGATGGATCAGTGCTTCTTCGCACCCATCAAACCCTGAAGCAACTGTCCGGGATTGACGTTCTGCAGATCCTTACCCTTCGGTATTCCATTTGCCGCCGTTCCTCCAAGCAGACCTTTCGCCTGCCCCTGCAGCGCGGCCTTACCCAGCGACTGCACATCGACCGAGAAGTGCGGATCCGTCTGCGTCCCCGAGATCGTCAATGGAATGCCGTTGGCCGTAGCAGACGATGCTGATTTCCCCAGGGATCCGCCGAAGCTGGAAAGCACGCCGATAGCCGAACCACCCACACCGCTCTTGGTGTTCAGCTTTATCAGCAGTCGGAAGTCCAAGGCCCCTGCAGGCGAAACTGTTCCCGCCCCCGTAATGGTCCCGAGCGCCGGGATCACAGCAGCCATATTGTCAGCCCGCACGCCGCCCGATGCCGCTGTCAGATTGGTCTTGAAGCTGTCGATCGCAGTCGAATTGCCCGTCTGCACGCCGCCCAGCGACGCCAAGCCTCCCAGCTTCGATCCCAGATTGAACCCCGCAAGTGCCGTATGTTCTACATCCACGGGACCACTGATATCCGGCGATTTGGCCGACCCGTTGATCGTGAGATTGGTCGTCAAGGTGCCGCCCTGCAGCTTCGATCCACTCGGCAGCTTTACTCCAAGTGCCGGCAGCAGCGCCTCGAGATCATTGATCGGCAGCGACTGCCCGCTGAACTTCACATCCAGCTGCGTGTCATTCGGCAGCAGTTTGTAGGTGCCGGTCGCATGCGTTGCCAGGGCACCGGTCTTTATCTGCAGATCCCGAACCTGCCCCGTCCGCGCCTCCATGTTGTTTACTACGTCATAGTTCACGTCTACCGGTTGCGGTGCCGGGGTGCCGGTCTTTACCAGTTGCAGGTGACTGGCATGAATCGTTCCCGTGCTGCTCAGGTCTCGTCCATCCGACTGTGCCTTCGCATCCACATTCGCCACCATGCCGATACCCAGGGACGCATCGACGATGCCCGACGCAACCGGATTGAAGTTACGCAGCGTAAGACTCGCACTGAACGGGGTCTCCGAAGCATCTGCCGCACTGACCGGCCCCGCATTTCCATTCACCGCAACAGACCCGCCGGCGGGCAGGCTGGCCGTCAGCTTGTAGGGAAACTGCTTCGCAAACGAGAGATTCTGAATACTCAATTCGACATTCGAATATACGATCGGTGCCCCAGTTGCCGGCTGGCTCTCCACCGTCGCGGTGCCGCCATGTATGTCGAATTCGCCAACGGTCAGGTTTGGTATCGAGGACTCCGTCTGGGGCGTCTTGTTCTGACTCGCAGCCGTCTTCCCGATGCTCGAAAAATTCCACGTCCCATTACTCGCGTGAATGAGGTGAATCGCCGGCTGATTGGCGGCAAAGTTGGTGATGATCAACTGCTTGTGAAAGAGCAGGGGTCCGGTCTCGACACCGATGTGCAGCGATTTCGCCTGCAGGAACGGACTGGACGAAAACTGCGGATCATCGCCGACCTGGACGTTATCGGCCACCAGGCTGCCGGAAAAAAGGGAGAATGATAGGTTGCCCAGCTGCACCGGCCGATTCAACGCCTGGCCCAGTTGCTTCTCGATCGTGGGCCGGAACGTATTGGCGTTCACAAACAGCGGCACCAGCACAACAATCAGCAGTACCA
>CAZZVA010000186.1:0-6350 GCA_964657345.1 uncultured Acetobacteraceae bacterium | reverse complement strand
CGATAAGGAATTCTGGGTGGCGCCGCGTCCGCAAGCAAACGTAACTGTACAGCAAGGAAAAGCATGAGCGGCAATGGCAAGAATGGAAACGGAAGTACGAATGGAGCCAAGCTGCATTCGATCGCACTGACGGAGGGTCCGAATCGGGCTGCTGCGCGGGCGATGCTGCATGCGGTCGGCTATACGCGTGAGGATCTGAGCAAGCCGATTATCGGCATTGCGAATACGTGGACCGAGATCGGGCCGTGCAACTATCACCTGCGCACGCTTGCGGAGGCAGTAAAGCAGGGTATCCGTGAGGCTGGCGGCACTCCGATGGAATTCAACACCATCACCATCAACGATGGCATCACCATGGGCACGCAGGGCATGAAGGCGTCCCTGGTGAGTCGAGAGGTGATTGCTGATTCCGTCGAGCTGGTGGCCCGCGGAAATCTTTTTGATGGCCTGGTTGCGATCGCGGGCTGCGACAAGAATATGCCCGGCACGGTGATGGCACTGGCTCGACTCGACATTCCGTCGCTGATGCTGTTTGGCGGTTCGATCGCGCCGGGAAACCTGGATGGCAAGGACCTGAGTGTCCAGGATGTGTTTGAAGCGATTGGTGCGCACTCCCGGGGAGCTCTCTCCGATGGTGGATTGCTGGCAGTGGAAGAGAAGGCGTGTCCGGCGGCGGGTGCCTGCGGCGGCCAGTTCACGGCGAACACGATGGCGATGGCCTGCGAATTTCTCGGGATCTCGCCCATCGGTCTTTCGGGAGTGCCGGCGATGGCGCATGAGAAGCAGGCGTCGTGCCGCGAGGCCGGGCGGATGGTGATGGAACTGGCGCGCAAGGGGATCCGGCCTTCGCAGATCATTACGCGCGAGTCGCTGGAGAACGCCATTGTGAGTGTCGCGGCTTCCGGCGGATCGACGAATGCGGTGCTCCACTTTATTGCGATCGCGCATGAGGCCGGTCTCAAACTCACGGTCGACGACTTCGATGAAATCAGTAAGCGTACGCCGCTGCTGTGTGACTTGAAGCCGGGCGGCAGATATTTTGCGAAGGATTACTACGAAGCGGGTGGGAGCCTGTTGCTGGCTTCGCGACTGCTTGAGGCTGGCAGGCTGCATGGCGATGCTATCAACGTGACTGGCAGTACGCTGGCCGAAGAAGCGAAGAAGGCTGTTGAGACGCCTGGACAGAAGGTCATCCACACCCTGGCGCAGCCGATCAAGGCGACGGGCGGCCTTGTGATTTTGAAAGGCAACATTGCTCCGGAGGGTTGCGTGATCAAGGTGGCGGGTCATGAGCGGCTTGAGCATCGTGGTCCGGCAAGGGTGTTCGATTCCGAAGAGCTTGCATTCGCTGCGCTCGATGCCGGCAGGATCAAGGCAAATGATGTCGTGGTGATTCGTTACGAGGGACCGCGCGGGGGTCCGGGCATGCGCGAGATGCTGGCGGTGACGGCAGCGATCGCCGGCATTGCCGAGTTGTCGAACACAGTCGCGCTGCTGACGGATGGCCGATTCTCTGGTGCTACGCGCGGCCTGATGGCGGGGCATGTTTCACCGGAAGCTGCGTTGGGCGGACCAATCGCGGCCATCCATGATGGCGACATGATTCACTTCGACATTCCCAACCGGAAGCTGAGTGTGGAGATCACAGACGAAGAGCTGGCAGCGCGCATGGCCAAATGGCGGGCACCGGAGCTTCCTTATAAAAGCGGGGTGTTCCGCAAGTATGCGGACAGTGTGAGCTCTGCTTCGCTTGGAGCCGTTACCAACTGAGTTGCTTCAAGGTGAGCTATTCAAATCTATGCGGGACTGGTGACATGGCAGATCAAATGAGTACGAACAATTCGTCGATCGTCGCAGAGAGCCGCCCGGCAAAACTTACGGGAGCGGAAATACTGTGGGCCACGCTTGAAGGGGAAGGTGTACGGGAAGTCTTTGGCTACCCGGGCGGTGCGATCCTGCCGGTCTACGATGCGTTGCGCAAATTTCCGATCAAGCACATCCTGGTACGTCATGAGCAGGGCGCTGTGCATATGGCGGACGGGTATGCGCGAGCGTCCGGCCGCGTGGGAGTAGCGCTGGCGACATCCGGACCGGGCGCAACGAACATGGTGACCGGGATCGCGACGGCGATGCTGGATTCGATTCCGCTGGTTTGTATTACGGGAAATGTGTCCAGCAAAGTGCTGGGCTCCGATGCCTTCCAGGAAGTCGACATTACCGGCATCACGATGCCGGTGACCAAGCACAATTATCTTGTCACGCGAGCTGAAGACATTGCCGGTGTGGTGCGCGATGCGTTTCGCGTGGCGACTTCTGGTCGGCCGGGGCCGGTGCTCGTCGACATTACGAAAGATGCACAACAGGCTACGGCGGACTTTGACTTTGCCGCGGCAGCTTCACGCGAGGCGAAGGCACACCCGATGCTCCGGGCGGAACGTTCGGCGATCAGCGAAGCGGCAAGGCTGATACTCGAGGCCAAGCGGCCAGTGATCCTGGCAGGATACGGGATCATCAAGGCAGGTGCCGGGGAACAGGTGCGTACGCTTGCGGAACGCGCGGAACTTCCGGTTGCATGCACTCTGCTTGGACTCGGGAGCTTCCCTGCTTCGCACGAACTGAGCCTGGGCATGATGGGCATGCATGGGGAGAGCTGGGTGAACGAGGCGATCCAGGAAGCAGACCTGCTGATCGCCTGCGGCATGCGCTTCGATGACCGGGTGACTGGTACGCTGGCAAGTTACGCGCCGAAGGCAAAGAAAATTCACATCGATATCGACCCCTCGGAGATCAACAAGAACGTTCGCGTGGATGTGGCGCTCACCGGGGATTTGAAAGATGTGCTGGACGCGATGCTACCGTTGATTCCGTCGCGTGATGGAGCGGCGTGGCTCAAGAAGATACGTGCCAGCAAGGGTGATGCCGCAGTGCGTGACATCACCAATCTGCCGGACACAGGCCATCTTTATGCTGCGCATGTGATTCATGATTTATGGCGAGAGACGCGGGGCAATGCGATCGTCGCAACGGATGTGGGGCAGCACCAGATGTGGGAGGCGCAGTATTTCAAGCATGAGCATGCGCGATCGCTGGTGACGAGCGGCGGGCTGGGGACAATGGGGTTTGCGCTTCCAGCGGGGATCGGGGCGAAGGTGGCATGTCCGGATAAAGAGGTCTGGGTGATTGCGGGAGATGGCGGTTTCCAGATGACTGCGTGCGAGTTGTCGACGATTGCGCAGGAGGGGCTCGACATCAATATCGCCATCATCAATAACGGCTACCTGGGGATGGTCAGACAGTGGCAGGAGTTTTTCTACGAGAAGAACTACGAATCGTCGCCCATCCTGTCACCAGATTTCGCCATGCTTGCGGCAGCCCATGGGATTGCGAGCGCGACGGTTCGTACGCGTGGCGAGGTGTTGCCGGCAGTGCGGGAGGCGAGGCAGAGGAAGGGGCCGTTTCTGATCAACTTCATGGTTGAGAAAGAGGAGTCGGTCTATCCGATGATTCCTGGCGGCGCTGCTTTGCACGAGATGATTCGCAGGCCGCATCCGTCGGGACATAATCCAATGCTCGAAACGGCAGAGGAATAGGGCATGCTGCATACCTTTGTAGCACTCGTTGAAGACAAGCCCGGCGTGCTTACGCGTGTCGCTTCCCTATTTCGACGTCTGAATATAAACATTACATCGCTCACCGTCGGGGCTTCCGAGCGGGCTGATGTTTCACGCATGACGATCGTTGCAGATGCGCCGCCGACAGCGACTCATCGCATCATGGCATCGCTGTACAAGCTTGAAGACGTGATAGAAGTCGACGACATCGATCGTTTTTCTTCTGTGAGCCGTGAACTGGCGCTGATCAAAGTTGCGGCGAATGTTCAAACGCGTTCGCACCTGTTCGAGCTTGCCAATGTCTTTCGTGCACGCATTGTCGACCTGGCGCCGGAGTCACTGATGGTCGAGATGACGGGCAGTGCGAGCAAGATTGAAGGCCTGCTGCAGGTGCTTGTCGAGAGCGGCGATAAGGTGCTGGAGGTCTCGCGAACGGGGCGGATGGTGATGCGCCGCGGCCACCACACCAGCCGGGTGATGGCTGCACTTCGCGATACCAGTGGCGCGCGGCCACGGGACAGTGGTGTGGAACCGGATCTTCTGGATCTGTTACCGGAAGACCTGCCACAGGAAACAGAGTAGACACAAGAAATCAGAAGTCAGAAATCAAAGACAAGGAAGACACATGCCGAAGACTTACCATGACCAGGATGCCGATCTATCACTGATACAGAAGAAGAAGGTAGCCGTGATCGGTTACGGTTCCCAGGGTCATGCTCATTCACTGAACCTGAAAGATTCGGGCATCGATGTTGCTATCGGTCTGCCGGAGAAGAGCAAGTCCATCGATAAGGCTCAGAAGGCTGGACTCAAAGTGCATTCGATTGCAGATGCTGCTAAATGGGCGGACGTGATCATGATGCTGGTGCCGGATCAGTCACAGGCAGATGTGTATGAGAAGCACATCAAGCCTTCGATGACCGCGGGCAAGACGCTGATGTTTGCGCATGGGTTCAACATTCGCTTCGGCTTCATCGCTCCGCCGGAGGGTGTGGATGTTTCGCTGGTGGCGCCGAAGTCGCCGGGTCATCGCGTACGCGAGCTGTTCACGGAGGGCGGCGGCGTACCGGGCCTGATCGCTGTGCATCAAGACGCTTCGGGGACTGCGCATGACCTGGCGCTGTCCTACGCCAAAGGCATTGGCTGCACCCGCGCCGGCGTGTACGAGACGACGTTCAAGGAAGAAGCAGAGACCGACCTGTTTGGTGAGCAGGCGGTGCTGTGTGGGGGCACATCGGCACTGGTGAAGGCGGGGTTTGAGACGCTTGTTGAGGCCGGCTATGCACCCGAGATGGCTTACTTTGAGTGTCTGCATGAATTGAAGCTGATTGTCGACCTGATGTATCGCGGCGGTCTTGCTTACATGCGCTACTCGATTTCCGATACGGCGGAGTATGGCGACTACACGGCTGGTCCGCGGATCGTGACGGATGAAACGCGGAAGGCGATGAAGCAGTTGTTGACGGAGATCCAGGATGGAACGTTTGCGAATGCCTTCATGGCCGAGAACAAGGGCGGCCGGAAGAAGTTCCAGGCGATGCGGGACGCCGAGGCAGCTCACTCGATTGAGAAGGTCGGCGCCGAGTTGCGGGCGGCGATGCCGTTTCTTGATCCGGTCACGGTGGAGAAGCAGCAGAATCCGCATGCCTCCGAGACTGTGCCTGCCTGAACTCTGTACTCACTTGTGATTGACAGCAGAATGGAGGCGGCAATCTATGCGCCTCCTTTTTGCTTCCGGATGATTTGAGCTGCGTTCCAGGGTGATATGCGCAAATGGTTGATGGTGTCTCTTCTGGCTCTAGGGATGATAGGAAACGTGGCTGCCATGGCGAACAATTGCGAGGAGCATCCTGCATCGCTGGCAGCCATGCAGGATTGCTATCGACCACTGCTGTTGTTTGCTCCATCCGTGTCTGACGAGACGTTGAGAGCAGAGTTGCTCGAACTTGAAGCGCACGCTTCCGAGCTTCGTGAGCGCGACGTACTGATCGTTATGGTGTTGGAGGAGGCTGGGCCAGACTTCAGTCGCACGAATTTGCCATTGGCAAGGCTCACCGGAGATGAGGCTGCGGCTGCCCGGAAGCGATTCGGTATCCGGCAAAATGAGTTCGCCATTTTGCTGATCGGCAAGGACGGTGGCGAAAAGCTGAGGCAGAACAGTCTGATGAGTGCCGCCAAGCTCAATCATGAGATCGATGGCATGCCGATGCGCAAAGAAGAGATGCGCCGGAGATAACGGTGCTTTCAAGGCCTCCCGGGCTTCCATGCAGAGGGATTACTGCACCCTTGGCGGGCTTCTTGCCTCTTGCCCAGGCAGTTTGTAGGACAATGAAAGCAGAGCGGAGCGCAGCCGTATGGGTTCGCAGGTTGGAATGAGAGTGGAAGGTCTGGATCGCAAGCAGGCGCTGGTGGAAGCGCTACGCAAGGTCGCGCCTCTTCAGGGTCTCACCGATGAAGAATACCTCTGGTTCGCTGAACATGGCGTGGAGAGTTTTGCCGACTCCGGCGTGACTTTGTTTGAGGAAGGCGCTCCTGCTACGTCGATGACGATCCTGCTCAAGGGAGAGATCCAGGTTCGGCGCGAGCATGGCATGGGCGCTCTCTTCATCGGACGCGCGGGCCACATCACAGGTCTGTTGCCTTTTTCAAGGATGAAGCAGTATGGGGGCAAGGGGTATACGGTCGGACCGACGTGGGCGTTGACGTATGACCGCAGTCTTTTTTCCGAGATGCTCCAAG
>CAZZVA010000185.1:0-6361 GCA_964657345.1 uncultured Acetobacteraceae bacterium | reverse complement strand
AGTCATGACCTCGTCAACGCGGCCCGCGATCGCGCCCAGCAGCTCGGCTTCAAGGTCATCATCGATAACTCCTGCGACGACTGGGACTACGCGGCCGCCGCCACGTACCTTGTCGATCGCCTGCTCGATCTCCGCAGGCAGCATTCCAGGCTATGCCTCATCTCGAGCGGCGAAGTCACAGTCCAGGTTACTTACCCGCCCGGAGGCCGCCCCGGCACCGGAGGCCGCAACCAGCAATTCGCGCTCGCAGCTGCCACGGCCCTCCAGCAGGCATACCGGTCAGACCCTGCTTCCCTTAACGAGGCAACCGATGCCGTCTGCATCTTCTCCGCAGGTACCGATGGCGTCGATGGCAATAGTCCGGTCGCCGGCGCAATCGCCGACAACACTACCGTGAGACGGTCCGCGGCACTCCACTTCGACGCCGCCCGTTCCCTCGCAGCCTTCGACGCCTGTCCGCTTTTCAGCGCACTCGGCGACACCGTCGTGACCGGCCCCACCGGCCACAATCTACGGGATCTCCGCCTGCTGCTGTGTGTCTCCTGAAATCACCCGACCAACCTGCTAGCATTTCTGCATGGCACCCCGCAGAGAATGGACGGAATGGCACCTCACTCCCCGCGGCTGGGAGAGCGGTTCCACCCGCCACGGCGACCAGGGCAATAACTGGCAGACCGAACCGGAAGACCGCGTTCTCTCTGCCGTCTACAAGGAACAGCAAACCTCCAGCCAGCCCGCAGCAACCTGTGGGACAGAAGAATCGTGGCGTACCAAGGACCCGATAAAGGCAGCAGACATCTCCACGCTGCTCGCCCGGTATGGTGCCTGTCCACCCCGTCTGAAATAAATTCGGCACAGACTCGGGGTGCCCCATCCTCGCGCAGACAGGGTGGGCCTTGGCGAAGCCATCCGCCTTTCCCACCAGCAGAACCAACCCGCCGCTACAACTAACGTCATGTACCGGCTACGCTATTTCAGCCCGGCAGGGCAGTCCGGGCTGGATGATGGTGAGCAGCGAATCTGGGCCGAGCCTTGACCCGGCCTAATCGATTTCGAGGACAGACCGAGCCAGCATGCCCTTCGAACGCGCTCAACGATGCAGCCCCATTCCGTCTGGTCGGAGTTCCTCCCGTTGAGCTTCCTGACCTCGCTTCCGCTGCTTGCGATCCTCGTTCCCGGCACCCGAAGCAGGTCCCGCCCGGAGCGTCCCGTGATTGACCCGGCGTGGATTCCACGCCTGCGCACCATGCAGAGACAGGCCGGCGCACGCTTCGATCTTGCTCCAGCCAAGGATGCAGGCCTTGCCCTCGAACACGGACTGGAAGGCAATCTGCTTCTCCACTACACTTCACCCTCCGGCAGCCTCAGCATTGCCTGTGGCTGGCTTGGTGCGGGCCGCCGGCGCTACCTCTGGATTCCTCTCAGGCCAACCCTGTGCTGGGATCCGGCAGCTGGTACTCCCTTCACACCCACTGACATCGCGCTGCTCGCCGCCGACCTCCATGCCGGCCTTGACCATCTGGCCGAACGGCATGTCATCGAAGAATTCCTTCCCCCTGAACCCATTCCGGAAGATGAGCGTGAAGGCGTCCTCAAAAGCTATGCGGATTTCATGCAAAGCCATGGCTGGCAGGTCACCTACGACGAAGCACGATCCCGCCGATCCCTTAAACGCACCAACGGCGAAGACGGTCCACATCGCTGGTCCAACGCGGATCGCGAAATCCTCGTACGCCTCGAAGCTCTCGTCACAGAAACACTGAAGGGTGCCCGCAGTTCCAGCCGCATCCTTTACCAGACCCGGTAGACCCGGCAGGTTCCACCACATCTTCCTCCTATACATTCTTCATCAGCCCGTGTAGGTTTCAGTTCGTTCGCGTTCTGACCGGTCTCGTGAGAGACTCTGAAACGCATCGAATCGCCAACCCGGATGGTTCGAACGTCTATGGAGTGTTCTGCAGGCAGCCTGACCACATATGAACCGGCACACTGACACCTGGAATAGGTACGCATGAAGCTGAATCGATATCTTGTTCGTTCCACCCTGGTGGGAGCACTGGGCGGACTCCTCTTCGGGTTCGACACCGCCGTTATTTCCGGCACTACCCGAACCCTGGTTCCCAGCTTCTCGCTCACTCCCGCACAACTGGGCATCACTGTCGCCGCAGCACTCGCCGGCGCTGTCATCGGCGCCATCTTCTCCGGGCTTCCCGGGGAAAAATATGGCCGCCGTGCCAGTCTTCGCGTCATGGCGCTCCTCTACGTCGCCTCGGCGATCGGCTGCGCCTTTGCCTGGAACTGGCCAGTCCTGCTCATCTTCCGTTTTATCGGCGGCCTGGGCGTCGGCGGCTCCTCTGTTCTCGGCCCCATGTACATCGCGGAACTGGCGCCGGCGCGTCTCCGGGGACGCCTCGTCGGCACTTTCCAGATCAATATCGTCATCGGCATCCTGCTCGCCTACTTGTCGAATTTCCTGATCGGCACTTTCCATCTCGGACTTGCCGAATGGCGATGGGAACTCGGCGTCTCCGCCATCCCGGCCGCGGCCTTCTTCCTTATGCTCTTCAGCATCCCGGACAGCTCCCGCTGGCTGGTCTCCAAGAGCCGCCTCGATGAAGCGCGTGACGTTCTCGACCTGACCGGCACTCCCGACTCAGCAGAAGAAATCAAGGAGATCGTCGAGTCGCTCCACTCCGAGCGCGCCACCGAACCACTTTTCCAGCGCCGCTACCTTTTCCCCATCATGCTGGCCATCATCACCGGCGCCTTCAACCAGCTCTCCGGCATTAACGCCATCCTGTACTACCTGAACGACATCTTTGCTCAGGCCGGCTTCAACCGCGTCTCCGGTGACCTTCAATCCGTTGCCGTGGGCGCCACCAACCTGGTCTTTACCTTCCTCGGCATGTCGCTGATCGACAAGGCAGGTCGTAAATGGCTCATGCTGGTCGGCTGCGTTGGACTGACCATCTGCCTGGGCGGTGTCAGCGCCGTTTTCTGGACCCATTCGCACCAGGCATGGCTGGTATGGCTGCTCATGGCTTACATCGCCTGCTTTGCTGCCTCCCAGGGAGCAGTCACCTGGGTCTACATCGGAGAAATCTTTCCCAATCGCGTCCGCTCCAAAGGGCAGAGTCTCGGCTCCAGCGCCCACTGGATCCTCAATTTCGCAATCTCTCTCGTCTTTCCGGCCATGGCAGCAAAATCAGGAGCCTATCCGTTCATCTTCTTTGGATCCATGATGGCCCTCCAGTTTTTCCTGGTCCTCTTCCTTTATCCCGAGACCAAAAACATCTCACTCGAGGAAATGCAGCACCGTCTCAAGTTGGACTGAGACGGGCTTTTACATACTTCGTTTGGCGAGATGCCCCTTTCGAGTTACGCCAGAATGACGCTTGTCTATAGCAATTCATCCGATTTCAAGGTAAAACTTTCCCAGGGCCAGGCAACGAACAAGCCATTACTGACATCCACTCCTGACATATATCGGAGACCAGTTTTACCCTGACGCTAATGACCAACCGGCAAATCCTACTGGTAGACGATAATCCGATACAGGCAACCACGCGCCGCATCATCCTCGAAAAAACGGGGCACGCCATCAAGGTGGCAGCGAGTGGCATCGAAGCACTGGAGATCATGTCCGATCCCTCGCGCATGGCGAGTATCGGCCTGCTGATCACAGATCACCTCATGCCAAGAATGAACGGTCCGGAACTGGTCCAGAAATTGCGTGAGGATCATCCTCACCTCCCGGTCGTCGTGCTGAGCGGGCTGCCCGACGCTGAAGCCTACTACGACACGCTGAACGTGATCTTTCGCCTCAAGCCCTTTCCACCAGACGCCTTGATTGAACTGGTTCACGATATCTACCAGGATCCTCTTTCCCGCACAGCTTAACTTGATCCCGGAATGAGTCGATTTCTTCCCGTCCTGCTATAGCCTGACGCACAATCTTTTAGCCACTTCACCACCCTCCATCCAGGGGTGGATTGCGGCGTGTCCTGTCGCTCTGCAACAATGCCTTGTGACACTATGCCGGCTCTAGGAAGCTTTTCACTACTGCTCGCGCTCATGTTGAGCGCCTACACTCTCGTCGCCGGCGCGATCGCCCTGCGCCAGATTGCCGTTGCCAGCCCCTCCGGCAGCACGACGAGTGTCACCCCGGAACGACTCGCCGAAACCGCCCGTCGCTCCGGCATCGCCAGCTTCATCGCCGTCACCTGCGGCGCACTCGCACTGGTCTACTGTTCTTTTACCAACGACTTCTCCGTCTCCTATATCCTTCACCACTCCAACCGTGCCCTCCCCGGTGCCTATAAGTTCTCCGCCCTGTGGTCGGGACAGGAAGGCTCGCTGCTGCTGTGGGCCTGGCTGCTCGCCGCCTACGGCTTCGTCCTCCGCGTTCGCCACAAAGTGGACGTCAAGCTCACTGCCTACGCCTCCACCATCCTGGCTGGCGTGCAGATCTTCTTCCTGCTCCTGCTCAACTTCGCAGCCCCGCCGTTTGCACTCGTCGCCGGCACAGTTCCTCAGGATGGCTTCGGCCTGAATCCTCTCCTCCAGTATCCCGAGATGGTCATCCATCCGCCGATGCTTTATCTGGGCTACGTCGGTTTCACGGTTCCCTTCGCCTTCGCCCTCGGCGCGCTCATGATGCGCTACCCTGGAGAGAAGTGGATCCACATCACCCGCCGCTGGACCATGGTCACCTGGCTCTTCCTCACCTGCGGCATCTTCCTCGGTGCGCACTGGGCTTACTCGGTCCTCGGCTGGGGCGGCTACTGGGGCTGGGATCCGGTCGAGAACGCTTCGCTCATGCCCTGGCTTACCGGCACCGCCTTCCTGCACTCCGTCATGATGCAGGAGAAGCGCGGCATGATGAAGAGCTGGAACGTCTGGCTTATCTTCTCCACCTTCATCCTCTCTATTCTAGGCACCCTGCTGACCCGCTCTGGCCTCGTCAGTTCCGTCCACGCCTTTGCCGAATCCTCCATCGGTCCATGGTTCTGGGGCTTCCTGCTGATCGTGATGGCAGTCTGCCTCTTCACCTACATTCGCAACCGCGATCACCTCAAGAGCGAGCACAAACTCGAAGCCCTGGTCTCCCGCGAATCCAGCTTCCTCTTCAACAACCTTCTGCTGCTCACAGCCTGCTGTACCGTTCTCATCGGCACCCTCTTCCCCGTGCTTTCTGAATACGTACAGGGCAACAAAGTCACCGTTGGGGCCGCCTATTACAACGTCATCGCTCCGCCCATCGGCCTGGGATTGCTCTTCCTTACCGGCATCGGCCCGCTGCTCGCGTGGCGTTCGTCTTCACTGAAATCCATCCGCCGCAACTTCATACTGCCCAGCGTCGCCATCGTGATGACCGCAGCCATCCTGATGCTTACCGGCATGAAGCCATGGCAGGATCTCTCCTACCTGTTCTCGCTTCTCGCCTTCTCGCTCGGAGCCGGCGTTACTGTCGCCATCACCGCCGAGTTCCTGCGTGGCGCCCATGTCGTCCAGGTCCAGACCGGCCGCAATCTCTTCTCGGCCATCATCCAGCTCACCCGCCGCAATACGCGCCGCTACGGTGGCTACCTGGTCCACTTCGGCGTCGTCGTCATCTTCATCGGTCTCGCCGGCTCTGCCTTCAACCAGAGCCATGAGCAGGAGATGAACTACAACGACCAGATGAAGATCGGTCCCTACACTCTCGTCTGCAAGGACTACACGCAGGATTCCAACCTCAACTACGACAGCGAATTCGCCGTACTCGACGTCTACCGCGGCGGCAAGAAGGTCACCCAGATGACTCCTGAGAAGCGCTTCTACACGGCTTCCCAACAGACATCCACCATGGTTGCGAATCACTCCACCCTGGCCTGGGATCTCTACGTCGTCTACGCCGGCCAGAATCCTGACAACAACCGGCCGATCATCAAAGTCTTTTTGAATCCGCTGGTCGCCTGGATCTGGATCGGCGTCCTCATCGTTGTCTGGGGCACCCTGGTCGCCCTTGCACCCAACCTCACCACGGTATTCGCTACTCGCCGCGTCGCTCCAGCCGCCTCTTCCCGCCTGGCCACCACCACTGCAGGCGACTGACCATGCGCCTCACACAACGAATCACCCAGCTGCTTCTCATCGGTGCCGTCATCGCCCTCTCGACCGGTGCCGGCGATCCTACCGCGCGCTTCGACAAGCTCTCGCACCAGCTCATGTGCGCCTGCGGCTGCAGCCAGTTGCTTGGCGAATGCAATCACGTCGGCTGCCCCGACTCCACCGCCATGCGCGGCAAACTCATGTCTGCCGTCAGCCACGGCGATCCCGACAAAACCATCCTGCTCGGCTTTCAGGATGAGTATGGAGC
>CAZZVA010000184.1:0-6362 GCA_964657345.1 uncultured Acetobacteraceae bacterium | reverse complement strand
GCAGAACTCGGGTCAGGAATGTCCACCCCGACCTCCAGTCAAGTCTGCCAGTGCAGCCGGATATGCCGCTTGGAAGCGCATACGAATACCCGGTCACCAAAAAAAATATTTCAAGTCGGGAAAAGACCGCGGAGCAAAACACACCGCCATAGTTACGCTAATGCACTGTTTTTGAGGCATCCTGCAAAGCGGGAACGTGTAGTCATTACCTCTTTTTATGATTTGAACCGGGTGAATAATTCCTAGCACGCGAGTGCAAGGACAGGGTGGCCTCGAAGTGTAATTCCCGCGAATACAGATACTCCCTATAACCAGGACATTCCATTCGAGATACGGGAGTCCGCAATGTTCGAAATCAAACGTTCCTTCCTTTTGTCTTTCTTGTCTTTTTCGGTTTTAGGTGTAGCGGCTCAGGCGCAGGACATCACGGTTACAGGTCAGCTCAGCACCTTTCCGGTACTGGTCCAGGCACAGAGTGCCGGGTGTGACGGCGAATCACCTGTGTCATTTGGCTACTCGGTGGACAATCAGCGCAAGCTCACGCTGGGCTCAGCCTCCTCCATTGATACGACCGACGCCAACATCGCCGTCGGCACCCACTTGCTGCACTTCAAGACATGGACGAAGAAGGGGATCTGCCCCGTGGTCACTTTGGCAATCAACGTGAACAACGCGGCGTCTGGATCGGGAACCGGTACCGGCACGGGTTCTGGCTCCGGAACCGGCTCCGGAAGTGGTGTGGGATCGGGTACTTCCGGCAATCCCAGTTATGCATTTCCGGTGAATGCCGTGGCGGCGGCAGGTCTCACGGCGTCGAGCCACTGGGAGTGGACGCATGATAGTGGTACTCCAGGATCGTCGGTGGGGTCGTCGACATATCCGGTGAGCAATCCTTCAATGGATAACGAAGCGCGTGAATTCCATGTCTCCTATTCGGCCAAGGCGGGCGAGATCTATCACCTGACAGTGGGATCCGATGAGGCGGCGACGCATTTCGTTTATGACGCGTATGTGTACGTGGTGGATCCTTCCCAGGTGGCGAATGTGGAGATGGATATGAACCACGTGACGGCTGGCGGACGGACGGTGATTCTGGGAACCCAGTGCTCGAGCTACTCGGGGACATGGGAGTATGTCTATACCTCGGGCGGCGGACCGCACTGGCATCCTTCCAATATCAAATGCGATCCCAGGACCTGGGCTGCGAATACCTGGCACCATGTGCAGATCGCGACCCACCATGACGGGAACGGCGTGGCAACCTATGACTGGGTGAATGTGGACGGCACCTATACCAACTTCCAGAATGCGACGGCGCAGGCGTCGCTGGCGCTGGGATGGTCGAAGGGCGACATCATCATCAACTTCCAGCTGGACGGAACGAGCAAGAACAGCGGCGAGATGGTGGCATATATGGACAAACTGCAGGTGGTTCGCTGGTAGGCGGAGGGCTCCGGTTACTCCCGTCGGCCGATTGAGTGAAGGTAGTCTGGATAAAGGTAAGATGGCCGTCCTTCGGGGCGGCCATTTTCGTTTGATATGGCGCAGTCCTGTTGCATGTTGTCAATATTGCCAACGGGCGCTTAGGTAAAAACTTCCCTACTGCGTAAAAAAGCATCTACTCTTCCGCTGTCGCTGTTTCAAGATCCTGCAAGGGCATGTTGATTAAGGCACGTGCCGGCAGCAAGGGCGGCTTGCTCCTCCCCCGTCAGCGGGAGCGCCTGTTGCGAGGGCTCCTCACCATTGACCAATCCCACCCAGAGGATGTCTTTGCCATGTTCAGGCCAGTTACCCGATTTACCAGAATGTCCGCGCTGCTGATGAGCAGCGCATGTTTGCCGCTGATCGGTGCGGCGCAGGTTACCTTTTCTTCTCACTCATTCAGCCCGAGTACGCTTCTGCAGGAGGTGGCCGGGCATGGCGACTTCAATGGCGACGGCCGGGAAGACCTGCTCATCAAGAGTTTCGGGACTGCCGCGAATCCCCAGGCATTTCCTCTGCTGGTGTATCTGTCGACGGCAGACGGCACGTATGCTGCGCCGGTGACGCTGCCTTCTCCTGCAACCGGCGGGAGTGTGGTCATTGGCGACTTCAATCATGACGGCAAGCTGGATCTTGCGACGACGACGGCAGCGGGCTCGCAGCTGGAGATCTACCTGGGCAACGGGGACGGCACGTTCCAGGTCGGCAAGCCCCTGGTAGAGAGTGGTTCGGCGCAGGAGAATACACAGTCGATCGTGGCAGCGGATATGAACCACGACGGCAAGACGGACCTGGTGCAGATCGTAAGCAATAACAATACGGTCGGCAACCAGATGCAGATCTGGCTGAGCAAGGGCGATGGCACGTTCACGGCTGGACAGAGAGTGACCGGCATCCAGGCGGGACCGGCGCAGGGCGAGCTTGGCGATTTCGACGGAGACGGAAAGCCCGATATTGCAATTCTGCAGGGCTTTGAGGGCGCGAGCTCGGTGACGGTGTATTACGGGGACAACGCTGGTCACCTGAGTTCGCCGGCCAGCCTGACCGATCCGAACGGGTACGACGATTTTTATTCGAGTAGCCCGGTAGGAGATGTTCTGAATGTTGGCAGGAGTGCGATCGTGTCGAATCGGACGATCTACGGGATCGAGGGAACGGGGTCCTACCTGCCGCAGATCGGGATTTTTCAGGGCAATGCGAACCGGACTCTGAGCTTCCAGGTGGTGAATACCACACAATGCCCGATAGACATTTCCGTGGCTGATTTCGATGGCGACGGGTTGAACGACCTGGCGTATAGCTCGCAGTCGTGTAGCGGCAGTCAGAGCGGCCAGGTCAATTTCGATTTCAAAAAGGGTCTTGGCGGCGGAACGTTTGCGGATGAGCAATTGTTTTACGAGACGATGTACCACGCCGGCGGCGATATGCAGCTATTGAAAAGCAGCGCGGAGACGCGGCCGGACCTGGTTTTTTCGCAGGATACAGGGCCGCTCAACGCCAGCAATAATGCGCCGCAGGAACTGACGCTGCTGGAGAATGCGTCAACCAGCTCGACGACATTCCCGGGCTGCAATCCTCCGGGGGGCGCTGGCGGGATCAATGTGTGTGCTCCGGGTGCTTCGGCAACCTCGCCGGTGAAGTTCTCGATTGGTGCAACGGGTCCGACGCCGATGCGTACGGTGGCGGTATGGGCAGATGGCAAGAAGGTGTCCGAGCAGCTGGCGCATGCTTTCTCAAACTATTCGTTCCTGGATGCATCGGTTGCGCTTTCGACGGGCAGCCATGCGATCACGCTGTATGGGACGGGGCTCGACAACACGCTGCAGACGAAGAGCTTCACGCTGCAGGTGGGGGCTGGCGGTGGTGGCTGTGCAGCGCCGGCGTCGGCGGGCATCGATATCTGCTCGCCGGTAAATGGGGCGACGGTCTCGTCGCCGGTGACGGTGTCGGCAACTGGAACAGTGACGGGCACATTTCTGCGGTTTGAGGTGTGGGTGGATGGTGTGAAGAAGTTCACGTCGACCACTACAGACGGCGCGAACCTGTCGCTGGCTTTGGCTGCGGGCAAACACACGTTCAGCTTCTATGCCGTCAATACAGCGGGAACGAAGTGGAACAAGGTGTCAGTTGTGACAGTGAAGTAGGGACTGGCCTTCCGCGCAAAGTCTTGGCGCGCAGCAAATCCCATCTCGGCATTGGCGTTGCCGAGGAAGATCGCCGGACATTGCAGATGAAAAGTAGGTTACCTGAAAGACGGGATCCGGGGTCAGGATCCCGTTTTTCAGCTATACGCAATGAGACCAGTACTCTTTGAAGTGAACCGCGTTGCTTTGCTGGCTCGATTTATGAGGCACGGCATCTGTAAGTCACTGAGCAGAATGGGGGGCCGGTCGGAGCAAAACGCAGTGGCCTTACGTGTATCACCAGTGCGTTGCCAGGTGTTACCAGTGTTCACATGCGTACGCAAACGAATCTGGCAGACTGACATCAGAGTAGCTGAAACGCACTCGATGTATGTGACGGCGGAGCCGGCGACACGCTCGAACGACGCGCGTGGCGGGACCGTAGAGACTCCCTCAGTACACCTGCACGGGCTCCCCTTGTTTCGATTCATTTTTGAACGAGCAAACCTCCTCAGGAAGGCTTTGAGCCTGGAAGCGTTTGCGTAAATTTCCCGAATAGGTCAGTGAACGTCATGAAGTCCTTCTGCCTCTCCGCTCTTCTCCTCCTGGCTACAGCCCCTGCATTCGCAACTGTGTCTGTTACCAGTCCCACGCCCGGCGCGACCGTCAGTTCGCCGGTACCGTATGCAGCCACTGCTTCGACCACGTGCGCCAAGGGTGTGGCGTCCATGGGCGTCTACATCAACAATGTTCTGAAGTACACGGTCAGCGGTGCCAAGCTAAGCACCTCGCTCAGCATGGCTGCCGGTGCCGAGCACACTGTCGTGGAAGAGTGGGACAAGTGCGGCGGAGCCTCCTACACCACCGTGAACATCACGGTTGGCGGCGGTGGGGGTGGTGGCGCAACCGCGCCGACAGTGAACATCACCTCGAGCCCGACGTCGATCACCGCGGGCGGCAGTTCCACGATCACGGTCACCGCTGCGAATGCAACGTCGGTGGTGGTCACCGGATCGGATGGCAGCAGCCAGAGCCTCGCGGCGACGGGCGGCTCGTTTACGGTCAGCCCTTCTTCGTCGACCACGTACACGGCGGAAGCGACCGGGGCAGGTGGTACAGCGTCCTCAACTGCAACCGTGGATGTGGGATCAAGCAGCAGCACGAATCCCATCAACCACGTGATCTTCATGCTGCAGGAGAATCGCACCTTCGATAACTATTTCGGTATGTTGAACCCGTATCGCCGGAACAATGGCTTCAGCGTTGGCGATGATGGTGTGACGTACACGGTGGACGGCATCGATGACAAGCTGAACACGACCAACATGGACGATGAAGGTGTGGCGCAGCCGCTGTTCAAGCTGAAGAGCAGCTGCATTGATGATGCGACGTCGGCATGGCTGGAGAGCTTTGGCGATGTGAACCGTTACAACTTCCTGACCTCGCGACCGATCAACATGGATGGTTTTGTGCACGATGCCGAGGGCTTTGACAAGAGCTGCGCGGCGTCGGGTCAGTGCCATGGGGCGTACACCGACTCGATCGGCAAGCGCGTGATGGGTTACTACGACCAGGGATTTCTGAACTACTACTACTACATGGCTTCGCAGTTCGCTGTGTCCGACCGGTGGTTCTCGCCGATCGCGAGCAAGAGCACACCGAACCGGATTGCGACGGATACGGGCGGTACGACACAGGGACTGGTGTTTGATCCGGGCAGTGACGATCACCTGGGCAAGTTGAACATTCCCTCGATTTTCCAGGAGCTGGATGGCGCGGGTGTGTCGTGGAAGGTGTATTACACGGTTACCCAGGGTTCCTGCCTTGGCGGCGAACAGTGCGGATCGGGTGCGAACAACTTCCCTTCCACAACGCTCGGATACCTCAGCTATTACGCAAAATACATGTACCTGCGCTCGGGTAGCGCCGCCTGCACCGGCACAACCAAGCCGTCCAGCGTCGTAGGCGACACCAGCAATTCCTTCTGCATCGATCCGACAAAGATTGCGCCCCTGTCGGCTTATTACACTGACCTGCAGAATGGAACACTGCCCAGCTTCGCGTTCATCGAATCCGGTGACGTCAGCGATGAACATCCAGGTTCTTCCGAGTCTGTCCTCACCGGCCAGGCAGAGTTGGCCAAGGTCGTGAATGCATTCATGGGCAGCTCGTCCTGGAAGGATTCGGTTTTCTTCTTCACGTATGACGAAGGCGGCGGTCCCTACGATCACGTACCCCCGGTTCCTGGTCACTCGAATGACAAAACCAGTCCCTCGATGGGCAGCCTTCCCGACATCTCTTCCATCGCGGTAGCACCGGATAGTTACAAGCCGTGCATTCCAAGCAGCGGCCGGGCGACCACGCATTGCGACCTCGTCGCCAGCAGTCCAGGTGCGCATTCGGGAGATGCGGCTGCGATCAGGGGCTTCGGTGCGCAACTTGGCTTCCGGACACCCAATATCGTGATCTCCCCGTTCACGCGCAGACATTATGTGTCGCATGAGCCCATGGATCACACCGCGGTGATCAAGTTTGTCGAGAACCGGTTCATCGGTCCTTCGGCTCACCTTACAGCGCGCGATGCAGCCCAGCCGAACCTGCTCAACTTCTTCGACTTCAACGGTGTGCCCTGGGCAACACCACCCAGCCCTCCGGCCCCGGTCACAGCTACGACGCTTGGCTACAATCCCTGCACGCCCACGGCGATGGGACCGTAGGCTTGACGTTTTTTGAAAAGGCCGATCCCTTAGCGGGATC
>CAZZVA010000183.1:6227-6364 GCA_964657345.1 uncultured Acetobacteraceae bacterium | reverse complement strand
CCTCGCTCAGTTTCTTGCCGCCGCGTTCGAGTTGGCGGATCTTGATCTCCACCAGTGTCGATGCAGCCGACGCCCCGCTCATCACCGCATAGCGGGCAGTCGGCCATGCAAAAATAAATCGCGGATCGTAGGCCTTC
>CAZZVA010000183.1:0-6217 GCA_964657345.1 uncultured Acetobacteraceae bacterium | reverse complement strand
ATGACCGTGATCTTCGGCACCACCGAATTCGAGACCGCCGTCACCATCTTCGCGCCCGACCGGATGATGCCCGTCCACTCGGCATCGCGTCCCACCATAAAGCCATTCACATCATGCAGAAAAATCAGCGGTACCAGGTTCTGATTGCAATCCATAATGAACCGCGCTGCCTTGTCCGCACTCTCGGCATAAATCACGCCGCCGAATTCCGTCCGCTTGTCGCCGTGCGAATCCGTCTGCTGCTGGTGTGTCTTCTGGTTCGCTACGATGCCCACAGCATAGCCGCCGATCCGCGCGTAGCCGCAGACCACAGTGCGCCCATAGCCAGGCTTGTACTCGTCAAATTCGGAGCGATCCACCAGCCGCGCAATCACTTCGTGAATGTCATAACTATTGCTGGCAGCTTTCGCCGGATCCGGATCGATCAGCGCATACAAATCTTCGGCTGCATACTTCGGCGCATCCACAATTGCATCGTAAGCACGCCGATCGAACGGTCCCTTGGGAAAATGTCCGATCTTCCCGACCAGCGAGCGAAGCCTCGCCAGGCAGAGATGATCGTTCGGTTCCTTGTAATCGACCGTGCCCGAAATCTCGGCATGCATCGCGGCCCCGCCCAGTTCCTCCGCCGAATACTTCTGTCCGATCGCCGCCTGCACCAGCGCTGGCCCCGCAAGAAACAGCCCGCTGCCTTCCGTCATGAGAATGTGGTCTGTCATCACCGGCAGATATGCGCCGCCCGCGACACACATGCCCATGATCGCCGTTAGCTGCGGGATACCCTGTGCCGACATCACCGCATTGTTCCGGAAGATGCGGCCAAAATCATCCTGGTCCGGAAAGACATCCTCCTGCAGCGGCAGAAACACGCCCGCCGAATCGACCAGGTACAGCGTCGGTATGTGGTTCTCCAGCGCAATTGTCTGCGCGCGAATCACCTTCTTCGCCGTCATCGGGAAAAATGCGCCGGCCTTCACCGTCGCATCGTTCGCGATGATCATCACCAGCCGTCCAGCCACCCGCCCTATGCCCGTAATCACACCGGCAGAGGCAGCACCGCCCCATTCCTCATACATGCCGAAGGCTGCGAATAGCGCAAGCTCGACGAAAGCCGAATTCGGATCGAGCAGCAGGTCCAGACGCTCGCGAGCAGTCAATCGTTTCTTGGCATGCTGGCTCTCGATAGCTTTCGCGCCGCCGCCTTCCGCAATCACAGCTTCCTGCTGCCGAAAGGAAGCGAGCAGTGCAAGCAGACCGGTAGCGTTCTTACGGCCGCGAACGCTCGCGACGTCTAGCTTGGAAGCGATCGTGGTGTCGAATTGAGGAGTGTCAGTGTGCTGGTCGGTCATCAAGATTCCTGGCTGCTCGCGCAAACTCGCCAGCATATCACTACTCCGGCACTCCTAGACGACTTGATCTTGAGAACCAGTCAACCCCAGCGCCTCCGCATTCTTCTGCATGGCCTGCAGGCAGAAGAAAATGTGCTGGTCCAGTTCCACCCCCAGGCCGGCAGCTCCGTTCACGACATCCTCCCGGCTCACGCCGCGCGCAAACGCCTTGTCCTTCAGCTTCTTCTTCACCCCGGCCACCTCCACATCGTGAATCGACTTCGAAGGCTTGATCAGCGCGCAGGCAGTTAGAAAACCCGCGAGCTCATCACAGGCAAACAGCGCCTTGTCGAGATGCGAAATGCGCGGCGTACCCGTATATTCAGCGTGCGCCATGATGGCGTGACGAATCTCTTCCGCCCAGCCCTGCGCCGCAAGAATGGCGCAGCCGAACGAAGGATGTTCCTCCGGCGACGGATGCAACTCGTAATCGAAGTCGTGCAGCAGACCGGTCATGGCGTAGGTCTCGATCATCACCCGCTGTTCGGCGGCGTCGGTCAGTCGCCGCGCTTCAGCTTCTCCATAAGCACGCAGGCAGGTCTCGACGGCGAGAGCATGTTTGCGAAGACTTGGCGAGGCAGTGTATTCAGTCAGCAGCTTCCAGGCATCCGGGCGGGTGTAATGGCGTTCCAATAGGCGTTCCTCAACTCGTTAATAGCTAAACTCTCATCGAGACCAGCCCCGTTGCACAACAGTCCAGTTACTTCACTGGTTCGCGGCAAATACCCGAAGGACCGACTCGATTCGGGTTTTATCGGATATCTTCCGATGTCTCAGGATTTTCTCTTGACAATGTTACCGAAGTTTAGCAAAGTAGTGAGGAATCACAGCAGATACGTCTGCTGCTCGGAAGCCCGCTCTGGCCTCCGTACACATTATGGCAACTACCTTAGCAACCGTCGAGGCACGCGAGGTACTACGTTGCGACCACTGCAGTCTGGTCCAATTTCGCACCACTAACTCGCTCTGCAGGCGCTGCCACAAAACTTTGGAAACAGACGAGCCTGAGATCCTGCGACCCCAGGTTGCCGAGCCGGTTCCGCAAACCGCCAATCAGCAATCCGGTCTGCAGGTGGCAAAAACTGTGCGCGACATTCGTCGCACCAAGGCACTCAGTCAACGCCAGCTCGCCAACCGCATGCAGGTGCCCCGCACCTACATCTCCAAAATCGAGAACGGCAAAGCAATGCCGACACTCTCCTCGCTCGCCCGTCTGGCGTCTGCCCTGGAAGTCGACATCTGCGAGCTGCTTCACGATGCTCGTAGCCGCCGACAGCAGGAGGCCACCGCCGTGCTGGCCGATCCCTTCCTGGCAGAGGTCGCCTTGCACCTCGGGCAAATGGACATCTACCAGCGCTCCATGCTGCTTAACCAGACGCGCGACCTGGCAATGGGCCGGCGCCGCACCGTCTAGCTGATCGCACTCCCTGGCCCGAAGGCTCACCTGCTTCCGGGCCAGGGGGATTCTCCTGGCGATGCCGGCTCCGGCCTCCGGCTTGCCATCGGTACAGCATCCTTCGGTCGTGCATTGCAGGCTGCCAAAGGCTTATGCTACGGTCGACTCTGAGGCAGCCGTTTTGCAATCCATTCAGCCGAGCCGCGTTCATCAGCTTTCTCCGGACGAGCTGTCCCTCTATCGCACGCTCGACCCCGCCCGTTTGCCCCAGCATGTCGCCATCATTATGGATGGCAATGGACGCTGGGCAGGCAAGCGCAGCCTCAAGCGTTTCCTGGGCCACAAACAAGGCTCGGAGGCCGTCCAGTTCGTCGTCGAAACAGCATCGCGCATCAACCTGCCATGGCTGACCCTGTACGCCTTCTCGCTGGAAAACAATCTCCGTCGTCCGAAAGCAGAAGTCAGCTTCCTCATGGGCCTCCTGCGCGCATATCTCGTCAGCAATTTACAGCGAATGCAGGACAATAACGTCCGCATGGCCTACATCGGCCGCATCCACCAGCTGCCGGCGGAAGTGCAGGAAACCATGCAGTTCGCCGCCGACGCCACCAGGCACAATACCGGCACTGTCCTCACCCTCGCACTGAACTATGGCGCGCGTTCCGAGTTGATCGACGCCTTTCGCGATCTTGCCGTCGAGGCTCAGGCAAAAGGCCAGCCCCTGGACCAGATCACCGAAGACGATCTGCATCGCCACTTGTACACCGCGCACATGCCCGATCCCGATCTCGTCATCCGTACCAGCGGCGAAATGCGTATCTCCAATTTCCTGCTCTGGCAGATCGCCTACTCCGAAATCTTCGTCACCGAACGTTTATGGCCCGACTTCCGCGGCCTTCACCTCCTCGAAGCCATCGCCGCCTACCAGCAGCGAGAGCGTCGCTACGGCGGTCTCAACCAGCCGCAGCCCTCCGACGAAATTGCCCCGCAACAGGAAAGTGTCCTGGTCCCCCGGTAGGCGACCCCGGAAGGTGAACCCAGATAGCCGACCCAGGGTAGCGAAAGCCCCGGCCTGCTTCGTCTATCCTGAAAGATATGAAGGTGCGCGTACTGTTCTTCGGCCTGCTGAAGGACATCTTCCATCAGGACAGTCATAGCCTGGAACTCCCGGTCAATGCGACCGTCGCGGACCTTGTGCGCAAATGCCGCCAGATGTCTGCTCTGCATCAGCACACTGGCAATCCGGGTCTGTGGAACAGCTTGGCCATCGCTGTCAACCAGGAATACGCGACCGCTGCACACCTGCTCAGCGAAGGCGATGAAGTAGCACTGCTGCCCCCCGTCTCCGGCGGCCTCGACCAGCAACAAAAAACCATGGCGAAACTGGTGCTGCCGCCAGCCATGTTGACGCGGGATGTCATCGATCAGCAGCAAGTCATTGCATCCCTGAAAAGCGACGAACATGCAGGCGCAGATGGCGCGCTCGTCGTCTTCGACGGTGTGGTCCGCAACAACACCCGTGGCCGGCGAACTCTCTATCTCGATTACACCGCATATGAAACCATGGCGCTGCTCGAAATGAACCGCCTGGTCGAAGAAGCACGTCAGAAGTTTTCCGTGCGCGAGATTGCCGTCAGGCATCGTCTTGGTCGCCTGCAGGTGGGCGAGACTTCGGTACTGATCGTCGTTGGCTCGGCACATCGAGCCGCGGCCTTCGATGCCTGCCGCTGGATGATCGACACTCTGAAGAAGACTGTGCCCATCTGGAAGAAGGAGTACTTTGTGGATGGCGCAGTATGGTCGGATGGCGAGCCATTCCCGGAAGAACTGCGACCCGGAAAGACACTTCTTTGAAGCCGTACAGCCGTGCCCTCATTACATCCGCGACTCTGTTCCTGCTGAGCTTCAGTCCTCCCACCGGCCGTCTGTCCGCCCAGGACTCGTCGAAAGATAACCTCACTTTTAAGGTGAATGTTCACCTCGTCAACGTCTTCGTCAATGTCGATGACGAACACGGTGCACCCGTTCCAGGCCTCACCAAGGAAGACTTCCTTCTCAAGGAAAACGGTCAGCCCCAGAAGATCGCATTGTTCGAACGCGACACCGCCCTCCCGCTTTCCATCGTCCTCGCCATCGATACCAGCGGCAGCGTGCACAAGGACTTCGACGTTGAGCATGACGCCGCTCACAGCTTTCTCACGGGCCTGGTGCGCCCCATCGATCGCGTCGACGTGATGGAGTTCAGCGACGGCGTGCGCGAAATCGTGCCCTTCACCAACAACATGCGCCGCATCGAGAGCGCGCTCAACGACTTCCATCGCGGCAACGCCACTGCCTTCTACAACGGCGTCTACCTGGCGTCCGA
The DNA here is from genome assembly GCA_964657345.1 of uncultured Acetobacteraceae bacterium. Taxonomy (GTDB): domain Bacteria; phylum Acidobacteriota; class Terriglobia; order Terriglobales; family Acidobacteriaceae. Next base: position 1,068 of record CAZZVA010000183.1, on the reverse strand, counting down.
CGCACTTGCGCCACGGAGTGGTCGCAAAGTGCTGGTCGTCATTTCGGACGGCGGCAACACCGTCAAGGGCACCAGTTATCAGCAGGCTTTGGAGCAGGCAGTCCGCGGCGAAGTCATGGTCTACAGCATCATCGATGTCCCCATCGAGGCAAGCGCAGGACGCGACCTCGGCGGCGAACACGCCATGATCACCCTGTCCGAGCAGACCGGCGGCCGCTACTACTACGCCGATGGTGATTCGCTCCAGAAAGTCTTCGCGCAGGTCTCCGAAGACTTGAGAACGCAATACCTCATCGGCTACTATCCTCCGCAGGGAAAGGGAGACTCCGATTTCCGAACCATCGCCGTCACACTCCAGAATTCAAAAGCAGGCGACAAGCGGGTAGTCCACCATCGGCCGGGATACTATCCATCGGAGTGACGAGCGGCACCGTGTCTGTCATCTTCACATAGCTCAAATCTGTCATCTCGACATAGGTTAGACCTGTCATCAAGACCGAGCCGCACAGCTCAAATCGTCATCACCACCAAAGCGCACAGCCTAAATTTGTCATCTCGACCGAAGCGGAGAGATCTCGCCATCACAAATCACACCCACCCGTCCAGGTACCGAGCAGCCACGCCGCAACCCGACCTTTGAACGCAGCAAGGGAAAAACATTGATCAGGAAACTGCTTCTCGCTTTGCCTCTCATCTGCTTCGGAAGCCACGCCCAGTCCGTGCCCACCCGACCTTCGATCACCGGCATCTCGCACGTGACCTTCTACGCGGATGACCTCGCGAAATCCGAAGTCTTCTATGGCTCCCTCCTGAGCTGGGACAAGGTGCCTTCGATTGGCTCCAAGGCCGGCGAGCGTTTCTATGCGAACCACCTGCAGTATGTCGAATTGCTTTCGCCGCCAGTGAAGGGCCAACCCGACCGCCTTGAGTCCGTAGCCTTCCTCACCAGCAATGCAGAAGCTCTGCGCAAGCTGCTCGGAAGCCAGGGCGTTACAGTGCCGGCAGCCGTCACGCGGGAAAGCGACGGCAGCCAGACGTTCCTGGTGCATGATCCGGAAGGCAATAAGG
>CAZZVA010000182.1:0-6364 GCA_964657345.1 uncultured Acetobacteraceae bacterium | reverse complement strand
CCTTCGGCTCCTTGACTGTGTCGAGGCGCTTGCCGTCATTTGAAAAGTTCACAATCGTGACGATGCCAGGTGTTGGCTGCTTGACATCCGCGCGCAGGGCAGGCGTGCCGAACCGTCCCCAGAGAGCGAGACCGCCCAGGACTGCTGAACCGGACACCAGCAAGGAACGGCGCGTCATTTTGCCGTCTTTTCTTTCTTGCTCAAGGTCGGAACTGAACATTTGAATCCGTACCTCCCATTTCGCTCACTCATCACTATACGAGTCGCACAAAGCGCCCGGATGTGGCTACCTATTGGACGTACCACAGGGTGGAAAGGGTACAAATACAGCTGCCGTCCGGCAAGCGTCGGCTGTGCGCAGCGGCTAGCGGCTGTGGAGCAGGCTGAAGACCAGGATGGCCAGGACTGCAGCACTGATGCTGGCATACAGCCGATCGCCCTCCCGCGCAAAGCCGACCAGGGCAAAAACGACCCGCACCACCGGCGTCGCGATGAGTAGCAGAACGCCGAGCTGGATGATGCTCAGGCTCGATCCACGCACAATGCCGGTAAAGGTGCCGCGAATGCTCAGCGCCTCCTGCGGAGCAACATGAAAATGGCGGTAGTCGGGTGCAGGACCCGCGCCATGCCGCAGGTAGACAAGGCCGCCAGTGAGGATGACTGCTGCCGCGATGGTGACTCCGATGCGCAGCATCCGGCCAATGGCGACCTCCAGTGCCTGGTCGGCCTGGGCGGAGGGTGTATAGGGGCGCGTGTTCACTAGAGTTTTCCGGAAATGCTGTTAACGATCATTTCCAGGCCGAGAGCGACGATGACGACAGCGAATACGGCTCGCAGCGTAGACACTTTCGCTCGGACCAGGAGGCGCGAACCCATGAGTGAACCCGCCAGAACGCCCAGCATCACGGGCATGGCGAGGCCGGGATCGATATACCCGCGGCTCAGGTAGATACCGGCACTCGCGGCAGCAGTAACGCCGATCATGAAGTTGCTGGTGGTAGTCGAGACCTTGAACGGCAGGCGCATGGCCTGGTCCATCGCCAGGACTTTGACGGCTCCTGAGCCTATCCCGAGCAATCCGGATAGGGTCCCGGCCACACCCATGATGCCGAATGCCGCCGGTACGTGCTGTGCTGAGTAGAGCTGCGAGTCTTCCGGGTTCACACCCTGGAGTCGCAAGCGTATCGCCAGGGGATCATGGCTGGTGGATCCGGAAGCATGCTGAGTGCGAAAGCTGGCGTAAGCCGAGTACAGCAGCACGATACCGAAGATGATGCCGATGGCGTGGGTCGAAAGATGGCCGGCCAGAAAGGCCCCGAAGATCGCGCCCAGAGTAGTGGCGACTTCAAGAAACATGCCGATGCGGATATTGGAAAAGCCTTCGCGCACATAGGCTGCGGCCGCACCGGAGGAAGTGGCGATCACCGAGATAAGCGACGCGCCGATGGCGTAGCGGATATCGATTTTGAACAGCAGCGTCAGCACGGGAACGAGAACGACACCGCCGCCGAGACCGGTAAGTGCACCCAGCAGGCCGGCAACCATCGATGTTCCAAAGACTGCCAGTGAAAATTCGATCAGGTTCAGGACATGCCATCTTTCTTATGGCCATTGAGAAATTCAGGCTTTTTCTTCGTGATATTCCTGCTCTGTATTGATACCCCATAACTCGGCTTTGTCGACTTTGTTGGCAATAATCTGGTCGACTGCGGTCATGGCTGTGAGCATGGAATGATCCTGGTTGTTGTATTTGTGCATGCCATTGCGGCCCACCAGGAATAGATTGTCGAACCTATCGAGATAGGTCCGCACTTCATCGAATCGTTCATAGGTGCCGTAGTAGGCAGGATAGGTTTTGGGTACGCGCACAACGTGGCCGTCGCGGACATCGGCTGCGTGCAGCAGGCCGATTTTTTCCACCTCGGCTGTGGCAAAGCGGATCAACTCGTCGTCGGCCATCTGCCAGAGCGGGTCGGAGTCATAGCAGAAGTACTCCAGGCCGATCCAGACTTTGGTTGGGTCGGCAACCATGTAGGGACTCCAGTTATTGAAGATCTGGAGACGACCCAGCAGGACATCCGGCTCTTGTATATAAATCCACGTGTCCTTGAGCAGGGAGCCGTCGGGCTCCGTGACTATCAGTTTGTCGGCGAGCAGCCCTATGGTGATGAAGTCGCGGTAGGCCAGGCCCTGGGCAACTTCGCGAACATTTGCAGGCGGTTCGATGTCGAGCCCTTGAATGAGTTCTTTCACCGGCATGGTCGAGAAGAAGTAGTCTCCGGCGAAACGCTGTGACGTACCCGACTGGTTGCGTGCCTCTACCGCAACGATCTGATTGTTCCGGGTTTCAAAGGACTCGACCCGCCAGCCCGTAAGTACCTGGCCGCCTTTCTGATGAACCAGGTCAGCCACGTGCTCCCATAATTGACCCGGGCCGTATTTCGGATAAAGAAATTGTTCGATCAGTGAGGTCTCGGTACCTTTCTGCGCGAGGTCGGAGCTGTTTTTACGCGGCTTGAAAATCGTCTTGATGAAGTGAGCAATAGCAGTCGAGAGCGAGAGCCCCTTGATGCGCTGCGCACCCCATTCGGCACTGAGCTCGTCGCAGCGAACGCCCCAGACTTTTTCGGTGTAGGACTTGAAGAAAGTGAGATAAAGCTGCTGGCCGAAGCGATTGATCAGGAAGTCTTCGAGGCTGCGTTCCGGGGTGCGCTGGTGGAACTTGGTACGCAGATAGCTGAGGCCGATGCGGATGGTTCGCAGCAGACCGAGTCCGCGGATCGTGTCTGCCGTGAGGGTAACCGGGTAGGCAAAAAAACGGCGCAGGAAATAGATACGGCTTTTTCGAGGGCGCACCAACATGACCAGGTCTTCATCTGCCGTGGCGACTGCGGCGGTCTGTCCATGCTGCGACGCCGGCGACAGCGTGCGGCTCTGGTTCTGGTAGGAGATGACGTGGTGCGCACCGCTGCTCTCTACTTCGTCGAGCGCGGGTGGCAGCAGTTCCATCCACCATTGCATGACCCGGTCTGACTTCGAGAAAAAGCGATGGCCGCCGATGTCCATCCGGTTGCCCTTGTAACGGATGGTGCGCGAGATGCCGCCGATGGCATCGCTGGCCTCGAGAACGATGGGCTGAATGTCAGACCTGCGGAGGAACTCAAGGGCCGCGGTGAGACCGGCTGGTCCTGCGCCAATAATTACTGCCTGCTTTTTCATCGTATGTGTTGCAGTCCTTCAAACGCATCGCCGGAGTGACTGGAAAGAGGATCACGAAGCCCAGCTTGTTCGCTGCTTTCAGTGTACGAACGAATGGTCGCGAGGGGAATGTGCGGGCAAAGGATCTTCAAAGAGAGTGCAGAGACGCCGGCGAACCCGGGACCCGGAAGAGGCGGGATGTTTCCATCCCACTTCAATTGCTCCCGCGTGCGAATTCGGAGATCAGCCCGTCAGGAGTACTTGCCTGCGAAACACGCGTGTAGCCGCGCTGCAGCATAAGGCGGATACAGGAGTCGCAGCCATTGACGAGGGAACCGGTACTCTGAAATGTGTAAAAGCGATCATGACTATCGAGGAAGTGCGAAGTGTCACTCAGCTTGAGGGGTAGTCGTCCCCACTCAGCCATGTTTCGATAGCTGTCAAGAAACAGACCCTGTGCCGCCGGTGCGCCGAAGGACAATCGGTCGACAACCTCCTCTGGCGCGTAGTGGTAAAGATAGAGATACATCGGAGCACTTAGATCCAGGATCGGAAGCTCCGGGTGGACATTCAGATCATGCACGTCCTGATCGAGAGCATCGCGGGGATAGGCAAAGAATGCAAAGCCGCTGCTGGGTTCAGTCAGACCGTCTTCCTTTCCTCGCCACATGTTGATACTGACCGTGCCCAGATCTGCTATGAGCATCGAAGTCGCTATGGTCAAAAGCAGGATGGCCCGCCTGGAACCGGCCCCCCACAGTCGCGTGGCTTCACCTAGAAGGATGGAGAGGCCCGCGAGATACGAAAGATAATAGCGGTGGAAGGTGCTGACGTGACTATGTCTGGCCACCGCAATGCCGATGACAGGTATGAAGAGAAAGCCAAGCGCAAGGATCGATATTGGCTCAAGCCGCTGGCGATGTTGCTTCCAGCTTTGATAAGTGAGTCTGCCATGCTTCACACCGAGCGACAGTATAGAGAGAGCCACACATACGAGGAATAGGATCGAGGATTTCCCAAGGGAGTCGACGGCAAATAGCCGCAGGGCATGTTGAATGCTTCCTGTCGGTAGATCAGCGACCGGCGGCATCATCGCCTGGTAAGTGCGCATGAGCGGCAGATAGATGGGAAACGCCACGGTAGCTGCCAGGCCGATCCCGACCGCGACACTCCAGTGCATCTTCCTCAAGCGGACAAGCGAGTACATCTCGAACAGGGTGAAAGGGACGAAGAGATAGATGGCATAAACATGCGTCAAGACACTGCCGAGTACGACTGCGATGAAGCCAAGGTGCCAGATCAACTTTGCATGGCCTTCTGCAATCCGCTGCCAGCAGAGCAGTGCAAGCCCGCACCAGCCCAGCGTTATGCCGTGAGGACGGGCCTCATAGGCATAGTAGTGAGCAAGGGTAAACAGCGGAAACAAGGCGCCGATACCTGCAGCGACGCGCCCACAGGGACGCGCGATGAACACGAATAAACTGAGACAGAAGACCCAGATCCCGAGTGTTTCTGGAAGTCGGATCGCAATGTTGCCGTGCCCGAAGAGTGCCTGCGAGGCACGGGTAAGTATGTAAAACAATGGCGGATTGAAATCGGCCCCATGCTGGACGGCGATCCAGGTATCCCGCATACTGGGCAGCCGGCAAAGATAGACCGTAAACAATTCGTCAAACCAGAATGGCTTGCGATAGGAGCGAAGGAAGATGTCTATGAAATAGATAGAGGAGGCAAGCGCTACATAGACGATGGTTCGGCGATCAAAGAGGTTTCGATGCTTGATGCTGTCAGAACTCTCCTCTGGCATGGCTTCAGTGTAGCAACGTAGTTCGGACTTATGCTCCCACGAGCTACGGCGAAGGGTGAAGTGGGTAGCGCACTACTTACAACCAAAAACCGAAGCAGACTCAGCGCACGGCATTCCGAAAACGCTGCAACGGTCTCTCATAAAACTTCCAAGAAACGGTTGCAAGGCCAACCGTCGTGAATGCGGCTACAAGTCCGAGCCAAAGCGTGGGCGCGATCTCTGCTTTTCCGGTCAGCTTTGCGCCAAGGTTTGCGAGGAATATATAGACGGGGATGTGTATCAAATAAATTACATAGCTGATCTCGCCCACATAGGTGAATGGCCGCAGGCGCAGCAATCTTGCCCACCAGGCGCTGGTTCCTCCGCAAAGTACACACATCCCCAGCACAGACGCAAACAAAGTACCAAGCAGGGTATAGCCGAATGCGGCGAAACTCATCGCCGAACGTATTTCCCGGTGCGCGAATAGCCCGTCGTGCCAGCCCAGGAAAACCAAACCAACGGAGCTGACAACGGCGGCCGTCTCGAAAATGCGTCCAAGCGATTCACGGGATAGCCGGTCCCGCTTGTGCGCCGCATATAAGAGTGCGACCACACTGCCGAAGGTAAGTGCATCGAATCGGGTCGGCAGATAGAAGTACTCGAAGTAGTTCGGCACATGGCACAGTACGCGAAGCAGTGGGCACAAAGCGATGGCAGCCAAAGACACCGCCAATATCACAGATCTGGAACCACGCAAAACGACTGGAGCCCAGACCAGGTAGAAGAGTTCTTCGATGGAGAGCGACCAGAGTAAAGCTACGCCCTGCACATAGTTATTCATGACATGGTTGTCGAGAGGCAGTAATGGATTGCTGTGTACACCGTGGTGGATAGCGGCCGAAATCACATGCCACGGATAGAGTGTCGGGACAGGCCAGGGGACGATAGATGTCAGGAATAGTCCAAGCCGCGCGATGGCCAAGCGGCCCAGGTAGTCACCGTGCATGGAACATAAGGCTATCACTGCAATCAATGCCAGGTAGTACGGCGGAAAAATTCGCAGGAAGCGATGCCAGTAGAAGATCCGGTAAGGGCGGGAGGTGCCGCGCAAGGCGAGTAGATTGCTGGTAATGAGATAGCCGGAAATGACAAAGAATAAGTCGACTCCTGCCCACCCCAATGCCAATGCATCCAGGTGCGGCCGGAAGGGTGGACGGTAATGCACCAGGAGGACACCAGCGATGGCGATGAAGCGCAGTCCATCCAGTTCGTGGACGCGCGTGGACCTTGTTTGTGGAACCTCCTTCAGCCTACTTTCCATATTCGAAGAGCAGTCCGTCTTCGTCCCGCTGCACCGACAGTAACTTGTAACCGGAA
>CAZZVA010000181.1:0-6392 GCA_964657345.1 uncultured Acetobacteraceae bacterium | reverse complement strand
GACAGGGTTTGGAGGCAGTGGGCAGCGTTGGCGACGCGACCAAGGTCCGCATGGTGTCCTATAAGCCCGGCGCCGCTTCTGCTGCCGGGGCGAGCTGGCTTACTTCAGGCTCTACCTACAGCAGTCTGTTCGCTCTTTCGCGGACGACGGGCGCACGCGTCTGCGCCATCATCAGTCCGGACCTGGCGGCCTTGAAGAGTGGCGCCGTGGCCAGTATGGCAGCGCCGGTGCTTGCAGGAGAGTGCGAACTAGCCATGCCTGTGTACTCGCAGAGCCGCTTCGGTGGATTGCTGAATGCAGGGATTCTTGCGCCGCTGACGCGGGCCTTGTATGGCAAGCGTGTTCGTTACCCGCTGGCGCAGGACTTTGCGGTGGCGGCAGCACTGCTGCCTATCTTCGAACATCCCGGAAGACGGGTCCAGACGGCGAATGAAAGCCTTTTCTGGCCGGCAACGGAAGCTGCGATTCGCGAACGCAAAGTATGCCAGGTGTATGTGCCGATCGATCACCAGACGGTGGCCGAGGGAATCGATCTGAGCACTGTTTTGTCGCAGGTGGTGGGTCCGCTGTTTGCGGATATGGAGGCAAATGCCGCGGTATGGCAACGAGTGCGCGGATCGCAGGCTGTGCCGGTCAGTGGCAATCCATATGCGGCGCCTCCGGAAAAAGGCAGGATCGATACGAAGCCGATGGCGGAGAGTTTTCTGCTAGCCTCGCGCAATCTGCAGGATGTGTGGTCGCTGGTGCTGCCCCCGGTGACGCAGCTGGAGTTGAAACGATTGACCCGGCTCGCTCCCGACCAGTTTCATCTTCCTGATTCGTTATGGGTCCGCATCATCTATGACTTCGCGCTGGCGCATCGGTTACGCACATTGGGTCGATCGCACCTGATGGGTGCGTTGCTGCCGTTGTACCTGGCATGGGTTGCTTCATATGCGGGAGAAGTAGCTTTGCTATCGGACGCGGAGGCAGATGCACGGCTGGAACAGCTTGCTTTGGCTTATGAAACAGGCAAGCCGTACCTGTTATCGCGCTGGCGATGGCCGGACCGTTTCAATCCCTAGCAACGAGTACGGAAAATGCGCCAGCCTGCTGCTGGAGGCCTGTCACAAACGGTAGACGATACGAGGCACAACGTTATGGGAAATGAAATTCTGATCGCACTCCAATCTTCGATGACCCGCGTACTTGAACGCATAGTGATTATTCTTCCGGGATTGCTAGCGTTGATTCTGGCAGTAGCGATCTTCAGCCTCATCGGCTGGGGCCTGACGTGGCTGTTGCGTAAGATTCTTTCGGCAATCCATTTTGACGAGAGACTGTCGAAGGGATCGACACAGCTGGCGGAGTGGTCGCCGACGCAAACGCCTACCTCGGTAGTGACGCGGGTTGTGTTCTGGTTGTGCGTTGTGCTTGGCGTTGCTGTCGGCTTTGAGGCATTCGGTGCGTCGTCAAATTCCATGATCGCGCTGGATCTGCTGGCCTACCTGCCGCGCATTGTCGGCGCAGTTGTCATCCTCTTTGTGGGAACGATCATTGCCCGGTTTCTTTCGCGCAGTGTTCTCATTGGCGGCGTCAACATGAACCTGCAGTACGCACGGTTCCTGAGTATCGGCGTGAAGTGGATGGTGCTGGTGTTGACGACTGCGATGGTGCTGGACCATCTGCACATTGGCGAAGCGATCGTGGACCTGGCCTTTGGCATATTGTTCGGCGGGATCGTACTGGCGCTGGCGCTGTCGATTGGATTGGGATCGCGGGACCTGGTCAGCCGGTCTCTCGAGAAGGAAACGATCAAGCCCACCACCAGCCCGGTGGAGGCTGTCCTGGAAGAACCGCTACGCCACTTTTGAGGTTCGTGCTGCACGGCGCAGAGTGAAACGAACGCTGAAAATCTTCAGGTGCAGCGTACACTAGGCTGGCACGAGGGGCTCGAAGGCCCGTGCATGCATTTTTCTGGAGATTCATAGCTTGGCGAAGATGAACGTAGCGATCCTGGGATTTGGGACGGTCGGTCGATCGGTGGCACGCATCCTGAGCCAGGCGAGCTTTCACGGACCCAAGCTAACCCACATTTTCAATCGCAATATCCATCGCAAAGCTGGTGAGGACTGGGTCTCTCCGGATGTGAAGTGGACCGAGGATTTATCGGATGTTCTCGACTCCGACGTCAACATTATCGTCGAGCTGGTTGGCGGTATGGATCCGGCGGGAGAATGGGTACGGCAGGCGCTGGGGGCGGGTAAGAGCGTTGTAACCGCGAACAAGAAGCTCATCGCTTATCGCGGCATCGAGCTACAGCACCTGGCCCAGCAGAATGGATGCGAACTGCTTTACGGCGCCGCGGTGGCGGGTGGTGTTCCCGTCATCCCTGGGCTGCAGCAGGGGCTTGCCGGCGACCAGATTCTGAAGCTCGAAGGCATACTGAACGGCACATGCAACTTCATTCTGAGCCGTATGGAAGAGGGCGCGGAGTTTGCGACGATCCTGGCGGAGGCGCAGGAGCTTGGTTACGCGGAACGCGACCCGACGGAAGATGTGGATGGATTCGATGCGCGGGCCAAGCTGGTGATCCTGACGCGGGTGGGCCTGCTTGCCGATGTGGCACCCAATGACATTACCTGCCGCTCTATTCGAAATCTCAGCGCGACCGACTTTGCCTACGCGCGCGATCTGCGCTGCACGGTTCGTCAGATAGCAAGAGCCGAGGTGCGGGAAGGCGCTCTACTGGCCTCAGTGGGGCCGATGCTGGTAAGCGATGAATCACCGCTGGCCTGGTCGAAGGGTACAGAGAACATGGTGATAGCGACTGGTCGCTATGGGGGACAGACGATTTTCTCCGGACACGGAGCGGGTGGTCAGCCAACTGCCGTCGCTGTGGTCTCGGATATCCTTGCGATCGCGCATGGGGGAAGTCCGGTGCGGCTTGCCGTGCATAAGGTTGTGGCCGGCGGAGAGTTTCAGCTGCCGCACTATATTCGTTTTGTCGTGAAGGATCGAGCGGGAATTGTGGCGGAAATCGCTGGTGACCTGGCACGCGAGGACATCAACATCCGGGCCATCCTGCAGAAGCCGGGTCATCCGGCACATGATACGGCGTTCGTCATTACTGTGGAGCCATGCCACAATTCGCAACTGGCGAGGGCCCTGGCGCGTATCCAGAAGATGGATTGTCTGCTTTCGGCGCCTTTTGAGATGGGCATCCTGACCAGCTCCGGCGAGACAGATGCTGCCTAGATAGCCCGTTCCACAACGCTTGATAGTGATACTACCGACCCGGCTTGACGGAAGCGGGAAAGGTGGCATCGTATGAAGTGTGATGAGCACAAGCCCCGAGTTTGCCACTGTCGCAGCCGCGCGAAATGCCGGCAAGGCTGCCGTTGAAATTCTGATCGATGGAAAGCCGGTCGTCGCCGAAAAAGGCGAGTGGCTGGTGGATGCAATCCTTCGCGAGAATACTGCGTTTCCGCATGTCTGCTATCACAACCAGCTTGGGCCGATTCAGACCTGCGATACGTGCATGGTGGAGATTGATGGCGAACTGGTGCGGGCGTGTGCGACGCCGGTGCGACAGGGTATGCGCGTGGAAGCCGAGTCCTCCCGCGCGACCAGGGCGCAACGCGAAGCGTATGACGTGATTCTCGGCAATCACATGTTGTATTGCACGGTATGCGACAACAACAACGAGAACTGCACGGTGCATAACACGGCTGCGAATCTGAAGGTGGAGCACCAGAAGCATCCGTTCCTCAAGAAGCCGTACGATTGCGATTTCAGCAATCCGTTTTACCGCTATGATCCGGACCAATGCATCCTGTGTGGACGCTGCGTAGAAGCCTGTCAGAACCTGCAGGTGAATGAAACGCTCACCATCAACTGGGAGTCTGCTCATCCTCGCGTGCTGTGGGATGGAGGGCACGCCATCGAGGGCTCGAGCTGTGTTTCGTGTGGGCACTGCGTGACGGTGTGCCCATGCAATGCCTTGATGGAAAAGTCGATGATCGGGCACGCCGGCTACCTGACGGCATTGCCGAAGCAGGCATTGGACAAGATGATCGACGTAGTGAAGGGCATTGAGCCGGAGATGGGCTATGGCCCGATTATGGCGGTGTCCGAGACTGAAGCTGCCATGCGCGACGTGATGGTGAAGAAGACCAAGACCGTGTGCACGTACTGCGGAGTGGGATGCAGCTTCGATGTGTGGACCAAGGATCGCCACATCCTGAAGGTAGAGCCGGCCAATGGCGCTGCGAATGGTGTGTCGACGTGTGTGAAGGGCAAGTTCGGCTGGGACTATGTGAATAGTGAAGACCGGCTGCGCACGCCGCTGATCCGCGTTGGCAATGACTTTCGCGAAGCGAGCTGGGAAGAGGCTCTGACGCTGGTCGCGAACAAGATGTCTTCGATCAAGCAGGAGCACGGACCGGATGCGATCGGTGTAATTGCCTCGTCGAAGTGTACGAACGAAGAGTCTTACCTGATGCAGAAGTTTGCTCGACAGGTCATCGGGACGAACAATGTCGACAACTGTTCTCGCTACTGTCAATCGCCTGCGACGCAGGGATTATTCCGGACGGTGGGACATGGAGGCGATTCGGGATCGATCCACGATCTGGAACTCACTTCGCTTGTATTGATCATCGGCAGCAATACGGCTGAAAGTCACCCGGTGCTGGCCACACGCATCAAGAGGGCCCACAAGAAGCATGGACAGAAACTGATTGTTGCCGACCTGCGCAGACACGAGATGGCAGAGCGAGCGGACATTTTCTTTCAACCCAAGCCGAGTACCGACCTGATCTGGTTGTCGGCTCTGAGCCGCTACATGCTCGACACGGGTCGTGCGCACCAGGCATTCTTGGATCAGTGGGTGAATGGCCTGGATGCCTACCGCAAGAGCCTCGAGCCGTTCACGATGGAATATGCGTCGCGCATGTGCGAGCTCCCGCTGGAGACACTGCACCGCGTTGCAGATGAGATCGCGGCGGCTCCCAGTGTCTGCGTGTGCTGGGCGATGGGGGTTACACAGCATTGCGGCGGCAGCGATACGTCTACAGCTATCTCGAACCTGCTGCTCATCACGGGCAATTACATGCGGCCCGGCACGGGCGCGTATCCTTTGCGCGGACACAACAACGTGCAGGGTGCGAGCGATTTCGGCAGTATGCCGAATTACTTTCCCGGCTATGAAAAGATTGCCGACCAGGGACCACGCGAGAAGTATGAAAAGGCATGGGGCGTGAACATCAAGCCGGAAAAGGGACTCGACAATCACGAGATGATTGACGCGATCTACGATGGCAAGCTGCACATGATGTACCTTGCCGGTGAGGACATGATCTCCTCCGATGCGGACGCAAACCGCGTGGCCGGCGGCTTTGAGAAGCTGGACTTTTTCGTGGTGCAGGATATCTTCTTTACTGAGACCTGCCGCTACGCGGATGTCGTTTTCCCGGCGGTGCCAAGCCTGGAGCGCGAAGGTACGTTTACGAATACCGAGAGACGCTTTCAACGGCTGTACCAAGTGCTGCCAACGTATGCAGACAGCAAGCCCGACTGGGAGATTATTCAGCTGCTGGCGAACAAATTAGGCGCCGGCTGGGAATATCACCACCCGGCAGACATCATGCATGAGGCTGCTTCACTGGCGCCTTTATTTGCGGGGGTGACCTACGACCGTCTTGCCGGATACAAGACATTGCAATGGCCTGTGCATGTGGATGGGACTGACACGCCTACACTTTACCTGGATGAAGGCGGCTTCAATTTTCCCGACAAGAAGGCGCGCCTTTATCCGATGGAGTGGATTGAAGGCAGCGAAGTCATCAATGAGGAATTCGACATACATTTGAATAACGGCCGACAGCTGGAACATTTTCAGACAGGTAATCAGACGACGCGGGTGCCGGGCATCAAGGAGATCAATCCTGAGCGATACCTCGAGATGTCTCCGGAGCTGGCAGAGGAACGAAAGATTACGTCGGGGCAATGGGTAGAGGTGATCAGCCGCGTTGGAAAGATCAAGGTGAAGGTGCTGGTGACCTCACGAGTGACTGGCAAGGAGGTCTATCTTCCATTGACTTCGCAATCCGGCCCGGTGAATGTGCTGGTCGGTCCGGCTGTCGACCGGGCGACAAATACTCCGGCTTACAAGGAGACTTCGGTGAGCATTCGCGTTCTGCCGGAAAAGGGCGATAATCCGCTGAAGACGTCGAATTTTCGCTACAGTGGCAAGCGCACGCCGCAGACAGGTGTCGAGGTGGAACGTAAGTGGAAGCGTTCCGACTACCGGCTTCCCGGCACATCCGGGCTGGTGCAGATAAGTTCCGCGAAGTAGTAGACGAGGAAAATGTTCCGATGGCCCAACCAGTTCCATTTCGCCGCTACATTCC
>CAZZVA010000180.1:0-6397 GCA_964657345.1 uncultured Acetobacteraceae bacterium | reverse complement strand
CGTCATCAGTTGGTGACTTCAGGTCAATGTACTCTTCAAGCCCCGTTTGCCTCAATGAGTGACTCGGCGATAAGGCACTCATTGAGAAGACAATCCGCGGTCTATTGAGTGGATGCATGGTGACGAGGAGAGGAAAAGAGCCTTTTCATTCCGTGCCGCTGAAGAACCCTGTCCTTCGTTGGGAACAAATCGTCCTTGTTGCCCGTACCCTCCGTAGCTTTTCCCAATCTCGGTCGAGGATCTTGCGTGTCTACTCATCTGGTGACCGTTCTGTGTTTCGGAGCTTTGATCGTGATGCCACTCGCTCAAGGCCAGACACCCGTTGAGGCTGGGAGAGGTCTCAGGCCCATCGTCTTTAAGGATGTTTCGGTCATTCCAATGGACACGGAGCGAGTTCTCGCTCATCAGGTCGTCCTGGTAAAAGGTGGCAGAATCGATCAGATAGGACCCCTGGAATCTGTTCACGTGCCCGCAGCGGCTGCCGTGATTGATGGGCGCGGCAAGTTCCTTCTGCCAGGACTTGCCGATATGCATGTGCATGTTGATAGGAAAGAGATGTTGCCACTCTTTCTATCTTCTGGGGTGACGACGGTTCTGAATATGGGGCTGGCATCTCCGGAGTTTGTGATCGTCACGCGCGGCGAAGTCGTTGGGAGACTGCTCCCCGGTCCTCGCATCTTTGCAGCTTTCATGATCGATGGGCCCGGCGATCCCGGACCACAATTTGTCGCGCTGTGCGATCAGGATGCACGAGGAGCGGTGGATCGCGCAAAGCTGCTCGGTTATGACTTCATTAAGGCGTACGAGCGGCTCGATCCAAAGGTTTACGCGGCGCTGATGGACGAGGCCAAGAAAGAAAAGATTGCGGTCGTAGGCCATATTCCGACATCAGTTGGACTCGAAGGCGCACTGGATCAGGGGCAAGTGATGGTCGCGCATGGAGAGGAGTATTACAAGACTTACTTTCACAACAAGCCCGATCAGACGCTGATTGCGCCGGCGGTCGCAATGACGAAGAAGGCAGGAGCCTACGTAACGCCGAACTTATCCTTTTTTTCGACGCTCACAGAGACCTGGGCCGATCCAAAGTCCCTGGATGCGCGGATGGCAGATTCGGAGAACCAACTTGCGCCGCCAGATATCGTTCGACAGTGGCTAAGCTATAAGCCGGACAAGCCCTCAGACTATTTTGTGCCAGAGCTGGCGACGTTGAGGAAATTGACGCTGGCGCTTTCACAAGCGGGTGTGCCTCTGCTGGCGGGTACAGATACTCCGGGAAATCTCATACCTGGAACTTCGCTTGATGACGATCTCGATGAGCTCGTTAAGGCCGGCCTCTCTCCGTTTCAGGCCATCTCCGCAGCTACTCGTACGCCAGATGAATTCATTCACCAGTATGTTCCAGGTGCGGAGCGGTTCGGGACGATTGCTCTGGGTAAGTCTGCCGACCTGATATTGGTGGAAGCGAATCCTCTTGAAGATGTTCGCAATGTGCGGCACCCGGACGGCGTGCTGGTGCGCGGGCGATGGTACGACCGACAGCAGCTCGACGCTATGGTTCAGACGCCGGTGCCTGGATACAAACGGATCATGGA
Source organism: uncultured Acetobacteraceae bacterium (assembly GCA_964657345.1). Lineage (GTDB taxonomy): Bacteria > Acidobacteriota > Terriglobia > Terriglobales > Acidobacteriaceae. The sequence continues at coordinate 4,802 of CAZZVA010000180.1, read as the reverse complement.
GCTGCAATCAGCTTTTGAACGTCTCAACAAGAACAGTGGCGCGGCAGAGGCCATACGATCCTTTCGAGCGGATGCGAGTACGGGTGTCAAGCTGCCTCTTGGATTTATTAACAAGCTCGGATATGAAGCGATCTCTGCTTCAAAGCTCGGCGAAGCGATTGCCCTATTTGCTTTCAATGTTCAGCAGTACCCGGACGATTGGAACGTGTACGACAGCCTGGGAGAAGCCTATGTTGATCATGGTCAGATGGATCTTGCAGTCGTCGCTTACCGGCGTTCCCTCGCGCTTAATCCAAGGAATGATGGCGCCGCCAAGGCTCTACAAAAGATGATGGCGGAGCCGACAAAACCTAACTAAGCGCGTTGCGCCCTGTTGAATCAACAGGCGATTTCCGGATCAGGCCTTCGGTAACTTACGCTCATAACTCTCGATATCAGGCCGATGCACTCATTAAGGCTTAAACGACTCTTCTTGCAATTCTGAAACGAACCTCTCCGCATTGATCTCTCCAACCCCGAGGTATCGAAAGCAAACTCGGTAGCATCCAGGCGTGGGTAACTCGAGTGTGAGCTCTTCGAAGCGAAGATACTCCGCTGCACATTCTGGTCTTGTGCCAGCTGATGTTGCCATTGTTTTCACTTTTTTGCAAAAAGCCGTTTGGATACGGCTCTGGGCAGGGCGTGACGTGCGGCGAAGATACGCTCTCTCTCCATGGCATACACCATCGTCAAGTGTCGTCGAAACGGCGCGTGTCCGTTACCGTCGCGCCTCGCATCAACCATGGGACCGGCCTGTTTTGTAACGCAAGTGCGAAGGACGATCAGGATGAACCGGCACTGCCGTAAAATAATGGGATGCCTTACCCCGCCGCCATCGCGCGCCTGTACCGTCTTGCCGGCGAACTGCACGTCCAGCCCGGCCAGCCGCGGCGCAAGTTCGAGTTGGAACAGATGCGCACGCTCATGGCGGCACTCGGCAATCCACAACAGACCTATCCGTCCATCCTGATCGCAGGTACCAATGGGAAAGGCTCGACCGCAGCCACGCTCGCTGCCATTCTTGCTGCTTCCGGATATCGTGTGGGCCTCTATACCTCGCCGCACCTTGTCCGTCCCAATGAGCGCATCCAGTTGCTCCGGCAGGTAGACGATGCTACCCACGAGATTACCCAGGATGAAATTGAGGATGACGCGTTTGCCATTGCTTATGACCAGGTTGAGTCTGCTGCGCAGATGCTGGTGCAGTCCAAAGCTCTTCCCGCCGAACCCAGCTTCTTTGAAGCAGTCACGGCCATGGCCTTCGTTTATTTCGCTTCCGCCAAAATCGATATCGCCATCCTGGAAGTAGGCATGGGCGGCCGTCTCGACGCGACCAACATCGTGGAACCGACACTCTCCATCATCACCGACATCTCTCTCGATCACACCGAATGGCTCGGACCGACGATTGCCGCCATCGCCCGCGAAAAAGCCGGCATCCTGCGTCGGGGCGGCACCATGGTCACGCTGCCCCAGCATCCGGAAGCCAACCAGTCGCTCGGTGAGATTGCTGTCCCGCTCAACGTCAAGGGTGTCAGTGCCACGGAGTACATGCCCTCCCGCCATGCCCCGCTGGCTGAAGAGGCTATCCCGGTTCAACCTATACGTAACCAGTACAGTATTGAATGGAACGGCGGCCCGCTCCACGTCGATTCTTCCCTCGTAGGCCAGCATCAACAGCGCAACATGGCACTGGCCCTCGCGGCCGCCTCCGAATTAAGCAACCATCATAATTACAATATAACTATTTCGGCTGTGGAAGCCGGCATCCGCCAGACCCGCTGGCCCGGTCGCTTCGAGACATATCCCGCGAGTTCCCGGCGTCCGCTGGTCCTGCTCGATGTCGGCCACAATCCCGCCGGCGCCTGGGCCCTGCGCGCCGCACTTGGCACACTGCTCGATCGAGCCTCCCTGCGCACCCTTGTCTTCAGCAGCCTCAACGACAAGCCAGTAGGCGAGATCGCGCAGATACTTTTTCCTCTCTTCGATCGCATCATCCTTACCGAGGTGCAGTCTCCGCGTTCGGCCACGCTGGCACAACTGGCCGAAGCCGCCGAGCCTGTCGGAACCACGATGGAAGAAGCAGCCAGCCCCTACGATGCCCTGGATTTCGCCATGAAGGTCACACCCCTTGACGGCCTCATTGTCGTGACCGGCTCTGTTCTGCTGGTAGGCGCAGTACGCAGTTCACTGGAATCCGCCGAGACCTCCGAACCCGCTCGCGAAAGCAGTGCCGGCAGCTACCGATCCCACGTCGCGGAACACATGGCGCCCATCGTATGAGACCTCCTGCATGACACCACAAGCACCTGAAGCGAAAATCGAAAACCCGCTGACGACTACTGATTCAGAACAGGCCGTTCTCGACGCCAAGGATCAGCGCGAGGGTCCGTCGCCGGATCTGCCCCCGCTGACACTTGCGCAAAAGCTGCGTTCAAACATCATCCAGGTGCCGCCGTTCGCGCTTGTCACGTCCTCGTTTGCATGTCTTTCACTGTTTCTCTCACTCTTTGACAAGGGCGGACGCCTGCAGCACGCGACCGCCCAGGTATGGGCCAGGCTGATGGTCCGCATCGCCGGGTCATCCGTTACGGTCGCAGGCGGCGAGACCCTGCGGCTGCACCCGGTGGCGGTGTATGCCTGCAATCACCTTTCTTATATGGATACGCCCGTCATTTTTGCGGCGCTGCCTTTCCAATTCCGGATCCTGGCGCGCCACAATCTTTGGAAGCTGCCGTTTATCGGCTGGTACCTGCAGCGTTCCGGGCAGATCCCGGTCAATGCCGACAATCCCCGGGCGTCCATCTCCAGTCTGAATATTGGTGTCAGGGCGCTCAAGGCAGGCATGCCGCTGGTGGTGTTTCCGGAGGGCGGCCGCAGTGTCGACGGACAGCTGCAATCCTTTATGAGCGGACCCGCCTTCATGGCTATCCGGGCACAGGTCCCGCTGGTGCCGATGGCGCTGGTAGGCACCCACGAGCTGTTTCCCATGCACACCTGGTATTTCCGGCCGCGGCCAGTGAGTGTCCTGGTAGGCGAACCGATCTCTACTGCCGGGCTTACGACCCGTGATGCGAATGCGCTGACAGAACGGCTACACGCGGAAGTGGACCGCCTTTACTACAGCAAGTGGGACGTTGCGCGTCGGGTGCCTTAGCCAAGCTCACTCCACGCGCGTACTATCTTGTGGATATGCCACAGAAGCCCCGCATTGCCCTGCCCGAGCCAACTTCTTTCGATCACGCTTATAACCAGCGCGGATGGCCGCAATACGCGCATGCCATTGAGTGCTGCGGGGGCGTGGCGGTACCGATTCCGCTCACTGAAACGCAGGCCAGTGTGGCGAAGATCATTACCGGGTGTTCGGCGGTGTTGTTGCCGGGCAGTCCCGCAGACCTCGATCCGCAGAAATTCGGACAGGCGCGCAATCCCGAGAGTGCGGCTCCCGACCCGGTACGCGAAGCCGTGGATGACCTGCTGCTGCAGGATGCGTTCAACCTGCACAAGCCGATTTTCGGGATCTGTTATGGATTGCAATCGATGAATGTGTGGCGGAATGGATCGCTCAACCAGCACATACCAGGGACGGGGATCGATCATCAGCCGGGCCGCGATGTGCATGAAGCGCATGCAGTGACGATTGCGGCGGGGTCACGGCTCGCGGGGATCCTGGCGCATGGCGGGACGGCAGAACCAGCCTTAGTGAAAGTGAACAGCAGTCATCACCAGGCGGTTGCAGAAGCGGGTGATGGGTTTAATGTGGTCGCGCGCTCGGCGGAAGATGGCGTGATTGAAGCCGTGGAAGATCCATCCAGTCCGCAATTTGTTCTTGGCGTGCAGTGGCATCCCGAGCGGACATTCGGGATCCAGCCGGGATCGCGCGCATTGTTCGAAGCATTTGTCGAGGCGGCCCGCGGGTGGAAACTGAGTCCGATTGCGGAGTCGGTTGTCTCATCCGTAACCGGTGCGGATACAGATTCGCTGTCAAACGTATCAGCAACTGCCACTCATTAGCTTACAGTCATGCAGGATCCCCTCAGCGGTACCCAGGTGATGGCAGCGGTTGCGTCGGCTGGTCTGGCCCCGATTGCCGCGGATGTGGCGCAGCAGCTGGCGGACTATGGCAACCTGCTCCTGCGCTGGAATGCGCGCACAAATCTGACGGCTATCCGAACCCCGGAGGGGGTTTTGCGGAGGCATCTTGTGGAATGCGTGGCGGCTGCGCAGTTGCTGCCGGCAGGGATTGTGACTTTGCTGGATTATGGGTCAGGTGCGGGCTTGCCGGGAATTCCGATTGCGCTGGTGAGGCCGGAGATCGCGGTCACGCTGGCTGAGTCCCAATCGCGCAAGGTGGCTTTTCTACGGGAGGCGCAGCGGACCCTTGGTTTGACAGTCGAGGTGCATGCCGGACGCGTTGGCGCTCTGCCTGCGGATCGGCGATATGACTGCATCACGCTGCGGGCCGTGGACGGGATGGCGGCGGCGGTTCGTGAGGCTGCGGGCAGGATGCGGGAGCGGGGCTTGCTGGCCATTTTCGCCACAGAGGTGTCGGAACTGGTTTGGCGGGAACTCCTGGGCGACGCGGAGTTGCGGCGTCATGCGCTACCGGCTGCTGGGTACCTGGTGTTGCTGCAGGTCTAAATTGTTCCACGTGGAACAATTTGGGTTTTTTAGGCGTGCCGGCTGTGGGTACGGTTTTTCCTTCGCCCCAGCCCTGAAATTGTTCCACGTGGAACAATTTGGCTCAATTGAGGGTCTTCATG
>CAZZVA010000179.1:0-6413 GCA_964657345.1 uncultured Acetobacteraceae bacterium | reverse complement strand
AAGAGGTGTCGCGTCGTGGCGACCGGGCTGGTGGACCGGTCGGTGCCGGGTTGCGGCGCCAGAGTCGAGGCCTGGAGAGAGGGGTCGAGCAGGCTTGCCAGCGCCGTGAGAGTGCGGGGGGAGGATTTCAGTTCGCGTCCCCAGTGCGCCAGGAGTGCGGCGATCTGGAAGGCGTATGTTTCGGTTACGTATTCGTCGGAGCCGGGAGCGACCATGCGCAGGACGTCTTCGAGCGGCGATCGAGCGGGATAGTGCGGGGTGAGGCGGTAGTCGTTGTAAGGGAAAGCTGTTGCTGGATGAGGCGACGGCTCGCCTGGAGCCGGCAGGAAGCCGAGGCCGTGGAATGGAGCAGGACGGAGGAGCAGGGGGGCCATGCCGAGACCCTTGAGAAGGCTTCTTCGGGTGAGCGGCTTGATTTCATCCTGGCGGCGCGACATCCTTCTCCGGTTCCCGCGTAATGGTAGCAGCCCGGCGGGGGCCAAGTTGACGCCGGGTCCGACCTGGGGGAGCGACTGGTTTGGGAAGACGCTGCGGACCAGGATAGTACACAGCGTTCTGAGTGACGCAGTCCGGGGCCTGCGGGACGGGAAGAGGGCGTCCAGAACCGCAATAGCCTGTGACGTTCGTGCTCGATCAGGCAACAGGTTGAGTGTTTTTTCCGGCATGCGTCGCGGACTGAAACCACTGATTTGCAGGGAAGTTAGGGGGAGCTCAACCTTTTGGTTGACAGTGGCGTTTCGTTCCAATTACTCTCCTGCCCGACTGAGATGTAACCGGTTACTTATCTTGTTGCACAACAGAGCCGTCGTGGAAGCAAGCAGCTGCAGACGGCAGGAGTGGTTGAACGTGGAGGAATTTCGGATGGCTAGTAATCGCAGAGTACTTGGATGGTTTCGGCGCATTGGGTGCGTGGTTTTTGCAGCATTGTGTCTGCTGATGTTGCAAACTCCGGGCGCGCTGGCGCAGGTGGACGAAGGCGCCATCACGGGAACCATTCTTGACCCGAGTGGAGCCACGGTCGCCAATGCGACGGTCACCCTGGTCAACACGGACCAGGGCATTACGATCGAAGGCAAGAGCAATGCTTCGGGCAGCTACAGTTTTTCGCCGGTCAGGATCGGCAACTACTCGGTGACAGCCACTGCGCCGGGTTTTGAGACGACGACACAGAAGAACCTGGTGGTCACGGTTGGCGGGCAGGTCCAGGCGAATGTGACCCTGAAGGCGGGATCTTCTTCCGAGACGGTGACGGTGACATCGGCTCCTCCGCAGCTGCAGACCGAGGAATCGTCGGTCGGGCAGGTGATGACGGAGAAGTCAATCAACGACCTTCCGTTGAACGGCCGCAACTTTACGTTCCTTGCCCAGCTTGGCGCTGGCGTGAACGTCGCCCAGGCGGATACTCGCGGCAACGCGGCTTCTGGTGCTTTTACGGCAAATGGTCTTCGGCCGGCACAGAACAACTATCTGCTGGATGGTATCGACAACAACTCGAATGCAGTCGACTTTTTGAACGGCACCAACTTCGTAATTCTGCCGCCGGTCGATGCGATCTCCGAGTTCAACGTGCAGACGGCGGACTTCAGTGCGCAGCTTGGCCGCGCTGCGGGCGCCGTTCTGAATGCAACGATCAAGACGGGTACCAACAGCCTGCACGGTACAGTGTGGGAGTTCTTCCGGAACGACAAGCTGGACGCTGCTGACTACTTCGAGCAACAGAAGGGCGCGCTGCGGTTTAACCAGTTTGGTGGGTCGGCTGGTGGCCCGATCCTGAAGAACAAGATTTTCTTCTTTGGCGACTATGAGGGTTTCCGCCGCGTGCAGGGCAATACGGCGTCCGGTATTTCGGTGCCGACGGCGCTTGAGCGGAGCAGCGGGTTTACGAACTTGTCAGACATGATCAGCGGCCAGGGTGGCAACAATGCGGCGAATGATCAGACAGATAATCTTGGCCGTACGGTTCCATTTGGTGCGGTGATGGATCCTGCGACGACCCGGGCTGTGACGGCTGGTTCTGTCGATCCCTACACCGGATTGGTGGCGATAAAAACGGGTGGAGTCCGCGAGCCAATAGGTATCAATGCGGGCAACTGCCCGACTGGCTACAACGGAACCAAGACGTTCGATGGCTGCAACCTGAATCAGATTCCAGCCGGCCGACTCACAGATCCAAATGCAAAAAGCGCCATCGCATTGTTGAACCTCTACCCGAATCCCACAAACAGTGCTTTCAGCGGCAACTTCGTATCCAGCCCGAAGATCTTCGAACATCGCAATGCGTTCGACGCGCGTGGCGACTACAACGTTTCGCAGAAAGATCAGGTCTTCTTCCGCTTCAGCTACGTTGACGATCCGCAGTTCATTCCTGGCCCGTTCGGCGGAATCGCGGATGGCGGTGCTTTCCAGCAGGGTCTGCAAACTGCAAAATCTGACCAGGCAGTTTTGGGTTATACCCACGTATTCACGCCGAACGTCATCAACGTGTTCCATGCCGGTTTCAATCATCTGCACTCGACTCGTTTCGGACCAGAGGGGACAGTGAGCGGTATCCCGGCTCAGTTCGGCATCCAGGGTATTCCGCAGGGTAACGAGAATGGCGGTCTGCCGGCTATCGTTATCAGTGGTCTGTCCGAGCTCGGCAGCAACGACTTTCTGCCTTCGGATGAGGTCAGCCAGACGCTGCAGTTGACGGATGACTTCACCAAGATTTTCGGCAAGAACAGCTTCAAGATGGGTGTTGAATATCAGGACATCCACTTCAATACCTTGCAGCCTGCTTACTCACGCGGTGAATTCGACTTCAATGGCAACTATGCCGGTGTCTCCGGTGTGGGCGGTGACAATACCGGTCGTGCGCAGTTACTGCTGACGCCTACGACTGGCGACCCGACGGTTCCGGGCTCGATCAGTGGTGTCGGTGGGTCGAATAACATCCACGCTTCGAATATCAGCAATACCTACGATCAACGTTCCTACCTGGCGCTTTACTTCCAGGACGACCTGAAGGTGAATGAGAAGCTGACTCTAAATTTGGGTCTTCGTTATGACTACTTCAGTCCGATTGCTGAGACAAATGGCGGCCAGGCTAACTTCGTCCAGAGCGGCCCTCCCAATGGAACTCCAACCTTCCTTATCCCAGCATCCGGCAAAGCCGACAGGGTCTTGTCGCCCAGCTTTATTGCCTTGGCTGCACAGGATGGTATAGCCATCGAATTTACAAACAAGTACGGAAAAGGTCTTACGCAGGCGCAGAAATATAATTTTGCTCCGCGGGTTGGCTTTGCATACCAGATCAGTCCGCGATTCGTGGCACGCGGGGGTGTGGGTCTCTTCTTCAATGCTTTCGAGAACCAGGGATACGGGCCGAATATCGGCGAGAACTACCCGTTTATCTATAACTTCAACTTCGTTGGGAACGGAACGGATTACGCACCGCTCAGTAGTGGTCCGAACCCATACAACTCCAGCTGCCCGACTGCAGGTGTTGGCGGCAGTGCGCCAATCGGGGCGGGTCTATCGTGCGTTCAATTTACGCCTGCCGCTGTGAATGCTTCCGGTCTTGGTTTGCAGGGATTGCAATTCAACTACCAGACACCGCGCACATTCAGCTCCAACCTGAGTTTCCAATACGCACTGACGCACAGTCTTTCGGCGCAGGTTGCGTACGTGCTGACGGATGCCAGCGATCTGCAGGTGGGAACGAACAACAACACGGTGACGCAGTTGGTACCGGCGAACACTGCGCTGACACGCAACACTGCTCTGCCGGATTCACCCACGAACCACAACTACGTGCCCTTCCCTGACTTCGGACAGGGGCAGAGTTATCAACGCACCCTGGGAAGCAGTATTTACAACGGGCTGCAGACCAAGCTGGAGCAGACTCTCAACAATGGTCTGAGCTTCCTGGCTACCTACACATACTCGAAGACTCTGACCGATGCGAATGACTTGTTGAATGGTGGAAGTCTGCAAGGTTTCCGGGCAGCGAACGTCCCGGGACTTGGGCCACGCTTTGACTGGGGTCTGGCCAGCTTCGATATCCGGAATGTAGTTCATTTGAGTGGTGGTTATGAGCTGCCGATCGGCAAGAACAAGATGTTCCTGGCGAACTCCGGCAAGCTGGTGGATAACACGCTGGGTGGATGGGCGTTGAACTTCATCGCTACGCTGCAAGGTGGCCAGCCGCTAGGCTTCGCGTGCCCGACAGGAACTACATCGGGGACAAATTGTAATGACGTTCTTGTCCCGGGGCAGAGTCCAAAGCTTGGTATACACAAGGATACCAATGGCTTAGTCAACTGGATCGGTAATCCAAAAGCCTTCGCGCAGCCTTGTCAGCTCGGATTCGATGGGAGCGGCGCTGCGGTACCGATTCCAGGAAGTCCGAGTGGATGCATTCCGCTCACTGGCTCTGCGGCCCTGGGTGGCGGCCCGTCTACAACCTACGGTCCCGGCTTCCATCGTCTGGACGTGTCGGCGTTCAAGAACGTGAAGTTCAACGAGCGGGTTTCGGCACAATTCCGTGCTGAGTTCTTCAACATCCTGAACCATCCGAACTTCAATTCTCCGAACTTCGGTGGCAATGGTGTGACGGCGATCAGTGGTTCGGGCAACTTCAATAACTCGGCTTTTGGTGAAATTGGTTCGACCCGCGATGCTCCTTTCGATCCGCGTCAGATCCAGTTTGCTCTGAAGCTGTACTACTAGACGCAGTCTGCAACGCAGTAGAATGAGGGCACCCCGGAATGCACGCCTTTGGGCGATCTTCCGGGGTGTTTTCATTTGCTGTGCGAGGGCGGGAGTGACGAGGGACTTACCAAGCGGGCGAGGTAAGCTGAGGGGCATGTGGCTGGGGCCTGGCGTGTTTGTCTGCGTGATAAGTACGGGCCTGTTGGCTTGCGCACAGACTCATTCGTCCCGAGCAACTTCCGGCAGTGCGTCGACGCAAGAGATGGATGCGCGTTTCCAATCCGCGCTCGCCGCGTATCAAGCGGGGAATCCTGCGGAGGCGTCGAGGGTGCTGGAAGGCATGCTGCCGCAGGCGTCCAAAAGCTTTGAGGTGCATGAGTTGCTGGGCCTGGTGTACGCGGGGGAGCAGAAGAATGCGGCGGCGACGGAGCAATTGCAGGCGGCAGTGAAACTGAAGCCGGATTCCGCGGCGGCGCGGACGAACCTGGGGACGAGCCTGCTGCGTGCGGGGAAACCGGAGCTGGCTATGGAGCAGTTTGACAAGGCGCTGGCACTGGCGCCGCATGATTACGAAGCGAACCATAACCTGGCCGAGTTCTACCTGCAGTCGAAGGACCTGACTCGTGCGCTGCCCAGGCTGGAAGAGGCACAGCGGGCAAGGCCGGCTGCGTACGATAACGGTTACGATCTGGCGCTGGTGTCACTGATGCTCGGCAGGACGGACGAGGCGCGGCAGACGCTGCAGACTCTGGTCGCAAGCAAAGATACAGGGGAGCTGCATAACCTGCTGGGGCAGGTGGACGAGAAGGACGGCCGGTTCCTGGAGGCGGCGAACGAATTCGGAAAAGCTGCGCACATGGATCCCAGTGAAGACAATTTGTTTGTGTGGGGAAGCGAATTGCTGCTGCATCGGACATACGAGCCGGCGATAGCGGTGTTTCAGCAGGCGACGCAGCGATATCCCGATTCACCGAGGCTGGCGATCGGGTTGGGGATGGCGCTGTATTCGCACGGCCAGTATGAGGAGTCGATTGCGTCGCTGATGCGTGCGTCGGATCTGAATCCTCACGATGCGCGCTGCTACCTGTTTTTGTCGAAGGCTTACCTGAGTTCGCCGAAGCAGGCCGAGGAGGTCATTGCGCGCTTCAAGCGCTACGCCGAGCTCGAGCCGGGCAACGGGCTGGCGCAGTATTACTATGCCGTGAGTTTGTGGAAGGGTCGACGGCTGGAAGAATCGAGCGTGGACTTCCAGGCGGTGGAGGCGTTGTTGCGCAAGGCGGTGTCGCTGGATGGGTCGCTGGCGGAAGGCTACTTGCAGCTGGGGATTTTGTACAGCGATCAACATGCGTATGAGAAGTCGCTGCCGGAATATAAGCGGGCCCTGGAGCTGGCGCCGAATCTGCCGGATGCTCATTATCGGCTGGGCCAGTATTATGTTCACGCGGGTGAGAAGGGACGCGCCCAGCAGGAGTTTGCGATTTATCAGAAGCTGCAGGCGGAGCACCAGGCGGCGGTGGATAAGGAGCGAGCCGAGGTGCAGCAGTTTGTGATTGCTTCAGGAGCAGGCTCGACGAGTGGCCCGGCTACTTCGACAAACGGCAGTGGGAAGCCATGAGGATGAGGACTGCATGAGGGGGATGCCTACAGGGCGGGAAACGGCATGGCAGCTGGGTCGGAGCCGCCGCGACAGGCGCCGGCGCGGCCGGTGGCGGGGCGTCATA
>CAZZVA010000178.1:0-6501 GCA_964657345.1 uncultured Acetobacteraceae bacterium | reverse complement strand
GAGAGTACGAGAGTCGACTTGCACGCTGCATTGGAAAATACGAAAGTCGACTTGCACGCTGCACTTGAAGCCATGGAAACACGTCTCCTTCGTGCCTTCTACCGTTGGGCGCGTCCTGCGGAAATCCACACGAAACAGGCGTCCGAGCGTATTCGGCAACATGACGACATCCTGGCGATGGTCGAGGAACGACTTTCGGAGCTGGAAAGAAAAAAATAAGGCTGCGGCAAATCATTACTTTCCGTGATGAATATGCAGGCAGATAAACCTGCGGGAGCTGCGTGGTCGTAGCAGTTTGCGAGTCGCTAAGCTCCTGGCAGGTGACGTACCCTTAGGGTGAGGACAGATATGGCGACGGCGGCTACTTCAGAAACGATTTCACCTGGCAACCCACAAGAGAGCGCACCACAGCTGCAGTCAAAGGCAGGTCGCTTCGGCGCGTATGGCGGCCGGTATGTGCCGGAAACGCTGATGGCGGCGCTGGTGGAGCTCGAAGAAGCCTATGAAGAGGCGAAGCTGGATCCGGCGTTTCATACCGAGCTGCAGTCGCTGCTGAAGGATTTTGCGGGACGGCCGACGCCGCTGTTCTTTGCCTCGCGGCTGACCGAGAAGCTGGGCGGCGCAAAAATCTATCTGAAGCGCGAAGACCTGCTGCACACCGGCGCACACAAGATCAACAACGCGATTGGCCAGGGACTGCTCGCAAAACGCATGGGCAAAAAGCGGATTATCGCCGAGACTGGCGCGGGTCAGCATGGCGTGGCGACGGCGACAGTGTGTGCACTGTTCGGCATGGAGTGCGTGATCTACATGGGCGACGAGGATATGCGGCGGCAGGAGCTGAATGTCTATCGCATGCGCTTGCTGGGCGCAGATGTGCGCGGGGTGAGCTCCGGCTCGAAGACGCTGAAAGATGCCATCAACGAAGCGATGCGCGACTGGGTCACGAATGTGCGGACAACCCATTATCTGCTCGGGAGCGTGCTGGGGGCGCATCCTTATCCGACGATGGTGCGTGATTTTCATCGCGTGATCGGCGAAGAGGCCCGGCGGCAGATCCTGGAAAAAGAAGGCCGGCTGCCGGCTGCTGTCATTGCCTGCGTGGGTGGCGGGTCCAACGCGATCGGCGCATTCTACGAATTCATCTCAGACAAACAGGTGCGCCTGATCGGTGTGGAAGCGGGCGGCAACGGCAGCCAACTGGGGCAGCATGCAGCGCGATTCTCGAAAGAAGGCGGCGGCGTGCCGGGAGTTCTGCAGGGCACGTATTCGTATCTGCTGCAGGATGATGCGGGGCAGGTGTCGCTGACGCATTCCGTGTCGGCTGGACTGGATTACGCATCGGTGGGCCCGGAGCATGCGGCGCTTCATGATGAGGGGCGTGCGGAGTATGTGTCGGCTTCCGATAAAGAAGCGCTGGACGCGGTAGTGATGCTGTCGCGGACGGAAGGGATTGTTCCGGCGCTGGAGACGGCGCACGCGGTAGCAGAGTGTATTCGCATCGCACCGCGCATGCCGAAGGATGCGATCGTGATTGTGAATGTGTCCGGACGCGGCGACAAGGATATGGGCATCATTGCGCGCGAGCTGAACCTTGCTGGCGCCAATCATGGCGAAGTGCATGCCGAAAATGTCGGCACGTCCAGGACGGCTTAGACGATGCCGATAACGTTTCAACAGAAACCGGGACTGGTGATCTATCTCACCGTCGGAGATCCGAGTGTGGCTGTCAGCCATGCGATTGCGCTGGCTGCTATCGATGCAGGCGCGGATGTGCTGGAGCTGGGTGTGCCGTTCAGTGATCCGCTGGCGGATGGCCCGGTCATTCAGCGGGCGAGTGAGCGGGCGGTTGCGAATGGGACCCGGCTGAGTGATGTGCTGGGACTGGCGCGGGAGTTGCGCAGGGAGCGGCCGCGAACCGGGCTGGTGATCTTTACATATCTCAACCCGATCCTGCGTTATGGCCTTGAGCGTTTCTGTGATGAAGCAGCCGCGGCTGGTGTGGATGGCGTGCTGGTGACGGACATCACCGTGGAAGAGGCGCAGGGTGAATACCTGGGACACATTCATCGTGCGGGACTGCAGCCGATTTTTCTTGCCGCGCCAACGAGTCCTGATTCGCGGTTGAAAGCAATCGCCGAGGCGAGTGGCGGATTTGTGTATGCGATTTCGCGGACCGGCATCACCGGAACGCAAGTGAATATGGCCGCCGATGCCCAGCAACTCGTCGAACGGATCCGCCGGTATACGAAGCTGCCAATCGCCCTGGGCTTTGGAGTTTCGCATGCCGGCCATGTTGCCGCGGTGGGTGAGTATGCGGATGCCGCGGTGGTCGGAAGTGCGATCGTAGCGCTCATTGAGCAGTCTTCGGCAGAAGAAGCGCCGCAGGTGATTGCCCGATTTATCAAGGGTCTGCGGCCGGCAGCCCGGCTCGCGGACCCTGTCGTCGCGTAGAGCCCCTTCAGCATTTTGCGCGCAGGCGCATCTGGCATTCCACTTACATTGACGCACGAAATGCACTAGTCTTCACAGGGTATCCCTCCACTATGCGAGAGCCGCGGGCGTGACGGCGGCGAGGAGTGCAGCAATGGACATTGAACACTGGCGGCAGAAAATCGATGAACTGGATCGTCAACTGGTGCTGCTGATCAGCGAGCGGGCGAGCGCCGCGCAGGCAATCGGCAGGTTGAAGCGGGAGACGGAGCTGCCGGTGTACGAGCCGCAGCGGGAGCGCACGATTTTCGACAACGTGCGTTCGCACAATCCGGGACCGCTGCCGGACCTGGAACTGGTTCACATTTACGAACGCATCATTGACGTGATGCGTGCGCTGCAGAAGGACGAGCTTGCGTCGCGCCCTGCCGTGAAGACGGGCGACGCTCCCGAGACAGGAAAAACAAAATGATCGTGGCAATGCAGGAACACGCAACGGAAGAACAGATTCAGAACATCATCGGACGTCTGGTAGAGCTTGGCTTCAACGTGCATCGGACGACGGGTGCGCAACAGACAATTCTCGCGGGCGTAGGCACGCCGAGCGCGTTCGATCACAAGGATTTTGAGTTGCTGGGTGGTGTGGCGCATGCACATCGCATCTCGTCGCCCTACAAGCTGGTGAGTCGCGGCTTCCGGCCGGAAGGTACGGTGGTGCAGTTTCCGAATGGCGTGAAGGTTGGCGGCGAAGCCGTGGTGGTGATGGCCGGCCCGTGCTCGGTAGAATCGCGCGACCAGATATTTACGTCGGCGGCACTGGTGAAGGCGGCAGGCGCAAAGTTTCTGCGGGGCGGCGCGTTTAAACCGCGTTCGTCACCGTATTCGTTCCAGGGTATGGGTCTGGATGGATTGAAGCTGCTGCGCGAGGTCGGGGATGCGACGGGGCTGCTGATCATCAGTGAAGTGATGGAGATTTCGCAGATTGAATTGATGCTGCCGTATGTGGATTGCTTCCAGATCGGCGCGCGTAATATGCAGAATTTCAACCTGCTGCGTGAAGTAGGACAGGTGCGCAAGCCGGCAGTGTTGAAGCGCGGCATTGCGGCGACGATTGAAGAAGTGCTGCTGTCGGCGGAGTACATTCTTTCCGGCGGCAACTATGACGTGATGCTGTGCGAGCGCGGTATCCGGACGTTCGAGACGTACACGCGTAACACGATGGATATTTCGGCGATCCCGGTGATGAAGCAGTTGTCGCATCTGCCGGTGGTGGCGGATCCGTCGCATGGCATCGGCATTCGCGACAAGGTGTCGGCGATGGCGAAAGCTTCCGTTGCGGCTGGGTGCGACGGATTATTGATCGAGGTGCATCCGAATCCGGACAAGGCGTTCTCCGATGGCGCGCAGTCTCTGCATCCGGAGCAGTTTGAAAAGCTGATGGAGGATCTGCGCATCCTGGCGCCTGCAGTGGGGCGCAGTATCGCCTAGCTTTTATGTCGATTGGCACCATAGCGATTTTTGGAACGGGATTGATCGGTGCGTCAGTAGGGCTGGCGTTGAAGGCGCATGGCTTCGAGGGCGTCATCATCGGCTGGGACAAGGATGAAGCACAGGCGCGGATCGCATTCGAGCGTGAGGCGATCAGCATGGTTGCCGATGAGCCCCTGCAGGCAGCGCAGGCAGCGGACGTAGTGCTGCTGGCAGGGCCGGTGTTTTCGATACTCGAGTGGATGGATCGCCTGGCCCCGATGCTGGCTCCGCATCAATTGCTAACGGATGTGGGCAGTGTGAAACAGCCAATGCTGGAGCGGGCGCGAGACAAATATGGCGCGGCTGAACAGGCTACGTATCTTGCCGGGCATCCGATGGCAGGCAAAGAAGTGTTTGGCGCTGAGCATGCGGATGCCGCGTTGTTTCAGAATGCAGTGTGGCTGTTCACACCGGATGAACATGCAAAGGCGCATCGTCTCGAAGCAGAGTGGCGGAGCTGGATACTGAAGATCGGCGCGCGTCCATTGGACCTGGAGGCGGCTCGGCATGACGAGTTGTGTGCATGGGTAAGCCACATGCCACAAATGCTGGCGACTGCGTTGAGCGCGCTGTATGAGGACACGTTCGGGGACGCGGAAGATATGCGGGCAATCGGCGGGCGGGCGCTGCGCGAGATGACGCGGCTGGGTGCGAGCCCTTACTCGATGTGGCGGGATGTGGCGTTTACGAATGCCGATGCGATCCGCGATTGTCTTGCGGCGCTGGAGCAGCGGCTGGCGCACCTGCGCGAGCATCTGAAGACGCCCGAACTACGGGATGAATTTGTGCTGGCGAATGCATTCCGCGCGACTGCGGTAAAGCGAGATTGAAGTCCCTGAAAACGCCTGCGCTCGCGGCGTGGGCTAGACTGACTGCGTGACGTACTCCCTTCGGCGCTTTCTTTTTCCATTCGGTGTAGTGCTGGCGACGTGCTTTGGCGTGTTCCTTCTTCCTTTTCTGCTGCCTCCACCAGTCATTCAAGGCGTGTCGGTGGCGAATGCAGCGGGCTTCAATAACAAGGTAGCGGCGGTGGCGGCTGCGTCGATGGGCCTGGTTGTCTTCCTGTTCAAGCTGCGGGATTCTCGACCGGTTTTTTGGAAGCAGTCGGGAGATTATGGATCGCTGGGGATCCACATGGTGGCGGGGGTGGTTGCTGTCACGATGGCGGCATACGGTGCGCTTTGCTGGCTCGTCGTGATTTCGCATGCCCGCTATTTCGGCGACGCCGGCTACTTTATCGAGCAAATTGGCGCGCACGCAGACTATGGGCGCCGGCTGTATGACGAAATCGAATTTCCATACGGACCATTGCTGTTCTATATGCCGATCGCGATGCGTGCGATGTTGTCACCCCTGCATGTCTCGCTCACCGGAGCGTATTACCTCACGCTGCTGGTAGCGCAGGGCGCGGGGTTGCTACTGACGGCGTACACGCTCAATCGTCTGCCGATACTGTATCGATGGAAGATGCTGCTGCTGGTGCTGTGCGTGCCGCTTGCACTGGAACTGAATTTCGGTTTGAACTACACGCTCTTTCGTTTCGGTGTTTCGATCGCGCTGCTGGTGTGGGTGAGTACTTTTCGGCGAGTGGAAGCGGCGGCGGCGAGTTTGCTGGTCGGGGAGTGTGTGAGCCTGAGTGTTTCGCCGGAGATGGGATTTGCCTACCTGGCCGGCGGAGCAGTGTATGCAGGTTGCATGATGTGGACACAGGGTCGCCGCTGGCTGTTGGGATTGTTCGCGCTGCCGGTCGCGGTGATCTTGTTCCTGCTCATCGCCGGACGCGGATATGTGGGGATGTTGGGTTTGTTTGCCCGTGGAATTTACAACTTCATCGTGGAGCCTCTGCCGCACATCCTGATTTTTCTATTTGCGCTGGTGTGGCTTGTGCCTGCAGGCCTGGCAGCTTTTTTCCGGGAGCGCCGGCCGGAGACGCCGAAGCTTGCTGCAGTGTGTGTCTTCGGAATGGCGCTGCTGCCGGTGGCCTTTGGCCGAGCGGATCCAGGTCATGTGACATACAACGGACTGGCAATTCTGTTTCTCTCGATGGTGGGGGCGGCGTTTTACCGTCGCCGCCTGCAAGCCGCGTGGGCGGTTGCCGTGAGTGCGCTGGTGATGTGGACGGCCTTTATCGATACGCGGCCCTTTCAACTGGATATTCGGGGAGTGATTCACTACGACGTGCTGCATTACGGCAGTCCGCCATTGCAAGCGGCGGCGCTAAAGATTACCCAGAAGCTCTCGCCGGCGGCCGCACAACACTACCTGTCAGTGAAGTTCAGCGAAGATGAAGCGTTCGATGTGACGCCACTGCAAAGGCTGATTGGCCGCGACCGTGTTGCCACTCCGGAAGCGATTCCGCTGCCAGTGGAGCAGGCGCTGAAAGCAGCAGGCCGCTATACCCCACAGTTTTATTGCTTCGGCATTGCCGTCCTGGACAGAGCGGCGGAGGAGCGGCAGATTGCCGATCTGAATATGGCAAAGTGGGCGTTGATCCCACAGGATGCAGACCCGGATCACTTGGAAACGCAGGCAGACACT
>CAZZVA010000177.1:0-6501 GCA_964657345.1 uncultured Acetobacteraceae bacterium | reverse complement strand
CGCGCGTCACGGCACATTGGCAAGCTGCTCGTCGCGTCCAGTCTTGGTGCGGTCTTGTGCAGCGCGGCCGCTCAAACTCCTACCGTCTTCAAAGCAGAAACCCACCTCATTGACACCACGGTCAGCATCCACAACGCAAACGGAAGCCTCGTCCCCGACATCACCCAAGAAGACCTGACCATCATCGAAGACGGCGTCGCTCAGACCATCCGCTTCTTCTCGCCCGCCGACCAATTGCCCCTCAGCATCGGACTCGTCCTCGACGAGAGCGGCAGCCAGGACAAATTCGTCAAGGAACACGAGCGGGATCTCGCAGACTTTTTAAAGCAGGTCCTCCGCCCCCAGGACCGCGCCTTCGCCCTCTGCTTCGGCAATCACCTCCGGCTTATCAGCGACTGGACCACCGACCAGGGCGCCATCCTCGACCATCTGCGCAGCTTCGACAAGGGTCATCACGACTTTCCCGAGCTTGGCCCGAAAGAAGATCGCGACCTCGGTACGGCCCTTAACGATGCGGTCTATTACGCCACTACGGAGCGGCTGGGCCCCGTCTCGCAAAGCCGCAAGGTGCTCCTGGTCTTCAGCGACGGGGAAGAGAACTCCAGCGAACACGACCTCATCGACACCATCGAAGCCGCCCAGGACGCCAACACCCTCGTCTACGCCATCCGCTACACCGAGCTCTCCCACGGCCTCATGAATGCCCGCGACCGCTACGGCATGCGCGAACTGGATCACCTCACCAGCCTGACCGGCGGCAGATCCTATGACGCCCACACGATGAAAGTCAGCCAGGCCTTTGAAGAAATCGCCGGCGAACTGCGCTCCCTCTACGGCGTTGCCTATCAATCCACCAACAAAACCCGCGACGGAGCGTTCCGCAAAGTCGTCATCGAATCAAAGCGTCCAGATCTCGTCCTCCGCGCCCGCTCCGGCTACTACGCGAAATAACCACCCGGCCCCAGTCCTGCCCGCCTTCCTCTAAACTCAAACCAACCAGACCTGCCCCGCTTCACCACCCGCACCAAGACGCCACCCCGCTCATCACACGAAGCAGAGCACACCTCCCCGTTGTCATCTCGACCGGAGCGAAGCAAAGTGGAGAGATCCCATGCGCCCGGCCTTCATCCAGGAACTTCTCTTCACAGAAACCCGTCAGCTTGGTTGGAGTAAGACGCACTCGCTTCCTCGCCGTCGATAGCATCGGGCGCATCACCGTGCGTGAAGCTGTCATCCGTCATGCCGTCATTCCCGCAAACAGCTGGATGTTTCCTCAAATGGCTGATCTCCCCACGCCGATGCAACGGCAGCGATCGAATCGCTTCTATCGAAGCGACCCCCTCCACGTCGCCCCCTGCAGCCATCGCAACAAAGTCCATGCGTACGTACCTCTGCATAGCTAATCGGAGAGGTACGTGGGAAGTTGAGCTATTTTGATTTGATTTGCATCTTGCAGGAAACCGGCCTCCCGAATCGGAACCCGAACTTCCCGAAACATCAACCGGCAAGGGAATGATAAGGACAGCCACGTATGCGATGCAGCAATCTGTCGCAAACACAACTACAAATTGCTGCCCGCTTCCTGAAGGCCATTACCAACGGAGCCAGTATGTTCCACGTGGAACAATTTCCCCGAGTGTCCCTTTCACCAGCACATCCCGGCAAACCCCGCCCGTCTACTTCAAGCCATACACATCCAGCTCACCCTTCGGATTCGCCACCGTCGTCAGATCATGTCCGGTCGATATATAGACCTTCCCGTTCGCTACCACCGGCGACGTAAACTTCAACCCATATCCCGGCGTATCCGTCCCGTTGTCGCTGCTGTTGTATAACTGCGAACCCAGGTTCCCCGCATCGTAGGCACGCAGCGTCGCCGTGCTCGGGGTACCGGCGCCCGACAGCGGCTGTCCCTCGTCGATCATCCACACAACACCGTTCGTATTGCCATTCGCGGAAACGAACGGGGTCGTTCCCCGCGTATTCTCCTGGATACCAGGCGACGTTTGCGCACCAGCCGACAATTGGCCGCCCGAGTACACCAGCTGCCTCAATCCCGTCACCGCACCCGACGCCGTCGGCGTGGCCCCCAGGTAAATTGACCCGTTGTAATACGCCGCGGTCCCGAAGATTTCGTAGGAATTGATCATCGTCGTATGCGTGCCCACACTATCCGTGCAACTGGCCGAATACGGCGAGATCGCTCCAGCCTCCAGGAAAATCGTCTGCGTCGCTCCCGCATCGTTCGCCTGTTCGTGACCCATGTTGCCCGTATTCACCAGGTACAGCTTGCCCGTCTTGCCACCACCCACAACCTCGGTCGTTCCCGGAATCATCATCAATCCGCCGGCCGCCAGGTCCCCGTCCGCGCAATCCATGTACTGGTAATCGGATGGAGTGAAATAGTCCTGCAGATTCAGTGTTGAATCAAACTTCAACACCGTGTCGGCATAGGCCGTCTTTCCATCCCACGGTCCGTTGCCCGTCGTGATGTAGACATTCCCGCTGCTGTCAGCCACCGGACCGCCGCTGCCCATCCACACCCCGCCGGCACTGGCATACGTACCTTCCCCATCCAGGTTCGGACTCACATCGAAAACCCCGGTTTGCGCCAGCGAATGCGCGTCATAGGAAAGCAGCCATCCACTGTGGCAACTGCCAAAGCCGATGTATACCTGCCCATTCGCCAGCAGCAGTGCGGCTCTCTGGATGCATGAAGTGGCCAGCGAGACCATCCCGTTCACTGCACTCGAGTTGGTTCCCGGTACGGAGGCAGTGATCGTCACCGGCCCGCCGAATTTCTGCGCGCCCGTCGTCACGTCCAGCGCATTCAGCCGGAAACTCTCGCCGCTCGAACCCGTCTGTACCGAAACGACGTACATCGTATTGGTCTTGGCATCAATCACCGGCGTCGACGTCACACCCTGCCACGGCCCAAAATGCCCATTCGGAATCGCCGTCTCTCCGGACTTCAGCAGGGAAGTCTGCCAGAGCGGCGTTCCGCTTCCATAAGTGTCAGAGTCGAACGCGTACACCGTGTCTTTCTCCGTTGCAGCAAACACAACATTGTGGGTTGCACCATTCACCGTCAATCCGGAATAGATCAGCGGCTCGCCCATCACGTATCCATCCGTCAGGTACGAGAACAGCTTGCCGAATGAAGACGGCGCCACATTCGTCGGCGTCAGGGACGTCTCATTCGGATTGAGCCCGCTGCGCAGATTGTCATAATGCCAGGTCAGGACATTGGTTCCAGCCGCCACTGGCGTGGTCACTGTCAGTGTTCCACTTCCGGACACGGTGTTGATCGCAGCCGTGATCGCTGTCGAACCAACCCCGGCGCCCGTCGCCAGTCCACTGCCATTCACGGTCGCGATCGTTGCATTGCCGGACGTCCAGGTGGCACCGGAGGTTACATCCCCCTGCGTCCCATCGTTATACGTAGCCATCGCTGTAAATTGTTGCGTGCCTCCTGCGGCCACACTGGCCGTACTCGGAGAAACAGCAATCGCCGTCACCGTCTTCGATGAAACTGTCACCGTAGTCGCAGCTGTCGCACTGGTCGAGGTTCCCGTTGCCACTGCCGTGTACGTAGTGGTCGCGCTTGGCGTCACCGTTTCCGTCCCGCCGCTGGCCGGCAGGCTGTAACTGCTGCCGTCGGAACCAGTCAACGTCACCTTGGTTGCGTTTGCCGCCGTCACTGTCACTACAGAGGATGCTCCCGCCGTAATCGTCGCCGGCTTCGCACTCACTGCCACCGTCGTGACCGGGGCGGTCGTTCCTACCGTGAGGTTTACCGTGGTGTAGGAAGCACCCCCGCACTTGTCCCATTCCTCTACGACTGTATGTTGCGCTCCGTTAGCTAGGGTGATTGACGTGTTCAAGCTGGCGCCATTCACCACGTAAATCAGCTTGTTGTTCACGTAGATGCCCATCGACGCCACGCCCTTGGAGCAGGTCGTTCCCGCGCTTGCTACATACTGCACCGGTGACGTCACCGTGCTGTTCGCTGCGGGGCTTGTCACCGTCACACCACTTGGCGGTGGCGGAGGCGGCGGCGTTCCCCCGCCGACCGTGACATTGATTGTCGTGTACGTCGCTCCCCCGCACTTGTCCCACTCCTCCACTACCGTGTGCTGCGCGCCTGCAGCCAGGGTGATCGCCGTATTCAGACTGGCCCCATTCACCACATAAATCAGCTTGTTGTTCACGTACACGCCCATCGACGCGACACCCTTCGAACACGTCGTGGTCGCACTCGCCACGTAGCTCGCAGGCGAGGACACAGTCGAATTGTTGGCAGGGCTGCTTACTGTGACGGCTGCGAACAGAGTGGCTGGGAACAACAGCAGAAGCGAAAGAACTAGGCGCAGGGTTTTCATCATCATCCTTCAACAACAGGCTCGCACAGCGGGCACACGGGGGCATCGCCCTGACGCGGCGTCCAACTGCGTTTCATATTTTGACCTCTTGCCGAAAGGGGGGTGGGCAGTCTTGCGAGATCTGGTCGACGTTGCAATCGATTCAGAGCTTCCTCTTCGCCCTGGTGCTGGATCGGGGGGCCCTGTAATCAGTGAAAATGTAATTGATAACGAACGTGACATGCACGCTATTTTTCAAATTCCGACATAGTTCCACAACACCAACAAAGGTTTGGTTCTGCAAAGACAATGTCCGAAGTACCTCCCAGCTGCAGATCGAGAGGGTCGTGGGCAACCGCTGCCATCTCGGCCGGCCCGCTTTTACACAGGGAAATCGCGCATTTCCGCACGAGAATAACGCGGTGTGATGTGTTGCGAACAGTTCCAGTCATAGGCCACGACATCGATCGTGAAAACCCGCTCGATGGTCGCGCGGTAACTTACAGCGGTAATGGGATCCGAGTCTCCGGGACTTTCGGGTGGCTCCGAAATCTGCGCATGTCCGATCACTTTCAAGCGGGCCTGATTCGGATAATCCATCAGGAAGAGCGAGACACGGCTGTTTGTTGCCAGGTTCCCAGCCGAAATGTACTGCTTGTTGCCCGCGTAGTCGGCAAACATAAGCCTCTTCGAATCCACAACACGGAGAAAACCAATCGGTCCGCCTCGATGCTGAACATAAGGCCAGCCATCCGAACTCACGGTGGCGATGTAGAAACTGTCGCGCCGGCCAATGAAGTCGACTTCCGCAGCAGTCAGTGCCTCATGCCGCTCGCCCCGCAGCGCCAACTTCTCATACTGCCGCCTGGACGCATGGTCCTCCTGAAGCTTCTTCACTTCCTCCGTGAACATCGTTTGAGCATAAACATTGCCCATATCGTTCCCCAATCTGAACCGGCCTTCAACAAATGTTATGCAGTATCTGCGGAGCTGCGAAGCCCTGAATAGACCATAGGCTGAACTTGGGCTGGGTTGTTTGCCAACGAGTCAGATGGAATCGTGCCGAGTATTTACGATCACTTGGATACACTGGATAGAGGAGCAGAGAGCACTCGGCAGCAGCAGGGACTGCAATCATCCGAACACCCCGAATGAAGTGGAGCTAAACCATTCATTTACAAATATTTAGACCCAAGTATCCTGGAATGAAAGCTTTACATCCCATCCCATTTGCTAAGTGCCGCTCTTTCAAATATTTAGCTGCTATGGAGGGGGAGGGGGCGCCCCTTCCGCCCGAGTCACCCCAAGGATGATGCAAGACCATACACACCAACTCCGCTGTATCGGATGCCACACCCTCGCCGTCGCGAGCGGACCACCTCCCGACTTCCGCTGCGGTGAATGTGGCGAGTTGTTTGAGGTGGAGTACCCGTCTTGGAGCCACGCGTCGTCTTCCCCATCCAGCGCAGCGCTGCCCTCCTGGAGACCCAATCCGGGTGCACTCCGCTGGCTCTGGAAAGAACGCCGGTCTTCCACCAGCTGGATCGACCAGAGTGGTGTCTGGCGGTTCCGCGATCTCCTGCCCATCCTCGAGGATCCGGAAAAGGCTGTCACCCTTCACGAGGGAAACACCCCCCTCTACCGCCTGTCCCGGTGCGCAAAGTCGCTTGGGTTGCCCCAGCTGTACGCCAAACACCAGGGCATGAATCCGACTGGATCATTCAAAGACACCGGTATGACGGCAGCCCTCTCCGTTGCCGCCGAGCGAGGCTACCAGTGGGTCGCATGCGCTTCCACCGGGAATACCTCCGCGGCCATGGCCGCGTATGCAGCGAAAGCCGGCATGAAGTCCCTTGTGCTGATCCCTGAAGGCAAAATCTCGTGGGGCAAGCTCTCCCAATCCATGGATTATGGAGCGCTTACCTTGCAGCTGCGCACCGATTTTGACGGCTGCGTGCGCATTCTTGCCGAGATCGTTCGTGAAGCTCCCGTCTACCTCCTCAACTCCGTCAACCCATACCGGATTGAGGGGCAGAAAACTCCGGCCTTCGAAATAGCCGAACAACTCGACTGGGACATACCTGACCACCTCATCGTTCCTGGTGGCAATCTCGCCAACTCGTCTGCCCTCGGCAAGGGC
>CAZZVA010000176.1:0-6586 GCA_964657345.1 uncultured Acetobacteraceae bacterium | reverse complement strand
TGACCGGCGGCCTGGTAGCCGTACTTGGCGCAACGGGAATGAACTTTGGCGCAGGCATGACCGGCGGTCTCGCATGGGTCTTCGACGAGGATGGAGAGTTCCTGGCACGGCAGCGCTTCCATGCCAGCTTTCTCACGCCCGAAACGTATGAATCGCTCAATGAAGGCAGTCAGCATTCACTGCGGTCGCTGATCGAATTACATGAACAGAAGACGGGCAGCACTCGTGCGCAGTGGATGTTGTCTGACTGGGCGAATGTGGCTCCGCGCTTTGTGAGGCTGACGCCGAAGCCGCAGGCTTAGGGCAGCGAGGTCTGCCGTTGCTGCTCCCGGAGTAACAGCAACAGCGGCAGGCCCAGCGACACACCGACGCACAAAGTCGCGAGAACAGGCACCCACCAGTGCTTGAGTCCGTTGCTACCGGCAGTGGCTGCCAGCCGGATCACTACGACGGCAGCCACGAAAACATCTGCCGCAAAAAATGAGCTGATCGGATTCGCGAAAAGCAGTCTCAGGAAAAGCCGCACGTCGAGACCATTCCGGAAGAGCCATGGAAGGAACTGAGAAAGTGGCAAGACTGTGCCTAGAAAGCAGTAGATTGCATAGATTGTCTTCGGTTTCATGCTTCAGTCCTCAGAGGTTTGCAGGCACAGGATAGAGGCTTGCGGCTTCGGGCCTGCCGAGATTGTTGCAAAATTCTCGAGCGTGCGGACAAATTGTCGCGTTTGATGTTGCCGCGAGCCGACCGTTATGATGCCTTGTGCCTGCGTCAGCAGGAAAAGGAGCAACAAACGATGCGAGTTGGAGTACTCACGGGCGGTGGAGACTGCCCCGGACTGAATGCCGTGATCCGCGCCGTCGTGCGCAAGGGTGTCTTTCACTACAAGGATGAGTTTGTCGGATTTATCGAGGGCTGGCGCGGCGTCGTCGAGAACAAGACAATGCCGCTGACGATCGATTCGGTTTCCGGCATTCTGCAGCTTGGCGGCACGATCCTGCGGACCTCACGCACCAACCCGCGCAAAATGGACGGCGGTATTGACAAGTGCCTCGCGTCGATTGCTGCGAACAAGCTGGATGCCCTGATCACTATCGGCGGCGACGACACCCAGGGCGTTGCCAATGCGCTGATTGAAAAGGGTGTCAAAGTCGTAGGTGTTCCCAAAACGATCGATAACGATCTCTCCGGCACCGACGCGTGTTTCGGCTTCGATACGGCTGTGTCCATCGCTACGGAAGCCGTCGACCGTCTGCACTCGACAGCCGAGGCGCATAACCGCGTCATCGTCTGCGAAGTGATGGGCCGCGACGCCGGCTGGATCGCGATCACCTCCGGTATTGCCGGTGGTGCGGATGTCGTCCTGGTGCCGGAGAAGCCGATCGATCTCGATCACGTCTGTGCGCTGATCAAGAATCGGCACGACCGCGGCAAGCTGTTCTCCATCGTGGTGGTTGCGGAAGGCGCCAAGCTGCCGGGCAGCGACAAGAATGCCACGCTGGGGCAGAAGGTGGATGCATTCGGCCACGCGCGGTTAAGCGGCATCGGCCAGACGTTGGCAGACCTGATCGAAGAGAAGACCGGCTACGAAACTAGGTCGGTCAACCTCGGTCACACCCAGCGCGGCGGCACGCCTACAGCCTATGACCGCATGCTGGCGACTCGCTATGGTTCCGCCGCGATCGATCTGGTGCATGACGGTAAGTTCGGACAACTGGTCGTGCTGCGCGGCACCGAGATCACCAGCATTGCCTTGAAAGACGCAATCGCCAAGACACGGACAATCGGGGATGACCTGGTAGAGCTGGCCGCGGGTCTGCAGCCGGAAGTCTAATCCCTGCAACGGTGGTAGCTATAACTCGTCACAGGTGCTTTATGGCTACCACAACACTGGTCTCGATCAACGACTACCTGCAGAATGCGAGCTAGCATCCGGATGTTGAATGTATCGATGGAGAGTTGAAGGAGCGGCCCGTGGTCCTCTCCGAACATCGGCGCCTTCCATCACTGATCAGTACATGGTGCGGCATGCATGAAGACGAATGGTCTGTCCTGGTTGCCGTCGAGGTCCGCACCCTGGTGCTCCAACCCGAGTGCGCCCTGCCCGATGTAATTGTCACCATGCCGCGGAGAAGTATGGGTAGAGACGAAAGAATTTCGAGTCCCTGATAGTCCTGTCTATCTCAACCTGGAGCAACTATTTTCGCGGCTCAATAAGTACAGGAAGTAGTCAAGATTCAGCAGTTCTTGCACTTCGCCAGGATGGCAGCCTGCAGCCGTTCCCGCAGGCCGACCGGTAGTTCATACAACTCATGCGTGCGATAAATCTCGATGGTCTTCTGGGTCGTGTGCAGTGTGATCACGCAATGCTCGCAGCCACGCAGGTGCTCTTCAAGATCGGCTCGAAGATTCAGCGAGACGCTTTGATCGATGTAGTCATCGAGTTCAGCTAAAAATTCCGAGCAGGTCACTTGGCACCATCCCCATCACTCTTGCGGAAGTAGCGGCTGAGCCGTTCCCGCAACTGCAGCCGCGCTCTCAGGAGCCGCGATTTGACTGCCGGCACGCTCAATCCGAGCGTTTCGGCCGTCTCTTCTGTCGAAAGGCCTTCCACGTCTCGGAGAACAAAGACTACGCGGAAGCCTGGCGGCAGACCATTAATCGTCTTGCGCAGTATGTCGGCCAGTTCGGCCTGGTTATACTGCTGCTCCGGATTGGGTCTCCATTCCGCCAGGTCGCGCGGAACAGAACCTTCCTCCGTTTGAATATCTTCGTCAATCGAAACCATTTTGCCAGTGCGCCGTTTGCGCAGCCGCATCAGGGCTTCGTTGACTGCAATACGGACCAGCCAGGTATAGAACTTGGAATTTCCCTGGAACTGATCCAGCTTCTGGTACGCCTTCAGAAACGCATCCTGGACAACGTCCTGCGCGTCTTCACGATTCTGGGTGATGTGCTGAGCGATCCGGAAGACCTGCCGGTCGTACTGCTTCACCAGAGTCTCAAATGCCGCAACATCGCCTTCGCGGGCGCGGCTGACAAGCAGAACATCCGGATGCGGTTCTTCCGCAACTACTGGTTGGATGGCCGGTATGGGATTCGGTTTCAAGTTTTCAGCCACGGGATCCGGTATTTGCCTCGAACTTGGCAGGGATTGCCTGAGTCATAGTAAATCGATAGAAGAAGCAGGGCAAAGAAGGCGGTTTCCACAATGCTTGCCGACATGGGTACGATCTGCGGAAGTTGCATAGCGGCGCGAAGAATTTCACCTTACATTAGGAACAAGCTTCATAAGGTGGGATCGCTGTGACTCGGTTAGCGGCTTTGGCGGCACGAACGATAGGAACGGCAGCATTGATTGCCGGATTGGCAGCAGGTCAAGTCCAGGCCCACGCTCAATCCACAACGGCTCGCACGGCAGCCAGAAAGAAACATGCGGCGACCTCGAGCACGGCTGCGCACCACGCAGGGAATCACGCGTCCACGCGGCGAACCCACGGCCATCCCCGACATGCCAGGACGCGCCGCGCCGCCCGCACTGCCCGGAGTATTGCCAAGAGCCGGAAGCTGCAGCATGCCTTCCTCGCGTCGTCCCAGCTCAGGCCCATGGCACAGCAGCTTGCGACGAATCGTACGCCTTCGGCATATGCCGGTGTGCTGGCTTACGCCCATGCTCATCCCGGTGATGCCGCAGCCGCTGCCTACCTGGCCTTGGGACACGCCTACCTGCTCGACCGCAATTATCCGGCGGCAATTTCAAACCTGACCCAGGCAAATGCCCAGGGCGAGTCGCTGGACGATTACGCGGATTACCTGACAGCACAGGCGCAGATGCAGTCGAACCAGCTTGCCAATGCAGAGTCACTCCTCACCGGCTTTGCCGTCAAGCATCCGGACAGTATTTTTGTCGGAAACCTGCCAGTCACAATCGCGAATCTTTCCATCCAGCAGGGTGATCCGCAAACCGCCTTGCGGGTGTTGACGGAGCATGCGGCAGAACCGATCGCCAACCATTCCGACTACCTGCTGGCGCTGGCGCGCGCGCAACAGGTGGCAGGGAACACCGAAGCAGCGGCTAAGACTTTCCGCCGGATTTACCTGGGCTATCCCCTGAGCAGCGAAGCAGCGCAGGCGAAGCTGCAGTTGCAGACGCTGGGTGCGGAAGCTCCGCTGACGGTCGCCGAACGACGTGCGCGTGCAGACGCCCTGTACGCGGCTCAGCGATTCGGCGAGGCGGGCGACGAGTACCGGATGCTGGCCAGTGATCCGCAGAATACGGACACCAACCTGCAACAATCCCTCACCGTGGCGGCAGCAGCCTGCGATTACAAGATGAAGCGCGCCACGATTGCCCAGGTACAGTCTCTTCCGGATACGGCGAATGAAGCAGGGGCGCGACGCCTCTACCTGTTGATGGAGCTGGCGCGCGATCGCGGCGATGTTGAAGTTCAGCAGTCGACGGTCACCCAAATTGAGCAGCGCTTCCCGGCCAGTCCGTGGCTCGCCGAGGCTCTCTACTCCTCCGGCAACATGTACATGCTGCGCAAGGACTATCCGCAGGCAGTCACCTATTATCTCGAGCTTGCGCGCCGCTTTCCTTCGATCTGCCACAAGGGCGAGACAGGATCGTGTTCGAATTACGCGCCCAGTGCGCATTGGCGCGCCGCGTGGCTGACCTACCGGCAGGGAAACTATTCGCAGGCGGCCATCCTGTTTGATGAGCAGATCGCGAACTATCCGGGCGGCAAGGAGATTCCCGCAGCGCTGTACTGGCGAGGCCGCGTTTACCAGGACCAGGAACAGTCGCCGGAAAAAGCGGCAGCCTATTTCAGGACGGTCAGCACCACCTATCTGCATTATTACTATGCGCAACTTGCGGCTCAACGGCTAAGCGAAATGCATGGCGTAACACCTGCAGACATGCCGCAGCTGAGTAGCATCCACCGCGAAGAGATCCCGGCGCTCACCGACGATGTTCCGGAAGACGACGTTCACGTAGTGCGTGCCAAGCTGTTGGCCAATGCCGGCTTGAACGAATACATCACTCCAGAAATTCAGGCGGCAGAAGGCAGTGATGAATGGGGCGGCTTTGCAGAAGCAGAGATCTATGCCTCGTATGGCGAGAACTTCAAAGCGATGCACGTGATGAAGAAGGCGATCTCGTTTTATGCCTCCGCTTCGATCGACGAGATCCCGCTGGCGTACTGGAAGATTCTCTTTCCGCAGCCCTACTGGGGCACCATCCAGTCGGAGTCCTCGAAGAACGGACTGGATCCCTACATGGTGGCTTCGCTCATCCGGCAGGAATCGGAATTCAATCCCGGAGTCGTTTCGCATGCAAATGCGTATGGCTTGATGCAGCTGCTGCCATCAGTGGGACGCCAGATGGCCAAGCAGGAGGGCATCCGCCACTTCAACGAAGGGGAATTGCTCGATCCGAACACCAACATCCGTTTGGGCACCCTGTATCTTCGCCAGACACTGAGCCAGTTCGGAGACAAGCCCGAATATGCCTTCGCCGCCTACAATGCTGGCGCTGACCGCGTCACCGACTGGCAATCGATCGGCAGCTACAAGGGCATCGATGAGTTCGTTGAGTCCATCCCCTTCACGGAAACACGCGATTACGTCCAGGCCATCATCCGCAACGAAATGATTTACCGCGAACTCGGCCACGCAGTCGGGGCTCGCGCTGAGGCGACGATCCCGTCTGCTTCCGCTGGTGCCTCGCAGTGAGCTAGCATACGATAGCGGCCTGCACAGCAGTCTTGTGGACACGAGCCCGGATGGCGGAATCGGCAGACGCAGCGGACTTAAAATCCGTCACCCGCAAGGGAGTGGGGGTTCAAGTCCCCCTCCGGGCACCAAGCGAATGAATGATTTACAGCTTCAGTTGACCCGATTGACATCCGACTCGGCCGTTTTGGTGGGAGTTGAGAGAATCGCATCCATCGAATCGGCGACCTCATTTCTCATTTGCGGGATCATGTGCGAGTAGGTGTCCATAGTCAGTTGGTACGTGGAGTGACCGAGTGTCGCCTGCACCAACTTCGGATGGACGCCTTGAGCGAACAGCAGGCTGGCGCATGAATGCCTCAGGTCATGCAGTCGCATGTCGGGCAAGCCCGCAGTCTTCAATGATTCCTTGAAGTCTCTGCTGAGTTTCTCCGGATTGAGGGGTGTACCTATCCCGGTCGTGAACACGAAGCCGGTCTCTTGCCATTTATTTCCCGCCCACTGTCGCGCTACGTTCTGCCGCTCCTGCTGCCGCAGTAGAGCCGAGACGCATATCTACCCAGCTATTCGGTGGAACTTGTCCTCTTCATCGCTGAACTCTGCGCGCGCTGCCAATACCGTGAGAATCGCTTGAGCTCTAAACGGCCCATGGCTTCGACAAATGGCGGCGGGTCGTACAAAACGACGGGCAGATGCTGCTCTGTCGCGAGAGCGGCGGCCTGCAGGCGGGGATCAGGCGTTCGCTGAACCAAGATGTAATCCGCGCCGAACGCCTTCGCGGCAAGAAGCAGCTCCTCCGCCAGGTCTCCTGAACGAAGCTCGATCGTGCCCGGCATTTCCTGTAGACATTCCG
>CAZZVA010000175.1:2702-6637 GCA_964657345.1 uncultured Acetobacteraceae bacterium | reverse complement strand
GGGCCCCACGACGATGCTCCTGACACATCGGAGGCGCGAGGAAGCTCAACCTTCTCTAGTGCTTGTGAACGTTATCGAGATAGTAGGTCCCTCAGCCGCTGAAGTAGACGAAGAAGCCTTGAATGACGCTGGTATCGGCGGGCGGCGTGCCTCCACAGTTCGAGATCGACCGATTGCATATGTCGACGGGAACAATGCTGTTTGTTCGGATTGTCACAGGCTGGCATGGGCGCTACGCACATTCAGGAGCTGACCGAGAAGACCAGCCTGCCGTTACTCTGCCGCATCCGGAGCGCTGGTTTCCGAAAGCAATAGCGGCAGCGCGAACAAAGCCAATACCGCAGGTGATATCCAATTTCAGATGGCGTGCGCGGTCGATGTAGCTCCGGGTTATTGTAGGAGCGAATGGCTGGTCAACTGATTTGTCCAAGCTGCGGGTGTGAGGATGTCCGGCGCACTCATCGCGGGTGGTTCAAGCTGATCCCTGCCCTGAGACGCTACAGATGCGGTCTCTGCGGCCGCCGCTTTCTGCGTTTTGCTTCTGCAAACAGATAGCGTTATGCCTGAGAGCGGTCTCGATCGTTGACTGCTCTCGTGATCGTCTACCAGCACACACCAGCGGCCCGCATACATGCCCTTCGATGCGGAAGACGAAGATAGAGGGGCATGCGCGCGAACGTCATCCACGCTAAGGCTGTCTTATATCCGGTTGACACAGGTCAACGACCTTCGACCCTCCCGCCGTCATAGTTACCGAAGCAGCTCATCATTTATTGGCATCATTCACAGCATGACTCCTGACAGTCCGAAAGCTCGCGATTTCGGTCGAGCAGGTCGGAAAGGCCAGAGGGCGCACAACCAGCGTCGACGCAATTTTGGAAGCTTGTGTTCCCGCTTCGTGCAGACTCGTCCGCGGTTCGACGCTGCTGTTCCGCTCGGCGCTACGACCGCCACCCTGGTGATCGGCAAGGAGGCCTCTAATAACGTGCAATGGATGAGCAAGCATGACTTGTAACACTTCGACGGTTCATCGGGCTCTGCAACGACGTCCCCACATTCACGGAAGAGAGCCACTGAGTCGGGAAAGATGCGATTCGGGGAAGCAAGCCAAGAGGTGCGAGTGAAAACCATTGGATGGGCGACTATCGCTACCGCGATCATGGTGACCGTAGCCGCTTGTTCTACGGCACCGAATCGCTCGAAGAGTCCCGCTCCGGCGTTTCCTCATGCTCTTTGCTCCAGCGTGGGCGACGCGGATAGCGCACCCCGTTTGCGGGGGTTAGTCGTTGGCGAATCATGGGCCGGGTACGGGTACATGTTCCCGAACCTGCCCGCAACACTTTCCGCACGTAGTCAACGGCCTGTGACGGTCTGCTCGCTTAGCATGGACGGCGCAACTTCGCAGGTCATCGCTGACGTGCTGCGAGTTCACCGGAAGGAGCTGAGCACCTTGTTTGGCGGACAGGCTCCGGACTTTGTCATTGTTCTAAATGGAGTCAACGATCAGGTCCAGCACGTTGGCGCGGCGCAGCATGCGCGTGAAACCGCAGAGATCGTGGACCAGTTCCGGGACAGCCCGGTGTACGTTGTGTCGGCGCCTTACATCCATGTAAAGCGTGGTCTGCTTCCGTGGCGTTCGCGGTTGCGCTACCTGCTGAACGACTACCTCCACGATGGCGGACGCTCGGATGTCGCAGTGTCTTATCGAGCGGCTATGAGGAAGTCTGCCGCATGGCATGTCATCGATTACGACGCCTTCATGCCAGGATTTACGCCTGCCGCGTACAAGGCGGACGGCGCCCACCTGACGCCGCAAAACTTTGCCCGGTACGGTACCTTCCTTGGAACCCAGATCCCTCTGCCTTGATGTTGTACCTGCGGCGTTTAGACGTGATTTGACGAGCATGCCAGTGGTGACATCGACATTCCTGAAATCAGAAGAGGAGGCGAGTTTTTGAAGAAGCATATAGGCTCCCTGGACGGCCTGCGCGGTGTTGCCATACTGCTCGTGCTGTTCACGCACCTTCTGCCTTATCGACCTGCTCACTCGTCGCTGATGCGTGTCTTCAACGCCCTTGCGGGATGCGGCTGGGCCGGGGTCAATATCTTCTTTGTCTTGTCAGGGTTCCTCATCACCGGCATCCTCTACGACTCCAAGGGAGAAGAATTCTTTTTTCGGAACTTCTATATGCGGCGAACGCTTCGCATCGTTCCCTTGTATTTCTTACTCGTGGGCTGCTGTATGTTCGT
This sequence comes from uncultured Acetobacteraceae bacterium, assembly GCA_964657345.1. Taxonomy (GTDB): domain Bacteria; phylum Acidobacteriota; class Terriglobia; order Terriglobales; family Acidobacteriaceae. The sequence continues at coordinate 4,387 of CAZZVA010000175.1, read as the reverse complement.
ATTTCCGCTCTTCGCGGCCACACCCGGGTCGATGCCCGCGGCGCATCGGTGGATGTACTGGCTCTATCTCTCGAACATGCCCATCGCTTTCCACGGTGACCTCCGATGGGGCTGGCTGGGACAGTTGTGGTCACTGGCCGTAGAAGAACACTTCTATCTCGTCTGGCCGGCTGTCATCTTCCTATGCTCCAGGCAATGGGCCATACGTGTGTGTTTCGGATGCGTCGTCGTGGCGAATGTGACTCGCCTTCTCTTTGTGGAACACGGCAATCTGCTTGGTCCATACGTTTTCACCCTGAGCAGGGTGGACGATCTTGCGCTTGGTGCTTTGGCCGCTCTGTTGATCCGCGATTGTAAGAACCCTCAGCAGCTGCGTACCATCGCGGTACGTGCATTCCAGCTCAGCGCGGTTCCTGTCGCCCTCATCGTGCTTTGGCGGCACGCTGTGCTGCTTGATCCTTTGACACTGACCGCGGGATTTACCTGTATCGGTGCCTTTTCTGCATCGGCGTTGCTGCTCGCGGTGTTGCCGCAAGGATCTTCGCACTGGAAGATGTTCCTGAACATTCGCGTCCTAAAGACGTTCGGCAAATACAGCTATGGCCTTTACATGCTGCACATTCCAGTAGCAGCCCTGTTGCATGAACATCATCTGCTGTTTACGTCAGCAAATCGCTTCGCAGACTTGCTTAACCTCACCATTGAGATGGCCTGCTCCTTTGTCGTCGCACTGCTTAGTTACCATCTCTTCGAACAGCGCTTCCTGCGTCTGAAGCGGTTCTATGGAACTGGCCAGGGCACACGGAACCCTGTTGATCCGGGTGAGCGCCGGCCGGATGCAGATCTCGCCCTGGCGAATGCTGCACGATCCGCTTAGTTGCAGGACTGGCCCGATCTTCAGCGATTGCTTACGTCTGCTCAGTTCTCGGAGGGGCGTTCGACATGGTCGATCACGAGTACTTCTGCTTTGCCGCGGGTGGAGTCGAGACGCAGGCCGAGTTGTTCGCGCATGGCTGTGGAGAGGGATGGCGCGGCGTCCGGCAGGGTTTCTGCGGTGAGTTCAAAGGTCCACTTCAGCGTGAAGTCGTAGCTGCCGGGCAGCCTGGTCTGGTCGATGACCGGGCGGTCTTCGAAGAGGGCGAGGTTGTGGGCGAACTCCCCCATGGACATGTTCGTGAAGTTCATGGTGCGCTCGATGCCACCGGAGTTCCCTGCGTTGACCGGCTCGGAGGGATCGGCAGGCTTGAGCCGCGGACCGCCCTTGGCGACGGTGATCGCGTAGATCGGCATATCACGCGTTTCGCGGTGCGAAGTCAGGTGAAAGCGATCGGCCAGGAGCTTCCCGTACATCTCACGAAACTGCACGGTATTGGGTTCGCCAGGGGCGTCGGGCGTACCGGTGATGTCGTACGTTTCTCTGCCCAGCCATGGCTCCGTGGTGACGATCTGCCTTACCTGAAGGCCGTAAACCACGGAGAGAATGTCGATGAGCGTGGCGTTGCGGCACTGGATGTGGTGGCCTTCGGATTCGAAGCTCCAGCCGTGTGCGTTGCGGGGATCGGCTGGATCGGAGGGCTTGATGATGGCAACCGCAAAGCTGGGGTGGGCGTCCGCGGCCATGGGCTGTTCTTTGACTGATTGCGACGGAATGGCGGGCGTGGAGAGGCTTGCGATAAGGAGGACGC
>CAZZVA010000175.1:0-2602 GCA_964657345.1 uncultured Acetobacteraceae bacterium | reverse complement strand
TGTTAGCCTCCAGCGAGACACAGCGCTCACGAAGGCGTCTTCAGGCTCCGACCGGTGCAGCCGCAGGCCGCAGGCGCATGGGCTGGCGCTTCCAATACGTGAGCGAGCGCCAGACCCACTCGACCGGGCCGAACTGGAAGTAGCGCAGCCAGATCGAACTCCACACAAGGTTGAGCGCCCAGACGCCGGCCACGACATAGTAGAGCTTGTAATAGGCCAGGTACTGGTACCAGTGGGTCGGTCCCCAGACGAAGAGGAACTGGCAGGTGATGCTGGTGAGCAGATAGTTGCTCAGCGCCATCTGCCCGACGGCCGCGATTCGTTTGGTGAGCCACTTGAGAGCGCCTGCGCGGACGATGAGCAGGATGGTGGACACGGTTGCCAGCGCTCCGCTGACTCGCATGATGTCGTATGGACCGAACAGCCAGATGGTGGACTTCACGATCTCGAAGCCGCTGCGCCAGGCTTCGATGACGGCGACCGTGGTGAGTGGCAGCGCAATCGCGTAGCCGATGATGGCTGTCTTCACGTAGACGCCCGTGGGTTGGGCGCCGGTCAGGAAGCCGTTCTTGTACAGCGCCATGCCGAGCATCATGAAGATGAGCACGTCCGGGAAGGCGAAGAAGATGGCCCCATCGGTCTGGAAGGTGGCCTTTGCGTCGGCAGCGAATGCCTTGGCGTAGCCGTGGTGATCGGCGATGGACTTCTCCGTGTCGATGCGCAGGGGAGCCCATCCCTTGTCTGCCTCTACCTTGGAGACGATCGCGCCGCGCTGCTTCTCCGTGAGCGTTTTTCCGGCGTGGACCGCGGCGATGGCATCTCTGCCGCCCTTTTCTGTGAAGTAGGTGCCCATGCTGCGGCCGACACCGGCAAGCAGAATCCAAACCAGCAGCAGCCAGCCCGCTGCCTTGATGAGCGTTTTGGGCTTCAGCTTACGCATGGGGTACAGGAACAGCAAGCCCGTCGCGCCATACCAGAAGAGGATGTCGCCGGTCCAGATAAGAAAGCCGTGAAGGAAGCCGATGAGCAGCAGCCACATGTTGCGGCGAAGAAAGATGTCGGCGACACGATCTCCGCCGCCGCGCCGCTCTGCGCGATCGGTCAGCAGCACCGCGCCTGCACCGAAGAGCATGCTGAACATGGCGCGCATCTTGCCTTCGGCGAGGATCCAGCGCAGCATCCACAGCGTGGTGTTTGCGGTCGCGTGAGGACCCGTGAACACCGGCAGCCACGAGCCCAGAGGGACAAGGTAGTTGGGGTAGGACATCGCAAAATCAGTGATGTTCATGATCAGGATGCCCATGAGGGCGGTGCCGCGCAGGACGTCAAGCGAGTTGATCCGCTCCTGGAGCGAGACCGGGGCAAAGCTCGGCTCCACGTGCGGCGGCCCGGCAAGCTCCTCCGGCGCGGAGGCCGGAACGGGCACTTCATCAAAGGCGACCGAGGTGCTGGCCATGGCGTCTCCTGAGAGGCGATTCTGAAGATTGTGGTTTCGCAGGAAGAGTACCACCACCCGCGTTCTGCGAACACAGTTACGTTGCCGCGGCCATAATCGTTCCGTCCCCAGAAGTTATCCTGTAAGGATGGACTTTCAGTTGAGCACCGAGTACAAGCCGCAGGGCGATCAGCCCCGCGCCATCGCCGAACTGACTGCCGGCCTGCGCGATGGCGAAAAGCACCAGGTGCTGCTGGGCGTGACCGGCTCCGGCAAGACGTTCACCATGGCGAAGGTGATCGAGGCGGTGAACCGCCCCGCGCTGGTGCTGGCGCACAACAAGACGCTGGCGGCGCAGCTGTACCACGAGTTCAAGCAGTTCTTCCCCACCAACGCGGTGGAGTACTTCGTGTCGTACTACGACTACTACCAGCCCGAGGCCTACATTCCATCGGGTGACCTGTACATCGAGAAGGAAGCCACGATCAATGAAGAGCTGGACAAGTTGCGGCTGTCCGCGACGCGGTCGCTGTTTGAGCGGCGCGACTGCATCATTGTGTCGTCCGTCTCGTGCATCTACGGCCTGGGCTCGCCGGAGGCGTACTACGGCATGCTGATGCTGCTGGAGAAAGGCCAGAAGATCAAGCGCGAAGATGTCACGCGGCGGCTGGTCGAGATCCTGTACGAGCGCAATGAAGGTGACTTTCGCCGCGGCACCTTTCGGGTGCGCGGTGATGTGATCGAGGTGTATCCCACCTATGACGAGATGGCCTATCGCATCGAGCTGTTCGGCGACGAGATCGATTCCCTGTCGCAGATCGATCCGCTCTTCGGCACGGTGAAGCAGAAGTACGCCCGGCTGCCGATCTATCCGAAATCGCACTACGTGGTGCAGCCGGAACGGAAGAGCTCTGCGATCAACAGCATCGTCAGCGAGTTGACCGAGTGGGAGGCGCAGCTTGAGAAGGAAGGCCGCATGGTGGAGGCGCAGCGCATTCACCAGCGCACGCGCTTTGACCTGGAGATGATCAAGTCTGTCGGCTACTGCCACGGCATTGAGAACTACTCGCGCCACTTCAGCGGACGTTTGCCGGGCGAGCCGCCGCCGACACTGTTTGACTACTTTCCGCGTGACTTCATGATCTTCATCGACGAGTCTCACGTGAC
>CAZZVA010000174.1:0-6641 GCA_964657345.1 uncultured Acetobacteraceae bacterium | reverse complement strand
CGGTGAATTTCGATCCGTTCTGGTACACGGCGTTGATATTCACTCCGCCGGCATAGCCGGCAGTTGCTTATAACGAAAACCGTCCCGCCTCGGTCACCACTGTTGCAATCTCGCGACCGATGACTACCATGTTCTCCGGCTCGTGCTTGGCCAGCCGCCGCAGAATCGTCATCTGTGTTCGCAACATATCGCCCTCAGCCACTGCCGCGATGACCCGCTCCGCTGCATTCTCTACGATGCGAAACGATCTTGCTGCGTAGTACTTGGTCAGCTTTACAGCCAGCGGCTTTGCACCTTTCAGCTTCTCCGTTCGCAGGATCGTCGACTCCAGCACCAGCACTTCGCTGATGATGTCAGCCAGCGCGCCCATCACTTCCTGCTCCTCGCCCAAGGCAGTTCCGAATTTCTGGGAGGCTGCGCCGGCACAGAACAATCCGAGTTTCTTGGCATTCGCCAGAAGGGCACGCTGGGGGGCAAGCTCGCCCGCCTCTTCACTGCGTGGCGATGGTCCCGCCATGACTTCATCCATCACCTTCTGGATTGCAGGCAGTAGCGCAAGTCGTCCCTGCATTGCACGCTTCATCATCCAGCCTGTCGTAATCAGCCGGTTGATTTCATTCGTGCCTTCAAAGATTTTGTTGATGCGTGCATCGCGGTAGCTGCGCTCTGCGGGAAACTCCTCAACGTAGCCATAGCCGCCGTGGATCTGCAGCATCTCATCGACCACGCGCTCCAGCATTTCTGATGCCCACACCTTCACGACGGAACACTCCACCGCGTACTCCTCAATGCGCTTCTGCACCTCGCGCGCCATGTTCTCTGAGTTCTTGTCCAACTCCGCCAGGGCGGCATCGATCGCGCCCACCACGCGATACACCAGCGCCTCACCCGCATAAATACCAGCCGCACTCGCAGCAATCTTTTCCTGGATGAGCCCGAATGAGGTCACCGGTTTACCGAAGGCCACGCGGTCCTTTCCATACTTCAATCCATTGCGGAGCGCATACTTGGAAGCACCGATGGCTGCTGCACCCAGCTTGTAACGCCCCACATTCAGAATGTTGAAGGCAATGTGATGGCCTTTGCCGATCTCACCCAGCACATTCTCAACCGGCACCTTGCAATCCTGCAGAATCAAGGGACACGTAGACGATCCGCGGATCCCCAGCTTGTGTTCTTCTGGTCCCACGGTCAATCCTGGTGTGCCTTTTTCGATCAGGAACGCGGAGAATTTTTCTCCATCGATCTTCGCAAAGACGGTGAAAAGGTTCGCCATTCCTGCGTTCGAGATCCACATCTTCTCGCCGTTCAGCAGATAGTGCCTGCCATCTTCTGTCAACTTCGCCGACGTGCGGATATTCATGGCATCCGAGCCTGACGACGCCTCTGACAGCGCATACGAGGAGATCCACTCACCTGTCGACAACTTCTCCAGGTACTTTTTTTTCTGCGCCAGCGTGCCATACCAGATCAATGGCAGCATGCCTATGCCCGTATGCGCACTGAACACGACAGAGAAACTGCCGCTCACTGAGATTCGATCAGCGATCAAAGCAGACGTTACCTTGTCCATCTCGAGACCGCCGAACTCCTCCGGCACATCCACACTCAGCAGTCCAAGTTCTCCGGCCCGTATCATCAGCCGCCGTGTTACGTCGAACTGCTTCTCTTCGATTGCTTCCGCGTTCGCGAGGATCTCTTTTGCTGCAAAATCGGCGGTGGTTTGTGCCACCTGCACCTGCTCCGACGTTAAATCTTCCAGCGTGAAAATATCTGCCGCAGTGCAATCCTCAATCAGGAAGCTCCCACCATTCAGCCGCTTTGTCACTACCGGTGCTATTGCTGTCGCCATTGCTTCACTCCCTTGGAGCTTTCGCCCTGCTATCCGAAACTAATTTTGCAGATTCTCAAAGATCCCGGCTGCACCCATGCCGCCGCCCACGCACATTGTCACCAGTCCATAACGGCCCTTGATGCGTTTCAGTTCGCGCAGAATGGTCGCCGTCAGCTTCGCTCCCGTGCAGCCGAGGGGATGCCCCAGGGCGATCGCGCCGCCATTGACATTCACCTTCGCCCGGTCGAGCCCCAGTGTCTTGATCACGGCCAGAGACTGTGCTGCGAAAGCTTCGTTCAACTCAATTACGTCCATGTCTTCAAGCTTTAACCCGGCCAGCTTCAGCGCCTTCGGAATGGCATACACCGGGCCGATGCCCATCTCTTCCGGCAGGCATCCTGCGTACGCAAACGACACAAACCGCAAGAGTGGCGCAATCCCCAAAGCCTTGGCCCGCTCGTCCGACATGATGACTGCTGCTGCCGCGCCATCCGAAGTCTGTGACGAATTGCCAGCTGTGACCACTCCTTTTGCGCTGAATGCCGGCCGCAGCCTGGCCAAAGCCTCGGCAGATGTGTCGGCACGCGGACCCTCGTCGACCTTGAACTCTGTGCTTTTCTGCGAAGGCCTGCCGCCACCATTCATCACAGTTGTCGTTACGTTCACCGGAACGATCTCATCCTCAAAGTTGCCGGCCGCTACAGCCTTCAGGGCGCGCTGATGGCTCTCCAGCGCAAACGCGTCAGACTCCTCACGACTGATTCCGTAATGCGCTGCCACTCGCTCTGCCGTCAGACCCATCGAAAGATACGACCCTGGGTAGTTGTCTACAAGCCAGGGGTTCACGGCCACCTTGTTACCGCCAAAGGGCACGAAGGACATCGACTCCGCACCGCCCGCCACAATGACATCTGCACCGCCGCCGCGGATTCGATCAGCCGCCAGGGCGATCGATTGCAGTCCCGACGCACAGTAACGATTGATCGTCATCGCCGACGCTTCCACTGGCAGTTGAGCACGCAGCGAAACAATCCGCGCCATATTCATGCCCTGTTCTGCCTCAGGCATGGCGCAACCGATGATCACATCCTCTACTTCCCTGGCATCCAGTTGCGGCACGCGATCCAGCGCACCCCGTACTGCAGCAGCTCCAAGGTCATCCGGCCTGGTGGAACGAAGCGTTCCCTTTGGCGCCTTGCCGACTGCCGTTCGCACTGCACTTACGACGACTGCTTCTCTCATACCGACTCCAACTTCTTCTAAACCTGAAGCGGGCGCCAAATTTAGTTGCGCAACGGCTTGCCGGACTTCAACGTGAACGCTATCCGCTCGGCCGTCTTCTTCTCGCCGCACAACGACAGGAAGCCTTCACGTTCCAGGTCCAGAAGATATTGCTCACTCAGCAAAGTGCCCGCTGTTACAGCACCACCGCACAACACATTCGCAACCTGCCTGGCAATCTTTACATCATGGTCGCTGATGTAATTCCCTTCGCGCATCAGGTGAACACCGAGCTTCAACGTCGCCAGCACGGTTTCGCCTGGCGCGGGGATATTCATGCGTGGCAATGGAGCCGTATAGCCGGCCTTCGCCAGTCGCAGTGCTTCCGCCTTCGCATCTGTGATCAGCCGTTCGCGATTCATCGTGACCGCATCCGACTCGCGCAAGAGTCGCAGGCTTTTCGCCTCGATGGCCGATGTCGATACTTTCGCCAGAGCGATAGTTTCGAACGCCCTCTTGATGGTCTCATGTACTTCCACCGACTCACCGCGCAGGTCATCGCGCACCATCGTAGCCGCTTCGACGGCTGCCATGGTCATCTCCTTGCATCCACCGCCCGCCGGCAACAAGCCGACTCCTGTTTCGACCAGCCCCATATACAGCTCCATGTGCGGCTGGCGTAACGCAGCATGCATGGAGATCTCCGTTGCGCCGCCGAGGCAGAGTCCGAACGGCGCCGATATTACCGGTCGTGTGCAGAACTTGATCGCACTGGTCATCCCCTGAAATCCGCGCACTGACAAGTCAATCTCGTCCCACTCTTCATCCTGGACGCCCAGCAGCAGCTGCATCAGGTTCGCGCCGACAGAGAAATTCACAGCATCACTGGTGATGATGAATCCTTGAAAGTTGCGCACGCCCTCTGAATCCGGCTTGAGTGTTTGCGTGATAAAACGCACGATGTCGTCGCCTAGCGAGTTCATCTTTGAGTGGAACTCAATGCACCCGATCCCGTCCCCGATATCGATGAGCGATGCACCGGCATTCCTGGCGACCACGCCACCACTCGCCTTCACACCTGCAGCTGCTTTGATCGCTTTCAACGAGGTCAGTCCGGGCGCTGCCGCAACCGCTACAAATGCTTTGCGCGCAGGATCGAAATACTCCCTGCCATCCTCGCGATACCACGACGTACCCCCCGCTGCGAGCAGGGCCTCCAAAGCCGCGGGCAATGCGCGGCCGCTCGCTCGCATCGCATCGGCGATCACTGGTACCCCCGCCGCATCCCACATCTCGAACGGTCCAAGTTCCCAGTTGAAGCCGGTCTTCATAGCCCGATCGATCTCAACGATACTGTCCGCAACTTCGCCGATTCTGTTCGCCGCATACGCCCAGAGTTCCGGCAGCACCGTCCAATAAAACCGCGCAGCTTTGTCCTTGTTTTTGTCACCGCCCAGAAGCATGCGTATGCGCGCGGCAACGGCGTCATTGTTCTTCGCCATCTCCAGTTCGGCAAACTTGGGCCTCGTCGTTGGTTCGTACGTCAACGTCTCCAGGTTTAATACTTCGCGAATCTCACTACCCTCCGCGCCCTTGCTCTTCTTGTAGAAACCCTGGCCTGTCTTGTCACCCAGCCATTTGCGCTCCAGCATCGCATCCAGCGCCGCGGGCAGCGTCACATCAGGGCGCTCGTCCGTGATGTTCGCGGCAAAGTTCTTCGCGACACTAGCAAGTACATCGATACCGACCATGTCTGCCAGGCGAAACGTTCCTGTCTTCGGCCATCCCACTGCCGATCCAGTCAGCACATCCACTTCTTCGATCGAAAGTCCTGACGCCTCCATCACTCGAAACGTATTCAGCATTGCGAATGTACCGACACGGTTTGCGATAAAGTTCGGTGTGTCATGAGCGGGAACAATTGCTTTTCCCAGATGCATCTCCGCAAAGCATGCGACCGATGCGATGGCCTCCGGATCCGCATCCGGCGTCGCAACCAACTCCACCAGCCGCATGTAACGCGGTGGATTGAAGAAGTGTGTGCCAAACCACCGTTTGCGAAACTCAGCCGGCATCTCCTCGGCGATCTTCGCGACCGGCAGGCCGCTCGTGTTCGAGGTCACGATCGCATTCGACCGCAGATACGGAGCCACTTTTGCCAGCAGCGTCCGTTTAATCTCCATCTCTTCGGCGACTGCTTCGATGACCCAGTCCACATCCTTCAGCTTGGCCACGTCATCTTCAAAGTTTCCTGCCTGAATGCGCGACGACAGTGACGCATCCACAAATGCGGCCGGCTTCATTTTTTTCAATTGCTCGATGGCGGTCTCCGCCAGGACATTGCGGCGGACTGCTCCCTCAGGCACCAGGTCCAGCAGCATGACTGGAAAGCCGGCGTTTGCCACATGGGCCGCGATGCGTGCTCCCATGGTTCCGGCACCCAGCACCGCCACACGCCGAATTGGATAGCTGGCAGCAGCCGGCTTCCATCGAGAGAACTGCTCTTGCTGTCGCTCAGCAACCATCGTTGTCATCTCTCATCTCCGGTCTTGTCTCAGGACGTGGAAGCCATGAACGGCTGCACGGATGGCAGTGACCCGCGCGCAACTTCTCTGGCGGCAGCAGAATACTGAACGAGCGGTAAGATAGTCAAACCCATACTGGGCGTCAGCTTGAAACGGTTGTCAACCTTTACAAAACAAGAGGGTTAATGACAGCATCCCGGTGAATTTCGCTGTTTTGCCGGGCACCAGCCCCGACCCTCGGCCTTTCAGCGCGACTATTGAGAGTCTGTGCCCCATTCGTTCCCTTATCTGGAGAACCATTCTGGAGTCCGTGTGTTAACAGGGAGGCAAATTCCCGTCCAATCTCATCGGCGCTCAACGGGCCACCCGGCTGGTACCACATGCCGATCCAGTTGATGGCACCCGCAATTGCAAACGAAGCGAGCTTCACATTGCACGGCGCGACAGATCCATCCCGTATTCCGTCTTCAATGAAACCGCGAATCGATGTATCAATCCGCCGTTTTAGATTGCGCACCTCCCGGCGCGCACTTGCGGAGAGCGAGCTGTCATCCAGCATGGCCACACAACGGCCGAACTCATGCGATACCACTGCCGTTGCATACGCTTCGATATACGCCTGTACCTTGTCCAACCCGCTGCCGTGGCTCACCAGCGCCCCGTCGAGTCCATTCTCTATGGATGCAATCCCATACTGATAGCAGGTGACCAGGATCTCTTCCTTGTTGCGGAAGTAGTGGTACAGGGCAGGCTTGGTGATCTTCAGCCACTTCGCGAGTTCGCCCATCGATGTGCGGCTGTATCCCTGTTCTAGAAACAGGTGCGCCGCCGTCTGCAATACCGCGGCGCGCTTCTCGTCGGTATTTCTCTGGCGTACCTGGAACGCTTTCCAGGGCTCGCTCGCATACTTCGGCAGCTGAATCATCAACAACTTTTCCTTGACACGCGGCTCACGTCACCTTCACGCAGCATACCTGAAGCAGCACGTGTGTCGGGAGTCCATCGAGTTAAGAAAGCAGGTGACAGGGATAGCTGCTCTCGTTTAACTTACTCCGCGGTAA
>CAZZVA010000173.1:2724-6656 GCA_964657345.1 uncultured Acetobacteraceae bacterium | reverse complement strand
CGTCAGTTCATTCAGCAGGTTGAGTGGGGCGAACTGGATTACCTGATCATCGATCTGCCTCCCGGGACAGGCGACATCGTCATTTCGCTGGTACAGACCATTCCGCTCACCGGGGCCATTGTCGTGTCCACTCCATCGGATGTTGCGCTCCAGGACGCGCGCAAGGCACTGGAAATGTTCCACCAGGTGAACGTACCGATCCTCGGCATGGTGGAGAACATGAGCCACTTCACCTGCCCGCACTGCCATAATGAGATCGACATCTTTTCCCGAGGCGGCGCAGAACGGACAGCTCAGCAGTTCAAGCTTCCCTTCCTGGGTGCGCTCGAACTCGATCCCGAGGTTCGGCATGGCGGCGATCGCGGATTGCCAGTCGCTCTCGGCGGCGAAGACTCGCCCCTGGGAAAGCAGTTCTTCCAGGTGGCACGGCTTGTGATGGCAGAAGCAAAGAAACAGCAGAACGCCGAAGTCGACGTCTTCGACATCAGCTAATTGCCGTCTCCAAACGAGGCTGACCCGCACAACAGCAGCCTCGGTTGTGGTCTGTCCAGCCGGCAGGGGATCGAAATGCTGTCGGTATACTGATCCCACGCATGGCCCACGACCACAAGCACCCACACACCCATCCACACGACCATACTGAACACCACTTTCGCTCGACCGAGCTGGTCCGCGACATTGTGATTGGTATGTCAGATGGTTTGACAGTGCCGTTTGCGTTGGCAGCCGGCTTGTCCGGGGCAGTTCATGCAACTCATCTCGTGGTGCTGGCTGGACTCGCCGAGATCGCCGCCGGCTCGATAGCCATGGGTCTGGGCGGCTTCCTTGCCGCGCAGGGAGACGCCCAGCACTATGCAAGCGAGCGCGTCCGGGAGGAGCGCGAGATCATCGAGCGGACCCGCGACGAGGAAGAGGAAATCTACGAGATCTTCGATGCGTACGGGGTGGACCGTCCGGCTGCGACCCCGGTACTCGAAGCCCTGAAGCAGAATCCAAAAGCCTGGGTCGACTTCATGATGCGCTTTGAACTCGGGCTGGAAGAGCCGGAGCGCGGGCGTGCCGGTCGCAGCGCCATTACGATCGCCGTGTCCTATATCGTCGGCGGCATTATCCCTCTGCTGCCATACATGCTGATGGCCGATGGATATGCAGCGCTGAAGATATCGGTGGTCACTACCCTGGTTGCGCTTCTCGTCTTCGGTGGAGTGAAGGGAAAAACTACCGGTACGGGTGCTGTGAAGAGCAGCCTGCAGACGGCTGCCATCGGCGGCATCGCCGCAGCTGTAGCCTTCGGATTAGCCCGCCTGTTAAGCGCTTAGAGCCGTCATCGTGTCGCATGCACCAGTGAGCACAATTGAAACGTAACTTTCCGGCGCAAGCCGAATCGAATACCCGGGTACACCAAGGTTTTCATGCGGTGTGAAAAATGAGTTACCCGACGTATTCTTGCAGTTTTCTCCCCGGTCATCACGGTGTTAGCCTTGCCGGGCAACACGCTTGGGGTCCACGCTCTCCTACAGGTACACACATGTCTTCTTTCTCATCTTCGACTCTTCCGTCTGATCCATCCATCTCCAGCATCCACGATCACCGTCAGGAAGGGTTCGAAAGTTCCATCTCCGGACAGTTTCGGAGGGTGCGTCAGCAGAGTCTTTCGCTCTGCGAGCCGCTCACTGCGGAAGACATGATGGTGCAGTCGTGCCCCGAAGCCAGTCCCGCCAAGTGGCACCTGGCGCATACTACGTGGTTTTTCGAGACGTTCGTACTCTCGGAATTTCTGCCCGGCTACAAGCCCTATCATCCCGACTTTCACTGGCTTTTCAACAGCTATTACAATTCGCTCTCAGTCCAGCCTGAGAAGAAGCTGCGCGCCTCGTTCTCGCGGCCCGGCGCAGCGGCAATCCTGGCCTATCGAAGCCATGTTGAAGAAGCCATGCAGCAATTCTTGCAGGCAGGTCTTCCTGACGAAGCGGCCCGTCGCGTTGTGCTCGGTCTTCACCACGAACAACAGCACCAGGAACTACTCTGCTACGACATCAAGAACGCTTTCTGGAGCAATCCTCTGCACCCGGCTTACGTCGAAGACGCCCGAGAACTGTTCATCGAGAGTGATCTTCAGCCGATGGCCTTTCACACCTACGAGGGCGGACTTTGCGAGATCGGTCACAACAGCGACACCTTTTCCTTCGACAATGAAAGTCCACGCCACGCCGAATATTTACGTCCCTTTCAACTCGGCTCCCGTCTTATTACTTGTGGGGAGTATCTCGAGTTCATGGAAGACGGCGGCTATGAACGTGCCGAGTTCTGGCTCTCGGACGGCTGGGAGATGGTGAGAGCGCAGGATTGGCAGGCACCCCTCTACTGGCATCGTGATCAGGATTCGCGCGAGTGGACCATCTTCACATTGCGCGGCAATGCCACTGCCTCTGCTCTTGCAACCACACCAGTCTGCCACGTGAGTTACTTTGAGGCGGATGCCTTCGCGCATTGGTCGGGTAAGCGTCTGGCCACGGAGGCAGAGTGGGAGATCGCCGCTAATGTCAGTGCCGGCTCACCCTACGCCCTCGGATGCAATTTCATGGAAAGCGGGCTGCTGCATCCGCTCGCTGCAACCGGCCACGCTGGAGGATCGGCGCCGCAGCAATTGCTCGGCGACGTGTGGGAGTGGACTCGCAGTCCCTACATTGGCTATCCCGGTTATCGCCCGCTGCCAGGCGCACTGGGTGAATATAACGGCAAATTCATGTCGAGCCAGATGGTCTTGCGCGGCGGGTCTGCCGTGACTCCCGCAAGCCATATTCGCAATACGTATCGTAACTTTTTCCCACCCTCGGCTCGATGGCAGTTTTCCGGCATCCGCCTGGCACAGGACGAACGTACCCCTTCGGAGAAGTGAAGCACAATGAACACTGCAATCCTGCCCCAACTGCCCGCCGCTGCCTACACCGCGGTCGGCTCGGAAGTGTACCGCGGACTGACCGCGAGGCCCAAAACTCTTTGTCCGTGGCTGTTCTATGACCAGGAGGGGTCCAGGCTCTTTGAAGAAATTACCCGTCTGGACGAGTACTATGTCACCCGGACAGAGCGAGCGATCTTCGAATCCGACCAAGACAAGATCATCACGGCTGCCAGATCCGGCGTTCCTGCTCAGCCTCTAACCATCATTGAGCTGGGGGCAGGAACTGCTACCAAGACAGGTATCCTGCTCGCCGCCGCAGTGCGCGCCCAGGGCAGTGTGGAATATCACGCGATCGATGTCTCGGAAAGCGCCCTCGCAGCCGCAAAACAGAATATCGAAGAGCATGTCAACGGCGTGAACGTGATCACACGCACTGCGGACTATACCGACGGACTTGGCGCTATCGAGGCTGACGGGCACCGCAAACTGGTGCTCTACATAGGATCGAGCATCGGCAATTTCGAATCAGCCGCTGCACTGGATGTGCTGCGCGGCATTCGCAGCCAGCTGGCGCCGGCAGATCGCCTGCTGCTGGGAGTTGACATGGTCAAAGACCTGCCCACCCTGCTAGCCGCCTATGATGATGCGCGCGGAGTGACAGCCGCATTCAACCGAAACGTTCTGCTGCGTTTGAACCGCGAGCTGGGTGCGAACTTTCACACTCAATGCTTCCGTCACCGTGTGCGCTGGAACGGCGAACTCTCCCGCATTGAAATGCATCTCGAAAGCCTTGTCCGTCAGACCGTGGATGTGCAGGCGTTGGGTCTTGAAATTTCTTTGCGTCGCGGCGAGACCATTCACACCGAAAATAGTTACAAATTTACTCCTGAGCGTGTGAACCAGATGCTGACCCGCACCGGCTTCCGCGTCCAGCAGCGCTGGACCGATCCGAAGAAGTGGTTCAGTGTCGCGATGGCCGAAGCGATCTGATTGGTTGAATAAGAAAGCGAAGTAAGCGGACGGGCCGCAG
>CAZZVA010000173.1:0-2714 GCA_964657345.1 uncultured Acetobacteraceae bacterium | reverse complement strand
CCCCCTCCACTTTATGCAACTTCTCCACACACGGGGATGCGATGCATGAAACATGCCAGCCGAAGAAATCGGGATCCCGGCAATTGACCTGCGGGTATGCCACTGCTGAGCTGCGCTGCTGCGAGATGTGCGCTTTGCTGTAGCCAGGGGATTATAAAACAGTTATCAGCACCAATAAGGGAATGCGGCATGTTCTCAGAGTGGATATGTCCCGTCCTGGTACACCTCCGCTTCAAACCCTCATCCTTTCCCCCTTTCATCCGATAAAACCTTCAAGGCGCATCCCTTGCACTCGACATTCGAGCAAGGCCAGGGTCGCACGGATGGAGAGGGTCAATGAAAACTTCAGTAAAGATGCTCGTGATGTTCTTCAAAGATGAATCCGGTCAGAACCTGATTGAGTACGCCTTGGTCGCCGGGATCATAGGACTCGGTGCAGTCGTCGCGATGACCAGCCTGAGCACCAAGATTTCTGCAGCCTTCAGTACTGTCGGCAGCCAGTTGACAAGCGCTTTATAAAGGCGGACACCGGGGCGCCTGTGCATCGTTGCCGTAGTCCGCGTCCATATGTTCCTACACCCAACTTTGATTGCAGCTTAAAGTTCTGGAGCCTGCCCGTGCTGAACCCGGTGACGAACGAGATGTGCTACGCGGTAGCCCAGTCTGCGATTTCCATTGCGGCAGCCATACGGGATGTGGCGACGCGACGGATTCCGAATCGGCTTACCGGGGCATCCGCTGTCCTGGGTCTTGCGATGCACTGGCTGCTTGAAGGAACGCGCGGGCTGGGTTCGTCTGCGATGGCAGGAATTGTGCTCGGCTCTCTCTTTCTAATTCTCTATGTGGCTGGTGGAATGGGAGCAGGGGATGTGAAGCTGATGGCGGCAGTTGGCTGTATCTCCGGAATGCAATCGCTGCAGATGACTCTCTCCGCGACTTTGATCTGCGGAATGCTGTTCGCACTGTCGATTGCGATCTACCACCGGCAGTTTCGTCACACGATTGCAAACACCTTACTCCTGCTGCAGCATCACCATCAACGTGGCCTGCGCCATCATGCTGAACTTAACATCAGGAGCGCCGAAGCCTTGAACCTCCCTTTTGCCGTTCCGATTGCAGCGGGATGTCTGATCTCTCTTGGAATCGAGATGGCACGGTGACAAGCATGTCCAGGCGCATACCAGCCGCGTTGATGGCTGCCTGCCTCCTGGCCGGCATCTGCACCTACGGGCTTGGCCGGAAAATGAAACTGGCCACGACCGCCGGTCAGCCTGCAATGCTCCGTTACGTTACCCCCGCAAAGTTGCTGGAATCGGGCCAGATACTTGAAGCGACGGACCTTTCCTGGACGCAATGGCCGGCTGCGAGCGCAGTCAGCGGGGCGCTCGAAAGCATGGATGGAGCCTTGGGACGGGTTATTCTTGCGTCCGTCAACCCGGGGCAGCCATTGCTTGCAAGTGAACTGGCGGAAGCAGGCACCGGCGGCGGCCTTTCCAGCGGTATTCCGAAAGGCATGCGTGCAGTCGCGCTGCGTTCGGATGAAGTTGCGGGGGTTGCCGGCTTTCTGGCTCCCGGTTCGCGGGTTGATGTCCTGGTGACCTACCACAATGAATCGTCCGTTGACCCTGTAACAGCCACTGTGCTGGTAAATGTGAAGGTGCTTGCCGCGGGCCAACAGGTCAAGCCGGATCCATCCGGTAAACCCGTAACCGCCACCGTCGTAACCCTGTTGCTCAATCCCATGGAGGCGGAGAGAGCCGTGCTTGCCAGTGCGCAGGGATCGGTGCATTTTGTATTGCGTAACTCGCTGGATACCGGGCAGATTCAGAGTGCGCCCGTCTCTCTTGCCAACTTGGCCGGCTCATCGATGACGACAGCCGAACGACTGTCCGCCATGTCAGGTTTCTATCCCTCCCGCACTCGCGGAAATTCGGATCGTGGCTCGCTGCCGGCCACTTCAGGAATTCAGACGATCTATGGTGACAGCGAAGGTAGTGCGCCGACAGTTCTCAAGGCGGGAGTGCAGCCATGAAGGCGAGATCCGGAGCGTCGTCGCAGTCAAGGAAACTGTTGCTGTTTCTGGCGTCACTGTCTTTCACGGTAGCGCTGCAGGCGCAGGTGATGGCACCTGGCTCCCCGGCGCCGACCGCCAGCCTCTGGACGGGAAGCGCCAGGGCGCCGATTGAGGAAAACAGCGTTGCCCAGGCGCTTCACCTTGTCGTCGGCCGATCGATCGTACTGACTTCGGACAGGCCGCTGCGCAGAGTTTACCTGGGAGATCGCAAGGTGCTTTCATCCTATTCACCGGGCCTGCGGGAAGAGATTATCACTGCCAAGAGCTGCGGCGTCAGCACGCTCATCCTGTGGGACGTTGCCGGCAGGCGCACCGTTTTCAACGTCTTTGCCGATCTGGATACCGAGAGCCTGGTGCAGGCAGTCAATTCGGCGCTTCCGGGAGCCACGATATTGATCACGGCACGTGGAGAGCGCGTCTATCTCTCCGGTACCGTCGGTTCCGACGTCGAGATGGAACAGGCAGTGAAAATCGCCACAGCGTATACCCGGGATGTCGTCAACGCCATTCGTATCCAGGCTTTGCATGGACGTCAGATAGAACTCAAACTGCGAATCGTGGAAGTGGATCGCACCCGCATGGAACAGTACGGGGTCAACTTCTTTGCTCTTGGATCGAGCACCCTCAGCAATACCTCTAC
>CAZZVA010000172.1:0-6710 GCA_964657345.1 uncultured Acetobacteraceae bacterium | reverse complement strand
CAGTGTCCGCCGCATCAGTGTCCGCCGATCCGGCATCCGCTGACCCCGCCACAGCCCCGACCTCTTTTTCGCCATCGCAGAATGCCGGCCAGTTCTCCGGGCATTATCAGGACCACACGCTTGCCGCCGAACCCGCTGAACCAGAGGCAGAGACTGCCTCAGCCAGCCACGCGGGCCCCATCGAAATCCTGCATGCTGTGCATACACCCCAGGGTGTGACCTTCGAGGATGTTTCCGCATCGTTCCATGACGGCACCAGGCATCAGGATCACGTCCCGGGGGAACCCCCTGTGCTGGCTCCGCCCCATGACTGGACCCAGCAGGAGAGTGCGCCGCTGCAGGAAAGCCCAGCCGCCCCGCACATCGCTGCCACGCCGCCGGTGCCGCTCCAGCAGGAAGAAGTAGAAGGCGACGAGCCGGAGTTTGAGCCGGAAAGTGCTTCCGCGTCGTACCGCGTAAACTCCGGTCCCAGCGAGTTCCGTCTGGTCTCGTCGATCGAAGAAGCAGAGACCGGAGAACCTGTTGCCCAGTCAGCGGCACAACTGGAAACAGAAGCCGATCACGCCTCGCATGTAGCCGAATCTATGGCTGCTACACCGGTGGCTGCCGCCACTCCGGACAAGCCTGGCGAATTTGACCCCGCCGCGCCTCTGCCCGTAGTACTCCACCAGGAGCAGATGGCGCAGGAACATATCGCGCCGCAGGAGCACGGAGAAACGCTGCCAGCGGAAAGCATTCCGGTCGAGTCTGCAGGTACCAGTGCAGCCACGCTGGCTGAGCCGCTCCATGCCTTTGCCCCGGGATACGGCGAGTTGGAAGAAGAAGTTATCGACGAAGAAGAATTTGACTTCGCCCCCATACACCCTCATCCCGACGAGCATGATCTCGAAGAGATGGAAGAAGAAACCGTCGACAGCACCATGGTCGGCTCCCAGCTGGGAGACCTGGTGCGCGACGAGCATATCCAGCGTCGGCTGCATGAGCCGGAAGGTCAGGAGAACGAAGAAGAGTTCGACGAATCCGAAGACCTGGAAGTGCCGGAAGGCTTGAGCGAAGCCGACGAAGCGCATGCGCGTGCCGAGTCCGGCGCGGGCGGATTTACCGAAGAGGACTTCTTCAACGGCTCCAACCTCGGCGAGTCTGGTGCCGAGGCGCATGACGCGGCACAGGTCGCTCCGGCACCCCGGCGCGACGACGGTCGCCGTGATGGCCGCACCGGCGACGGCCGCAACAATCAGCGTGGTGGACGTCGCGGGAGCGGGCAGCGTGGACGCAACGGCGGAGGCGGCCATCGCCACTCCGCGCAGACCAGCGACCTGCCAGTCATCAGCGACCTTCTGAAGCAAGGGCAGGAAGTCCTCGTCCAGATCGCCAAAGAACCCATCGCCAAGAAGGGCGCCCGCATCACCAGCCACATCGCCCTGCCAGGCCGATTTCTGGTCTTCATGCCCACCGTCAACCATGTGGGCGTCTCCCGCAAGATTTCTTCCGATGAGGAGCGGCTGCGACTAAAGCGCATCCTGAGCAGCGAGAAGGGAACTGCCCCCGGCGGCTTCATTGTCCGCACGGCGGCGGATGGCGCAAGCGAAGAAGAACTCCGCGCCGATCTGCGCTTCCTCATCAGCCTGTGGACCGAGATCAAGCAGCGCTCCGACACCGGCAAGTCACCTGCCCTCATCTATCACGATCTCAACCTCGTCGAGCGCATCCTCCGCGACCAGGTCTCCGACAACTTCTCGACCATTTGGGTCGACAGCGAGACGGAATACGAACGCATCGTGCGCTTCCTGAACCGCTTCGAACCCACGCTGGTCCGCCGCGTCAAGCTCTACACCAAGGAAACACCCCTCTTCGAGCAGTTCGGCATCCAGGAAGAAATCTCCAAGGCGCTGAAGTCGAAGGTATGGCTCAAATCCGGTGGATCGATCGTCATCAACCAGACCGAAGCCCTCGTCGCCATCGATATCAACACCGGCAAATATGTCGGCAAGACGGCCCGACTGGAAGACACCATCGTCAAGACCAACCTCGACGCGATTCCGGAAATCGTCCGGCAGATCCGCCTCCGGGACCTCGGTGGCATCATCATCATCGACTTCATCGATATGGACGAGCGCAAGAATCGCAACCGCGTCATGCAGGCACTCGAAGAAGCCCTCAAGGCCGACCGCGCACCCTCAAAAGTCCTCCAGTTCAACGACTTCGGCCTGGTGGCCATCACGCGGAAACGCGTAAAGCAGTCCCTGGAACGGACACTCAGCACGCAGTGCGAGATCTGTGCCGGTACCGGCATGGTCAAAAGCCCCATCACCGTCTGCAACGAAATCTATACCGAACTGCGCAAGATGCAGAAGCACTTCGAGCGCGGTGACGTATTACTCCGAGTGCATCCGGAGATCGTGAAGACCTTGAAAGCAAACAACGGCAAATGGCTGGGTGAACTCGAAGAGATGATCGGTAGAACCATCATCGTCAAAAGCGATCCAGCCCTGCATCCAGAGCAGTTCGACATCCACTGAGGTACTGGCCGTACGGGCGTAGGCGCCTTCTGGCGCTTATGCTCCCGTTGGTCGCACGTCAGGTTGGTGATTCAAACTGTTCGGAACCGCAAAGCGGGCTCGAAGGTACGCGCGGCTTCAACTTTGCAGCATCCAAGCGTCCTGTTTGCTTCCATGCATCTGAAAAACGAAACAAAGTCATCCCAGTTGTGTCTATGTAAGTGAGTTAGCGTGAGCGTGCGCTACAAATTTCTTTCTACAGAGGTAGGAATGTTTTCACGATCGATTGTCCACCGTCTTGGCGCAGCAGCCTGCGCCCTCGCGGCTGTTATCGCGGCTCCATCGCTCTTTGCGCAATCCAGTTCCAGCGCCGACTACGCCGCCCAGACCACTACAGCTTTCAGTCTTCCGGCGGACTTGCAATACCGCAGCCAGTATCAGAACCAGTACCCGAGTGGCGGAGGCTACCATCAGCGCCGCGGCGGCGACTCCACCTTCAGCCATATCGCCATCGAAGCCGGAGCCGGCTTTTCCGTACCGCTCGGCAACACCACAAACCAGAACACCACCGGCTACAACTTCCTGCTGGGTGGCGGCTATAACTTCAACAAGCATTTTGCGGCATTGCTCGAGTATCGCTTCGACCGTCTCGGTATCCAGAACTCAGTACTCAACCAGATTGCCACAGCGAACGCAAGTGCCACTACCAATGGCTTGACGGGTAACACCCATGCCTGGTCCATCACACTTGATCCCCGGTACAATTTCAAAACCAGCGGCCACTTCGGCGGCTATGTCACTGCCGGCGGAGGCTTCTATCGGCTGCTGACCTCCTTCAATACGCCGGTATTCGAAGGCTACTACTATGACTACTTCTACGGTTACATACCGGAGTATGGGAACGCAACCGTAAGCCACTACTCCAGCAACCAGGGTGGTTTCAACGTGGGCGGTGGCGTCGAGTGGAAGCCCAATCCGGAACAGCATGGCGCAATCTTCGCCGACGTACGATACGAATGGCTGGATAGCCCAAGCTCCTCGACTCAGATCCTGCCCATTACCTTCGGCTATCGCTGGTAAAGTCTGGACGGGATTTACCAGATCGTTGCGCCCCCGAATGCATCATCTCGGCAGCGACACTCTCACCAATCAACTCATGCTTGAAACGGGGCCGGCAAATAGCCGGCCCTTTACTTTGACAGCTCCGAATCGCGGTGGAGCCTCCTTCGCCACGCCGATGGAACCCGCCCCCATGTACCCATCCTAGGGCGTTCCGGCAGTCTGATCCTTTCGCAGGACAACTGCCCCCTGAGCAGGCACATTGTTGAGATAGGCAGCAACGGAGGCTGCTTCCGACAGAACGGCATTGTGGCCATACGACAAAGTCAGGCCCACGAATTCACCATCCCGGCCGTAGAACTGCGCGGCGGCGGCGGGGCAGAATTCCTCAAACGTCGGCTGGCGGCAGGGGCTACCCTTGCCTGCTGCTCCAGAGTCGAAGCCCAGGATCTTGTTCCGTGGCTCAAGCGTCAGGTGAATGCTTTCAGTCGTCCCACGAACCTCGATCGAAAGATCCACCTGGGCGCTATTCTCCTTGAAGTTCACCGTGGCATCGGCGCTCCGGATCCGGCCGATGGGGACGACGTTTCCGCGCATATCCTTACCGGAAACCACGCCGACATCTCCCAGCAGGACGTACTTCGCGGTACCCTCCGCAGGCAGCGCGGTAAGTCGACGCAGATGCCGCGTAAAACGGTCGCTTCCGGCAACCGCAGTCGCACTCACGCCGACGATATACGGAATCGCATTACTTTCATCGACCGCGTGGCGCGGTTGAGCGGGAATCGTCTCCACCGTACCCTTGCGCCAAAGTCCCCAATGCACTACATCGTCCTGCTGGCCGACGTGGTCGATCGTTCCAGCAAAACTGCTGGTCGCTTCTACCGGACGATCGTGGACGGCAACCATCGCGCCATCCTTGTCAAACGCGACCACCAGGCTGTCCCCCCGGATCTGGTCTGTGTAGAAATTTGCTCCGCCCACGATTACCAGAGGGCACTGTGTCTGTGCCGCTGCCAATCGAGCAAGAATCGAAGCGTCGATACTGTCGCAGTCATAGGACGAACCGAATTTGCTTCCTGTGTTTAGAATCGGTGGAAGCCTAGGAGCCTGCACCTGCTGTGCAGAAAGCCAGCCAGCGCTGCACAGCATCAGGCATACGATCGGCGCTCTACGGATCATGCCCGCGAAATCGCCTTGAGAATATGCCACGCCCGCCAGGCTCGTGTGAGCGCGAAGATCCCCACCGCCAGGACTGCCACCCCGGTGGCGATGACTTTCACGTCCGGATGACCCTGGCTGCCTGCCCAGAGAAAGAGCAGGCCGAACAATACTAAAAGCAGCCCGAAGATTCCGTATTTGACGACGGTCAGCAGGCTGCCAGCGCCTCCAATCGCCTTGCGGACAGTCTTGTTTGGAGCATCCACGCCCAGCGGCACCCTGCCGCGTAACTTGTCGGCAGCGAGATGGGCTCGACCCTTCAAATCTTCAGGGCGCCGGCCCTCCTGGATGAGCCGGGTCACTTCGTCCAGATGCGATTGCGGTTGCTGCTCCATTGCCATAATTTGCCCCTCTGGAGGAGAAGATGGCGTGCCCTGCCCACACGGCGCAAGGCACAGGTGCAGCCATGATAGCTCAGCTTCGTTGCGTTAAGCTCAAAGCGTGGGCAGTTGGGGCAAAGCAGATTCCGAAGAGCAAAGCGGCAAACGTGCCCTGCTCGAGGTCGCTGTCGGCTACCTGCTCATCCTCATCGTTCTCTGGGCGCCGCGCCCCTACCAGAGATTCCTGTATTGGCTGCCCGTCCTCTGGATCGCCGGAGCAACGTTACTGGCATGGCAGACCGCCGCAGTCCTCGGCCTGCGCACCAAGAATTTCCTGCGCTCGCTCTGGATCGCCGCCGCTGCCGCTCTTCTTTCCGGCCTCACCATCGCGATAGCCACGCACTGGCATACACTGCATGCCCCGCCGAACATCGCGGCCTTCACCAGGTCCTACATTGGCTACGCCATCTGGGCCTTCGTGCAACAGTTCCTCATGATGGACTTCTTCCTCCAGCGGCTCCTGCGCGTACTACCCACACCTGCATACGCCATACTGACCACCGCCGGCATTTTCACCGTCGCACATCTGCCGAGCCCGGTGCTCACCCCATTGACCCTGATCTGGGGACTGGTCGGCTGCTGGCATTTCCTCCGCTATCGCAACCTCTACCCGCTCGCCCTGGCGCACGCCATACTCGGCATCACCATCGCCGTGGCGATACCCGCACACATCACGCATGGCATGCGGGTAGGACTGGGCTACTTCGCCTATCACCGGCCTCATCATCGCAGCCACACCGACCATAGCGCGTCGACCCACGCATGCGTGATCGCCGAGGCCGCTACCCGCCGTTCCTGACGCCAGGCCCGGCCGTAAAACACCCCGGCAATCGCAGCCAGCAACACGTACCGCCAGTTGAAATGAACGGCGCGCTTGTTAAAATGCGCCAGTCCGAAAAGCACGGAGGTCAACAGCAACGCGGGATATCGGCCCAACCGGCGTTCCAGCAGATTCTGCGTCCATCCACGAAAGAAAAGCTCTTCCGGCACTGCAACGAAAAGGAAAGTGAACAGCAGCGCCAGCGGCAACTGGCGCAGCGCCAGGGGAACCCAGTGTGCGACAGGATGCAGGTGCAGGAAGCCGAGCCACAGGCCGAGCGTCAAGGCGATCGGCGTGTAGAACGCAACCTCCCGCAAACCGATCCTCAGATCGCTGAAACGGATCCTCAGATCAAATCCGACGCCACTCAGCTGACGGAATGTCGTGAAACCATAGATGCCGGCATCAAGCAGCAGTATTTTGTTGAAGACGATCAGGCGCGCCGGCCATGCCGGCTCAAACCAGCGCAGGTCCACCGCCAGGCCCAGCAGCAGAAGAATCAGAAGATCGATCCAGCATCCATGTTCTTCGCGATCCAGTCTGCGCGCCCACCCCAGCAGGCAGCTGATCCCGACAGGAAGAGCGATATACAGAACCAGCCAGCCCCACGCAAAGATGCCGTGCTCAAAGCTCACCAACACGTAGGGTAGGGCAAGGCAAGCCGGCAAAAGCAGCTGCAGCACCGCGGGCAGTAAACGCGTAGCAGTCGCGAACCACGCCGGGAAAAATGCC